>JBILJP010000318.1:0-6258 GCA_044377135.1 Fluviicola sp.
TCATGGTGGAAGAGGTAGATAAGCGTGCGTTGAAGAACTGGTATACTGCCGATAGCGGTAATCTGTTCAAATGTATCAGCAACACCAGTTTGGAGTATCAAGGCAATTCCGTTGCCAATTATCAAGACGAATTTGAATTGCAAACCAACGAAACTGCCAACGATTGGTCGCGTCTGATCGATCTCACCAAAAAGATTGCAACACCGCAAGCTAATTTTGAAGACAGTATTTTGCAGGTTCTGAACATTGATCAATACCTCTATGTGTTGGCCGCCGATATCATAATGTATAACTGGGATTCGTATTACGATCACGGACGGAATTTCTTCCTGTATCAAAATCCTGAAACGAACCTGATGGATTGGATTCCCTGGGATTATAACCTGGCATTTTCAACTTCAACCACCGGTTTGATCATTGATTACTCTCAAACACAGGACGGACCAAAGCAGCTGGTGAAGAAAATTCAGGAAGATCCCGAATTGAGGAGCTCGTTCTTTGACCATGTGTGTATTCTGATGGATAATTATTTTACGCTCGGAAATCTGGAATCGTACATCAATACCACAGCAGCGCTTATTCGCCCCGAATTGAATACAGACAACAATAAATTTTTCTCGATCGGCGATTTTGACGCATCTATTCATACCGATGTAAATGCCATGGATCCGTTCGGTCAATGGTCTACTTTTAAAGGATTGACACAATTCATTACCGAACGTCAATCTGCAGTTGCGCAACAACTCAGCAATTATCAGCATGAATGCACTTCTTTGGGAGCAGTTGAATTGGCCCTCGAATCGGTGATGGTGTATCCCAATCCGTTTGAGTCGACTTTTACAGTTGAAGCAGGAACGGTGATTGAGCAATTGGAAGTGTATTCGATTACCGGTCAATTGTTAATGACACAATCACCAAAAACCCAAAAGACGAGTATATCATTGGATGATTTTGCATCGGGTTCTTACCTGGTGCGCACGGTTACTGCTTCCGGAATGCGAACAATGCCGGTTAATAAAAAGTGATTGTTTGCAATTCATCTGGCATATTCAAGCGTTTGATGCGGTAGTTTTCCACTTGTAACACTCCTGTATCCGGATTCGCTTTGAAACCCTATTTTTGTAATGCTTCATTGATGCTTGGTCATCGGTGAGGCATTCAACTTTTTAAGCAATGAATAAATACATACTCTCTTTCCTTTTTCTGTCGGCAGTTATCCTTCATTCTACCGCTCAAACGTATTGGCAACAAGAAGTCAATTATACCATTTCGGTAAAGTTGGATGATAAAAACCATGTGCTGCATGGTCAGGAATCATTTGTGTACATCAATAATTCACCTCAAACACTCGATTTCCTCTACATTCACTTGTGGCCGAATGCTTACAGAAACGGTAAGACAGCGCTCGGTAAACAACAATATAATACCGGTGATGAAGATCTTACCTTTGGAGCAGATTCTATCAAAGGTTCGATAGATTCGCTGAACTTTACCGTAAATGGTGCTTCCGCCTTTTTTGAGTATGATCCGAATAATCCTGATATCGCGAAGTTATTTTTAGCGCAACCCTTGGTCAGTGGTGGAAAAATCACGGTAGCAACACCTTTCAAAGTGAAAATTCCTTCGGGTGAAATTTCCCGTTTGGGACACATCGGTCAATCGTATCAAATTACGCAATGGTACCCAAAACCTGCGGTGTATGACAAAAATGGCTGGAACCAGATTCCGTACCTCAACCAGGGAGAGTTTTACTCCGAATACGGTTCGTTTGACGTGTCGATTACGTTACCAAAAAACTACGTAGTTGGTGCTACGGGCGATTTGCAAACGCAGTCTGAAATTGATTTCCTGAACCAAAAGGCAAGTCAATCGGCAGATAACATCAAAACAGCACTTTTGCAAAAGCAAGGGATGCTTGGCAAAACCGATTTTCCTGCTTCCGATTCTGAATGGAAAACCATTCGTTATACCCAAAAAGACGTGCACGACTTTGCTTGGTTTGCTGATAAACGCTACATCGTGTCGAAGGGCGAAGTGGAATTGCCGCAATCAAAACGCAAAGTGACCTCGTGGGCCATGTTTGTTCCTCACAACGCAAAATACTGGCAAAAAGCCATCGAATACATCAACGACGGAACCTTTTATTATTCCAAATGGAACGGCGATTATCCGTACAACAATGTCACTGCTGTTGATGGAACCATTTCTGCCGGTGGTGGAATGGAATATCCGAACGTTACCGTAATCGGGAATTCAACTTCTGCTATGGAATTAGAGATTGTAATTGTCCACGAAGTAGGGCATAACTGGTTTTACGGAATCCTCGGTTCAAACGAACGTGTTCATGGCTGGATGGATGAAGGAATGAACACACTCAACGAATTACGCTACGTTTATACCAAGTATCCCAACAATACCAACCTTTCCGATATGGTGTTAGAAGGTCGTTTTCATTTTGATCACCTCGATCATTATGATATGGCCGATTTCAGTTTCCGTGCTATCGCAGGTATTGGTGAAGATCAGCCCATTGAAACGCATTCTGCCGATTTCACAAGTATCAATTACGGCGCTGTGATGTATTCCAAAACCGGATTGGTGTTCAATTACCTCAAACAGTATTTGGGCGATGAAAATTTTGACAAATGCATGCATGCTTATTTCGAGAAATGGAAATTCAAGCATCCGCAACCCGAAGACATGCGCGCCACGTTGGAACAAGAATCGGGGAAAGATTTGAGTTGGTTGTTCGGAGATTTGATTCAAACCACCAATCATGTCGATTATAAGCTGAAAAAAGTAAAAACAGATGAAGCAGGAACGCTGGTAACGGTAAAAAACACTGGTCAGGTCAATGGACCGATAGAAGTAGGAGCGTATCAGAAAGGCAAGTTGGTAGAAACCGTTTGGGTAGAACCAAGCGAAGCGAAAACAAGTAGTGTATTGCTCAAAGCAGAAGCCGATGAGGTACGCATTAATCCTTCAGGCAGAATACCGGAAGTGTTTAGAGACAACAACAACTGGCACCAGCAAGGATTGTTTGGTAAAGTGGAACCGTTGAAAGTGGAAGGATTGATCGGCGATAACGAACAGGGAAAATCGAATGTATACTGGATGCCAATGGTGGCGGCCAATCAATACGATAAATTCATGTTGGGAGTGGCAGTTCACAATATGGGCATTCCGTTCAATCGTGTGCAATACCTGGTTGTACCGATGTATTCTTTCGGTGGAAAACGCGTTTCCGGAATTGCCGATTTTAGCTATTCGTTTTTACCAAAGAAAAATTTGAAACTGAGTAAGTTCGGATTGGCAGTAAGATCGTTCAAAGAAACCGATAACGAGGCTTACAAAGGAAATGACGGTTATTATGTTGCTGCTTCGCCGTTCTGGTTTGCCAAACTAGGGGATCGTAAAGAAGCGACACCAATCAGCCAAACATTGTTGGTGCAAACCATGTATCGTTTGGATGTATTTGGTCGCAGTCAATTGGAACAAGTAGGTGGTTTTGCGAAATACGATTTCAATTACAACCGTCCGGATCATGAAGTAAACGTTGGTTTGCGTTCCGATTTCATTTCAAATGTGCGCAATGGCGATCAAATGGGACGTTCAAGTGTTGAAGCAACCTACCGTTTCAGATACATGCGCAACAAAAACAGTCGTTGGCTCGAATTGCGTGGCTATGCCGGTGGAAACTGGTTGTTTGACTTCAGTAATGGTACCAATACTGCTAATTACAGTCTTAACCTGAGTGGCGCCAACGGTTCGCAAGATTTGTTTGTAGAAGATTATTATTTCGGAAGAACCGCTTCTCAAGGATTCTTATCACAACAACGTCTGGAAAATATGGGCGGCTTTAAAAGCACGAGTAACTACGGAACCAACTCCCAATGGGTAGCAACAGCCAATTTTTATGCGCAACTACCGTTCGGACCAGGCATTTTCGGAGTATTCGCAGATGCCGGAGTTTTTCCGTCGTCGATTGTTATAGATGAAACCAAAACGGCATTTGATGTTGGATTGGGGATTCGCCTTGGAAAAGTAGCCGGATTGTATTTCCCGCTTTACATTTCGAAAGACATGAACGATGCTTATGGAACGTTGAATTATACCACACGCATTCGATTCACGTTGCGCATGAGTATTACCAATCGCGGCATTAACTTCGGGAAGTTGTTGAATTGATCTTCCTTTTTGGGAATCAACTATTCGTAGTCAATTCCCAGAAAAGAATAGAAATTATCGCGATGTATGGTCTTGAACTCCGAGTTCGGATAAGCCGTTGAAAACGCTTTCGGCAGTTTGGCCTTTGCCTTCGGGTTCCATTTGAATTCGAAAGCAGACAGCAGACCGTCTTTGTCTTCCACATAATCAATTTCTTGCTGAGCATGCGTGCGCCAGAAATAGCGATTGCAATAGTGGAAATTGTAATTGATGTATTTCATGCGTTCCGAAACCAGGAAATTCTCCCATAAAGCGCCCACGTCATCACGTAAGTGCAAGGAATTGTATTGCTTGATGACAGCATTGCGAATACCGTTGTCGTAGAAATAGATTTTACGACTCTTCTTTAATTCATTGCGAATGTTTCGGCTAAATGACGGAATCCGAAAAACCACAAACGATTTTTCAAGCAAATCAATGTATTTTTCCACCGTTTGGTTATCCAATCCGCAGATTTGACTCAACTCGTTATACGACACCTGATGACCAACCTGAAAAGCCAACGCTTGCACCAAACGCTCCAGTTTTTCAGCTTTGTGAATGTTTTCAAGCATCAGAATGTCTTTGTACAAATAACTATTGGTGATTTGCGATAACACACTTTTGGCATCGGCGGTTTGTGTCACCACTTCCGGATAATAACCATAAATCATTCGGTGTTCCAATAGTCGTTTTTCTTCCAGCAAGCCATGATGATTCACCATTTCGGCAAATGAAAGCGGAAACAATTGGTATTCCCATTTTCTTCCGGTAAGCGGTTCGTTGGTTTTGTTTTTCAGCTCAAATGCCGATGATCCGCTCAATAATACTTTTACATTCGGAATGGTATCGTAGATGATTTTGGCTGCCAAACCGATGTTGTCAATTCGTTGCGCTTCGTCAATCACCACAATAGTATGGTTGCCGATTAATGTTTTAAGCCGGGCAGATGAGGTGTTTTCCAATGCTGACCGCACATCCGATTCGTCACCGTTCCACCACAATACTTCTTTACGACCATCAAACAACTGATGAAACAAGGTGGTTTTGCCCACTTGGCGCGATCCGAGAATCACCATTACTTTTCGGTCGGAAAGCCGTTTTCGTATGTTATCGACAACTATTCTTGTTATCATAATCGCAAATTTCACACAAATTTAGTGAATAGAATCGCAAATTTCATCCTTTTTTCCAGATTAAATTCGCAAAGTTTATATAAATTTCAAGAATAGAATCGCAAAATTTACATTAATTTCCAGAATGGAATCGTTGTTTTTTTGATTAAAACCGGAGATTGAGTGTTTATTCAACAATGCTAGCCACCACTTTTTTGCGGTACGCATCCAGCATTCGCGTTTTGGAATAATAGCCAATCACCTGATCCTGATAGATCAACGGCAGGTAACTCAACCCTGATTGATCAAACAAATCCATGACTTTTTCCATCGGATCGTCTGGTCCGGCACAAAAAATGATCGGTTCCATAAAGCTTTCCAATGGTGTAGCAGGATTGTTGGCGTGAATGTGCAGTAAATCGGGTAAATCGTTGAGGTAAATCATTCCAAGCAAACTTCCGCGTTCGTTCACAATCGGAAACAACGCTTGTCTAGTTGTGCGGATGGTTTGAAACAAACTATCAATGGTATCGTCTGGTTTTAGTACCACCACCATTTCTTCCAATACATCTTGCTGCTCAATGGTCGACAATACATGACGGTCTTTATCAGCGCGCATTACATGTCCGTCTTCCGCCAGTTTTTGAGTATCCATAGAATGCGGAACAAACCGTTTGGAAATGGCGAAACTAATCGATGAAACAATCATCAGCGGAATCATTAGGTTATATCCTCCAGTGATTTCAGCGATGAGGAACATGGCTGTTAAAGGTGCATGAAACAATCCGCTGAGCATGCCGGCCATCCCGACCATGGTGAAATTGGTAACCGGTATTTTATCGAACCAACCTGTAAGATTTAGCCCGTAAGCAAACGCAAACCCGGTGTAACTTCCCACAAACAAAGAAGGAGCAAAGTTGCCTCCGTTTCCACCACT
>JBILJP010000319.1:0-6256 GCA_044377135.1 Fluviicola sp.
TTCTTTGATGTTTCCGCCGTAGAACAAGCTCAGGAAACTTTCCGCATCCGGATAGTCGGCAATCCAACCGCTTACCCAAATTGCTGCAGTTCCGCTACTCACGGCTTTGTTGCGCTCGTCGATGCTACACAACTTCACTTTCAAGCTGATGTTGAGGTTTGCTTTCATTTGTTCGGCAAAACCTTTCGCCAAGCGGTGTCTGTCTGAATCTTTTTTACCGTTTACATAGATGGTTAATTCCGGAAAATTAGCACCGCCCGGATATCCTGCTTCGGCTAGCAAACTTTGAGCTTTGGCTACATCAAACTTAAATCCTTTTACCTGATTGGAAGGATAAAAATCGCTGCTGGGAATAATTCCGTTGAGCAACGGATAACCTTCACCTTTCAACGTCATGTTCACAATCGTTTCACGGTCGATAGCCATATTTAAGGCCTGACGCACACGTTTATCCTGAAACAAAGGGTTTGTGTGTGAAAGTCCGAAGAAGGAAACCGAAAGCGACTGCTTGGAATCTACTTTGTGTTTTACCGTTTTACCGGCTTGAGCTTCTTGCAAAGAACCCAATACGTTTTCGACGTCGTCTGCCGGAATTTCAAGTACCAAATCAATTTTTTGATTGCGGAAAGCCATCAATTCACTGCGTTTGTCGGTAGCATACGTCATGGTAATTGCTGCCAGAAACGGAAGTTGATTCCCGAATTCGTCTTTTCTCCAATAGCGAGGATTGCGTTCCAATTCAATTTTAGAAGCGGTCATTTCTTTGAGTTTGAACGGTCCGGAACCTACAGGATGGTTTTTCAGGTCTTTTCCGTATTCATCGTAGGCTTCTTTCGGGAAAACACCGAAGCCGCCGTAGGTCAATACTTTATCGAAACTTGCAAAAGGTTCGGCCAAGGTAATCACCAAGGTATTTTTGTTGGATACTTTAATGCCGGAAACACCGCCTTCTTTGAACGCCTTTTTGGTAGCATTGTAAAAATCACGCCCACCTTTTATACGGTCAACCAACAACCAACTTACCTCATTTTCAGAAAGTCCGCTGCAAGCCATGTCTAAGGTGAATTTGATGTCTTCTGCTGTCAATTCACGCCCTTCACCACCAAAACAATCGTCATCATTAAAGAAAACACCTTTTCTGATTTTGAAAGTAAACGTAGTAGCATCGTTAGAAACGGTATAGCTTTCCGCCAACGAAGGCACAACGTTTTTACCCGTAGGATCAAGACGCAATAATTGGTCAAACAATTGAGAAGTAATACGTTGGGTATAAATATCTACGGCCTGAATTGGCAACAATCCAGACACCTTTTCCGGTGACATGAATCGAAATTCACCGCCGTATCGTTTTCCGCCAACTGCTTTCAAATCGGATAAATCGGTACTCGAATCGGAGCACGAAGCGATCGTTACTAAAGCAGTAGCGCAGATGATTATGTGTTTTAACATAAGGAGAAGAGTTTTCTTGTCGCGGAACAAATATAATAAATCATTGATACGATAACACCTATAACGGTTTTATTAGAAGTGAAAAAGCCCCTTGGAGGAGGAGCTTTAACATTGTTGGTTTAATAAGAGTAGTTTATGTTGGTGTAACATAAGTTGATTCAAATATACATATTTTCTATTCAACGGTAAATAGTTGTTGAAAAAATTTTAGTATCCAACTTTTTCACGAACGCGTTTTAAAACATCTTTTGCTACCAAGCGAGCTTTTTCCGCGCCTATTTTTAAAGCAGCGTCTATTTCATCGAAGTTATTCATCAGATGATTGTAGCGTGAACGTTCGTGTTCGAATTTGGATAAGATGAGATCAAACAAGGCCAATTTGGCGTGTCCGTAACCGTATCCACCAGATGTATAATTGATGCGCATGGTTTGAATCGATGCTTCATCTGCCAAAAGCTTGTAAATAGCGAAGATCTTGCATTCATCCGGATTTTTGACATCTTCCAGCCCTTTGCTATCGGTTACAATAGCCATCACTTGTTTTTTTAATTCTTTTTCAGGCAAAAAGATATTGATGAAGTTGTTGCGGGATTTACTCATTTTTTCGCCGTCGATTCCCGGAACAGTCATGGTGTTTTCATCAATTTGTTCTTTAGGCAATACCAAGACATCACCATGAAGATGATTAAAAGTTCCAGCCACATCACGCGTCATTTCAATATGTTGTTTCTGGTCTTTTCCTACCGGCACAATTTCCGCATCATACAATAGAATATCGGCCGCCATCAAGATCGGATAGGTAAACAACCCACCATTAACGTCGCTTAAACGATCTTTTTTGTCTTTGTATCCATGAGCCAGCTCCATACGTGGAACAGGGAAAAAGCATAACAAATACCACATCAATTCGGTTACTTCCGGAATGTCGCTCTGGCGGTAAAAAACCGTTTTTTGTGGGTCGAGTCCGCAAGCCAACCATACCGCTGCTGTTGAATAGGTGTTTTGACGTAAAAGGTTGCCATCTTTGATTTGTGTCAACGAGTGCATATCGGCAATAAACAAAAACGATTCGTTTTCACCGCTTTTCGCCAATTCGATTGCAGGTAAGATTGCCCCGAGTAAATTTCCCAGATGCGGAGTTCCCGTACTTTGAATACCTGTGAGAATGCGTGCCATGAATTCTTTTTCCGCGAAAGTACGATTTTCAAAAGTTTGGAAACACAAAGACACAAAGGAATTTTGAAGTGCAAGGCGTGTTAAGGTCACAAAGGGATTTTATTAAGAATGACTTAGTGTTCCTAATCAATGCAATTTGTTGTTTTCCTCTCAGCCGAACTTCAACGTGTTTTCAACCACTTTATGAATTACTGATAGGATATTCTTATCCCGAACTCACTTTAAGATAGCGATTGAACATTCTTTTTAAACGAATGTATTAGTTGTTGTGAGACGCGTTGAATGGCAATAGTGGGAAAAATCACCATTTTTTCGCAAATAGCAGCTTGTCGAAAAAATCATTTTGCACAAAAGCCGATGAAAATCTTATTTTTGGAATATGAAGGCATTGTTGGGGATTCCGAGCTTGTTTTATAAACTGTATGTTGGGGTGGTCTTCGTAGCCACTTTGATAGTGCTTTATCCTTTTTTCCTGATTATTCTTTCGCGCAAGTCGTGGCGCAAGTACAGTTTTCCGTTGAATGTGTTTTGGAGTTATCTGGTGCGTATTCTGATGCTGGTGCATGTACGAAAATTGGCTTGTCCGAAGAAAATTCCTGACGGACCGTACCTGATCATTGCCAATCATGCTTCGTATTTCGATATTTTCCTGATGTATTCCTTACTTCCCCATCACCGGTTTTTGTTTTTGGGAAAGAGCGAGATTTTGTCGTATCCGCTGGTAAAGACCTATTTCAAGCGTTTGAATATTCCGGTACACCGCAGCGATCGCAGAAAAGCGGCTCAGTCGTTTATGCAAGCGCGGCAAGCCATTCAGGAAGGTTGGTCGTTGGTGGTTTTCCCTGAAGGTGGCATTCCGGATGAAGACACGCCTTCAATGATTCCGTTTAAAGAAGGAGCATTTAAACTGGCTAAGGGCGCGGGAATTCCGATCATTCCGATCACGTTTATAGATAACTACCACTTGTTTTCAGATCCGGGGAATATCTTGGGTCCGGCGCATCCCGGAATATCGCGGGTAATTATCCATCCGATTATTGATGCGGAGGAGGTAAAACACCTTTCGGAGGGGGAATTGTTGGAGAAAACGTATCACATTATTGCGGCACCACTTATAGAACGCGGGTTGATGTGTAAGAAATAATTCTTTCTTCTACTTTTTTCTTGATAAAAAAGTAGACAAAAAATCAAGGCTATAAGTCCCAATCTTGAGAACTACGTCTTGCTAAGCTATCTCACCCCAACTCGCAAACACCATTCGCGGATTGTTTTACAAACAATCCGATGGTTGAGCTCAAACAGGGGTTTGACCACGCTTAACGCGCCTTGTTCTCCTACGATAGGGACTTAATGCCATTGTTGGTTTCGGGCTTCGGCCAATTCAGATGAAGGATGCAAAATCAACTTTCCCCCAAAAAAAGAGGCCGCCCGAAAGCAGCCCCTTTTCTCTTAAGTTGGTCAATTTAATCACGAGACATCGGAAGGCGTATTTACTCGAAGCTTAGCAATCTCAAGCTTGTGGAGTTGTCTTTCCAATTCATCTCTGATCTCCTTGTATTCCGGATTATAAGCCAGATTTGTGTATTCTGAAGGGTCGTTCACCAAATCATACAATTCGTACTGATTGTAATAGGTGCCGAGCGCGTCAAAATAAATGTCAAATTTCCATTTTTCGGTTCTGATGCAACGGATGCGATTGGCGGCTTTCACTGCTGACAGTTGACTGTTTGATCCTGCTTTGGTATCGTCGTAGGTGAATAAAATGCTGTCCTGAACCGGTGTTCCGTCTTCGATAATTGGTAACAAGCTGGTGCCAGCCAATCCTGTTGGAGGATTGGAAACATTTGCCAATTCAATGAATGTAGGCATGATATCAACCAACGTTGCTAAAGCCATCGACTGTTTTTGAGTATGATCCTTAAAAACCAAAGGGTTGGAAATTACGAGTGGAACACGCAACGCTTCTTCGTAAGCAACAAAGGTTTTTTGACGTAAACCACCATGCGCCAAGCCCATTTCACCGTGGTCGGAAGTCATGGTAACAAATGCCGAATCGGCCAGTTTTTTACCATGTTCATCTTCGCGGTATAATTCATCAATGAAATAACCGATTTCTTTATCCACATGACTCAAAAGGTAACCGTAAAAGTTGATGTAATCCAAGTTTTGCTCCAGGGAAGTCAGTGGTCCGAGTGAAGCGGCCATTCCGATCAGGATTTGTTCCTGCGCCATCGGTTTTTTGTTGCGCAACAATTCTTCACCGAAGGTCTCCGGAAGTTTGATTTCTCTTCCAGACCACGCCGACGAATGGTAACCTGATGTGGCAGCCGTTTTCGGATATGCCAATACATCGTGCGGATTGACCAGCGATAAAATGAGGCAATACGGTTGATGGTCTCCGGCTGCACGGCGAGCTCTTACCTCTTTCAAATATTGAATAGCCTCTGCTGTATATTTGGCATCGTGATTGGCATAACCACCACCAAAGTTGAGCGGATTTACATCTTCACCTGCATCGGGTGCTACCCAACCCATTGCTCCAAATAAAGAAATATCTGCAGGAGTCAGGTCATCGTAATTGGTTTTGGTACCGGTTGGAGCAACACCTTTGCTCATGTGCCATTTTCCACGGTACTGTACATCGTAACCTTCACCCCACATCATATTCATGATATTTGGCAAAGAAGTATTTAACGTTGGTTCTCCGGGAGACAACAAACCGCCTTCCGTTAATGTTTGTGTTACGCCATGTTTGGCCGGGTAAACTCCCGTAAATAAGGTTGTTCTACTCGGAGAGCACATGCACGTGTTGCAAAAAGCCCTATCGAAACTAAAGCCGTTTTGTTTTAAAAAGGTAAGAGTAGGTAAATTTTCTTCTTCCCATCCCGGAGGAAAATGCTGTGTTGCACGTTGTTCATCGGTGATGATTAAGATAAGGTCGGGTTGTTTACCCAATTGTTCGAGGTTTTGTTTGAATCCCATGTTCTTCAGTTTTAATAGTGTGTTGTTACCGATTTGGGTGGAAGATGTTGGTGATTGAATGTTATTGGTTCAGCTTCCAGGTAGCAATTACGGCATTGAGTGGCTGCGGAGTGGTAACGTTTTGATCCGTATAAGTACAATTCAAGGTAACAGTACCTGATTGAATAGAACTTGGAATCTGAAGTGTCAACGTACCGCTGTGTATAATAAACGTACCTACTGCCAAATTCGCCGGAAGAGTTACCTTTGGAGCTTGCTGAATTAAGGTAAGTGAGAACACCAACGTTGGACCGCTATAGAAAGACACTTGTGCGGTGTAATAATTGGAGACAATTGTAACTTGTACAGAAGAAGTGGCGTCGAGCATGTACGCCGGAAGTGTTAGTGGTAATGCCATAATCGTGTGTTTTAGTGCGTTATTTATTCAATATAAAGCCAACACGATTCAAGACAAGACGTCTCCCGTTCAATGAATAGTATTGGTTATGATTCGAACGGAAGATACAAATTATCACTTACCATTCACTACAAACAACGAAAATTTAGCTGATTGTTCTGAGCGTATTAATACCCGTTTTCAATAAAATGTGTTTTTACTTATTGCTATTGAGTAAAAATATGTTCAATTATGTCACTGAACATTGGTAAT
>JBILJP010000320.1:0-6253 GCA_044377135.1 Fluviicola sp.
TGAATTCGAAAATTATAAAGGGGGCTTACCTTGATAATTGATAATTCGCTCATTCATAATTATGGTCTATTTTGTATCTTTCCTCTGTGAAACCGATTAAACTTTCAGAGCAAAACGCCGACTTTTTTGAGCGTGTTTACGAAGTGGTCAAACTCATTCCGGAAGGAAGAGTCACTTCTTATGGCGCCATAGCCAATTATTTGGGCGCGAAACGATCTAGCAGAATGGTAGGTTGGGCCATGAATGCGGCACATCAGCACCCGGAAATACCAGCGCATCGTGTGGTGAATCGCCAAGGATTACTTACCGGAAAAATGCATTTTGCCGATCCGAATGAAATGGAACAGCGTTTGGCATTAGAAGGAATAAACGTAGTAAATGATCAGGTGCAGGATTTTAAAACGGTGTATTGGAATCCGATAGAGGAGTTAGCGTTTTAATCAAGGGTATTTTGAAATCAGAACATCTTGTCCCGCGTTACTATCAATGATCAAACGCGACTTATATCCGTTTAATTCATTAAGAAAAACTTCTTTATTGCCGGATAAATGCGCGTGAAAAGCAATGGTTTCTTTCAACTCATTGATCGTTTGCTGGAAATACTTCGTATTGTCACCGGAATACTTGATAGAAGCTTCCAATTCCAATTCCTGCTCAACTAAACTTTTCGCTTGATTGAGTTGTTTGTCATATTCCGACTCGCATGAACACAATAGAGTTCCCGAGAGAACAACTAGTAGTAGTAGCATTATTTTCATAGTTCAAAGATACGCTACCAATGCTTAGCGAACAAAAAATCTGTTTCACCATATCGTTAAAATATTCATCTGTTTCAGTCAAATATTCAACACAAATTAAAATTAATGTAAAATGACATTGTAAACGATGACATGCTTAACTTCGTAACATGATTTTGGTAACGGGATCCACAGGACTTCTTGGTTCGCACGTAGTATGCGAAATGGTTGCTCACGGGCATTCGGTGCGTGCAATGGTTCGTTCAGAAAAACGAAAAGTGGTGGTGGAACGCCTGATGCATTTTTATTATCCCGATCGCGCTGAAGAGCTGTTACAACAAATAGAATGGGTTTCAGGTGATATTCTTGACCTGGTCGATTTAACAGATGCCATTCAAGGTTGCGAAAAAGTAATTCACTGTGCTGCACTGGTTTCATTCCACCGTCGCGATTTCTGGCGATTATTCGAGACCAATCGTAAAGGAACGGCAAACGTTGTTAATGTGGCGCTAGAGCTAGGTGTTAAACAATTGGTCTACGTTTCTTCAACTGCTGCAGTAGGTAGTGATACCACTTTTACCGATCACATTCGCAGAGAAAGCAATCATTGGAATGCCAATGAGAAAGTCAGTGGTTATTCACTTTCAAAATACAGTGCCGAAAAAGAAGTGTGGCGCGGTATTGAGGAAGGATTACCGGCTGCAATTGTGAATCCGAGCATTATGTTAGGCCCCGGAAACTGGGATGAAAGCTCGCTAAAAATCATGCGAACGCTTCAAAATGGGTTGAGTTATTACACCGCTGGAGGCAATGCTTTTGTGGATGTGCGTGATGTGACGTTGATCATTCGCAAACTGGCTGAAACAAATGCTTCCGGTGAACGGTATCTGGTAACAGGAACCAACCTGTCGTTTAAAGCTTTGTTTGATAAGATTTGCGCACAATTGGGAGTGAAAGCGCCTTCCAAGCTAGCCGGTAAATTTCTCGTTGGACTGGCGTGGCGTTTAGCCGGACTTGTGGCGCGATTTACCGGAAAACGACCAACCATTACCAAAGAATCGGCTGAAAGTTCACAAAGAACAACCGTTTATTCGACAGAAAAAGTACGTGCTGCGTTTCCCGATTTTGAGTTTACCCCACTAGAAGAAACCATCGCCATTACCATCAAAGGACGGATGGATAAATGAGCTGTTAATCGCTAAACTGTTCGCTTTGCTTTAAATCGGTATTGATTTGCGCAATGTAATTCAGTAATTTTTCCCGTCCGAATTTCGATTCAGCAGAAGTGGTGAATACCGGTGGCATTTCAGCCCATTGTTTGAGCATTTCCTTTTTATACGCAGCCAGATTTTTCTGTAAGGCAGAACTGGAAAGTTTGTCGATTTTGGTAAATACCATTGAAAACGGCAATTGTTCTTCGGCGCACCAGGTCATGAATTCAATGTCAATTTTTTGGGGTTCCAAACGCGAATCGAGCAACACGAAAATATTGATTAACGTAGCCCGTTTTGTCAGGTATTCGGAAATGAATTTCTCCCATTTGGAACGATTGCTCTTGGATGTTTTGGCATAACCGTAACCCGGTAAATCAACCAGATACCATTCGTCATTGATAACAAAGTGATTGATCAATTGTGTTTTTCCGGGAGTACCTGAAGTTTTTGCCAGACTTTTACGATCCGTGAGCATGTTGATCAACGACGATTTCCCCACGTTCGAGCGGCCGATAAAGGCGTATTCCGGTTTACCGTCTTCCGGACATTTGGTAATATCGGTGTTACTAACAACGAATTTGGCGTCTTTGATAATCATTTGTTGGGATTTGCTGCAAAGTTACTGAAACTATTTTGTTTTGGATGATCTCAGCTTTCAATGGGGATACTTATAATTGCGCACCTTCATAAATCTAACGGTCGAGAACCCAATTATATCCGTCCTTTCCGTAACATTGCACGTGGAAATCCCTGTTTTATTTGAAGACGAAGTGTGTCTGGTGGTGAATAAACCCAACAACATGTTGGTACATCACTCACATTTTGCCCGTAATATCGAAACGCCTTCACTGGTGGAACTGGTGCGCGCAATGGGGTATGAAACGGCTGTTCCTGTGCATCGCTTAGATCATAAAACTTCAGGAGTACTCATTTTTGCCAAATCGAATGAATATGCTTCAACATTCCAGCAATTGTTCGATTCAAAATCAATTACCAAAACGTATAATGCCTTGCTTCGCGGACACATTCCGGAATCAGGAACCATTGATACGCCCGTAAAAAACGAACGTGGCAATTACAAAGAAGCGCTGACGCATTACCGTTGTTTGCAGCAGTTTGAGCTGAACATGGCAGTTGAACCTTACACAACGGCTCGTTACAGTTTGGTGGAATTCATACCCGAAACCGGTCGAACTCATCAATTGCGCATTCATGCGAACAAGATCAGTCATCCGATTATCGGTGATCCGAAACATGGCAACCGGCATCACAATCACGCGTTTCAGGAATTACTTCAATTACCCGATTTGTTTCTGCATGCAAAAAGTGTGGAATTTGAGCATCCGATAACGAAAGAGTCGTTGCGGATTTCGGCAGACTTTCCAGCGTTTTGGGGTAGGTTTTTTGAGGTGGTTGAGCGGTTGGGAATTTGACGCATAATTCCCCGAAAATCAAGCTTTTTAATCCCACGTAATATTGCAAAATGACGTGGGATTATTTGGCATGTCATTTTGCAATATTACGTGCCTTTATTCTGGTTGAAAAGTTGCTGATAGAAGCAAGATTCTCATACGAATCCACACATTTCTTACTGCAATTTCACTACATTTGATCCATGCATCTTCGGGTTCTCCATATCAGTTTGTTTACGGTGTTGATCGGTTTTGTTTTTATGGCCTGCATTTCCGGAAAAGGTAAAACTATCGTTGATGTGCCGCCTCACTTTCCCGTGATGACCTATCCTGAAAACAACCGGCTTACGCAAGACCGAATAGATTTGGGACGGAAATTGTTTTACGATCCTATTCTTTCGCGCAACAACGAGATCTCATGCGCATCTTGCCACAAACAGTCATTGGCTTTTGCGGATACTGCTGCTATCAGTCCCGGAATTGAAGGCCGTTTGGGAAACCGCAATGCACCCACGCTTGGGAATGTTGGTTATAATCCAACCGTGCTGTTTGACGGCTTTTTAGAAACCTTGGAAAAACAAGTGTTGGTTCCCATTCAGGAACATGCGGAAATGGATTTCAACATTGTAGATGTTTCCAAACGCATGAAAGCCGATCCGAAATATGTTGAAATGTGCAAAAAAGCCTATGATCGTGAACCGGATGCGTTTGTGATTACACGTGCCATTTCAGCTTTTGAACGTACCCTCATTAGCAGTAATTCAAAATACGACGCTTTCCTACAGGGAAAGAAAAAACTGAATGCGGCTGAAATGCACGGAAAGAATTTGTTTTTTGATCGGTTGTACTGCAGTCAGTGTCATGGCGGATTTAACTTCACCGATTTCAGTGTTCGGAATAATGGCTTGTTTCCCATTTATGCCGATTCGGGTAGAATGCGGGTAACCAATCTGGAGGTTGATCGTGATGTGGTGAAGGTCCCAACGCTACGAAATAGTGCGCTCACGGCCCCGTATATGCACGATGGTCGTTTCAAAACCCTGCGCGATGTGCTACGCCATTACGAAAGCGGGGGAGAGAATCATCCGAACAAAAGTGCCATTATTCAACCGTTTACGTTGACCCCCGCCGAAGAGAACGATCTGATTGCGTTTTTAAAAACCTTAACGGATAAGCAGTTCATTACCGATAAACGATTCAGTAAACCGAAATAGCTTACCACAGTACAAAACGTTTTTTTGATAGATAAACCGCTTTCAACCTAAATCCCTTTACGCTACCGCTGAAGCTTGTTCCATCACTAAAGCTATTGGCGACACGTGATTAGCGCAAGCGTTGTGGTGATTAAATGATTTAGAAAGGAGAACCAAACGCCTAATTCTTTATGAATTGATAATCTGTGAGGGTTTTAAGGAAATACGTTGACCCCAGCCGAAGAGAACGATCTGATTGCGTTTTGAAAACCTTAACGGATAAGCAGTTTATTACCGATAACCTAAATCCCTTTACGTTTGCGCTGAAGCTCCAGCGTAAGCGTTGTGTTCTTTTAAAACGTCAAACTTGTCCGTTTTCTTTGTGTCTTTGTGTTGAACTCTTTTAGCTTAGAAAGGAGACCCAAACGCCGGGTTCTTTATGAATTGATAATCCGTGAGGGTTTTAAGGAAATTCACCAAATCTTTTTTATCCTGCGCTGTCAACATCAATCCGGTCGACATAGAATAAGCCAACGGAGCTTCAAGAGTTGTGGATGCGTGAATTCCGGTATTGTAATGATCTACAACTTCTTCAAGTGTGCGGAATCGTCCGTCGTGCATGTAGGGATAGGTCAACGCACTATTGCGCAATGAAGGCACTTTGAATTTTCCTTTATCAGCTGCCGAACCGCTTACGGCCTGTCTTCCGATGTCGGAAATTTGAGCTTCGTCATCCAAACCGTTGTTCATGTATTGATCGTTTTCAAAATTGCTCCCGCTGTGACAATGCGCGCAATCGGCTCCTGAAAGTTCAGGAAAAAACGGATTGTACTCGGCAAAGAACAATACTCGTCCGCGTTCTTCACTTTCGCTCAAGGTCGCTGTTCCATTCAGGTAACGATCGTATTTCGATTGATTGGAAACCAGGGTAAACATGAAGGCTTCCAAAGCCAGGGACATACGTTCCGACGTTATGGAATCATTGCCGAATGCTTTGGAAAATTGTACACGGTAACCACCTTTCGCTTCCAACTTTGCAATCGCGTTGGGAAGGGTTTCGTGCATTTCCAATGGATCTTGAATGGGTTTTAATGCCTGATCGCGCAAGAAATGTGCTCTTCCATCCCAGAAAAATTCATTGTCGTTCCAGGCCATGTTGAAAATAGCCATTGCCTGCCGGTGACCGAAGAGTCCGTCAATACCGGTCGACAATCGTGCTGTGTCGGAAAAAGCGTTTGCTTGGTTATGACACGAAGCACAAGACATGCTACCATCACCCGAAAGTAGGTTTTCGTAAAAGAGCATGCGCCCCAATTCTACTTTCTCTCGTGTTAAAGGATTATCGCCCGGAAGATTCGGATCGGCTAACGTATTGTAGTTTATATTGTAAGGAGTTGTATCCAAAGCAACTGTTCCACTAGGATCAATCAGTGCTTTTTTACATGAAAACACCACTACTCCTAACAACATCACCAACCAAACACGGTTCCATTTTTTCATAAGACGAAATCAGGTAATGAACTATTTGATCACCAATTGTTGAGTTATCGTACCTTGAGCTGTATGCAGTGTCACGAAGTAAATACCTTCTTCCGGTAAGCTCAGTGACTTGGTAGTAGTTCCATATACGATGGTTTCCGTTTGAACGGTTTTTCCGCTAACGTCGTTGATGGTTAATTTCCCTTCAATCCCTTCAA
>JBILJP010000321.1:0-6249 GCA_044377135.1 Fluviicola sp.
AAGCTTTCAATCACCGTATGGTCAATGAGTTTGCAGGCACGTACATCCAAAATGATGTCGTCGGTATAATCAAATTTCAAAATCTGTTTCTTCACACCTATCCAGTTACTGAACACTACCGCTCCTTTCACTGTAATAGTTTTAGCAGTTACTTGTGTTTTTGCACTGAACAAGTTTCCGATTGGTGCGCCGTTTGCAAGGTGGAAAACAAATTTCAACAAGATTCCGGCGGCGATACCAACCAACAAGTCTGTCATTAAGGTAATGATGATTGTAATGATGAAAATCGCAATCTGGTCTTTCCCGATTTTAGCCATGTGACCAAATTCACGCGGGTGAGCCAATTTCCAACCAACACCAATCAACATAGCTGCCAAAGCCGCTTTCGGGATCAAGCCGCTGAATGAAACAGCAAAGATCAGGAACAACAAGATAAAGAAACCATGGAAGAAATTTGCCCAACGTGTTTTTCCACCATTTGCAACATTTGCAGATGAACGGGCCACTTCACTAATCATTGGGATACCACCAAAAATACCGGCAATCACATTCCCCAAACCAACAGCCATCAAATCTTTGTTGGTGTTTGAACGACGTTTCCACGGATCCAACATATCAACTGCTTTTACCGTCAACAAGGCTTCCAAACTTCCCACCAACGCAAACATGATCACGTATTTGATGAAGGTAAATGTTTGGTGGTAACCGCTGAAATCAACGTTTACTTTTACAATGTCAACCAACCCTTCTTTGAAATCCAACAACGGAGAGAATGCTTTTACTCCGGTTGCAGGATCGGCAGGAATGTTGTGAATTTGCAAGAACATGGCCAATGGAATACTCACCAACAAAACGATCAATGCGGAAGGAATTTTCTTAACCGCTTTCACCGGAATCATCGGCCAGCCGAATACAATCCCCAAACTCACCAAACCAACAATGGCTACATCTTTGTGCAGGAAGAAATTGGCAAAGGTGTCTTTTAACGCCACCAATAACTCCACGGGTTCTACCATCGGTTTACCTTCTGCCGTTAGCGGATTCATTCCCACCAAAAAGTGCAGTTGTTTACTAATAATGATGATTCCGATAGCTGCCAACATACCATGTACGGCCGATAGCGGAAAGAAATCGGTCAATTTACCCAACTTCACCAATCCAAAGAGCATTTGTACCACACCGGCTACAACCACCGCTCCAAGTGCCAAATGCCAGCCCACGGTATTGTCACCATGACCTAACTCGGCTACTGCGCCAGCTACAATTACAATCAATCCGGCAGCTGGACCTTTGATGGTGAGAACCGATCCGGCAAAAAAACTCACGATCAAACCGCCAATCATGGCAGTTAGCAATCCGTAAATCGGAGGAAAATCACTGGCAGAAGCAATACCCAAACTCAAGGGCAATGCCAACAGGAATACCAGGAAACCAGAAAGGGCGTCACCGGCAAAATTTTGTTTGAACCCAGCGAAACCGTCTTTCGGCTGGGTTGTTCTATCGATTTTAACTTCGTTACTCATATAATAGTTTTGTTATCGTAAGTTCTAGGAAGAGCGCTTGGCCACTCCATGATACGTTTTGTGATGCGGGCCTAAAAACACCCGTGAATAAATGCGGATCAAAGCAATTCCATCAATGATGAAACTCAACGAAGCCAAGGCTGCCAACGTAAACTGGTGTTCTTCGATGTGTGAAAACAGTAAATCTTCACCGATGAAGGTTGGTGTGATCGGGAAACCGGCCAAGCCCAGACAAGCCAGTAAAAACACGGCTGTAATCTTAGGATGTTCGTACACGTGACCGTGAAATTTGTCGAGGGTTACTTCTTCCTCTAAGCGCATCAATCTGCGCAAACACAAAATTCCAACGGTGGCCGCTACCGCAATTCCACTGAAATAATACACCAACTCGGTGAGTGAAAGTTTTTCGCTGAATGCCACGGCCAACACGATCCATACGTGGTTCATCACCACCAGAATCCAACTGGTCAATACACTTTTGCGTTCTGTAAAGGCTTTCAATACCATTACCAATCCAATAGCTCCGAACAGAATCGGAAGTGCTTCTTGAAGTGATACCGGTAAATCGGCTTTGAAATAATACATCGCCACTCCTGTTCCGAAAACGGGCACGAAAAACCACGCAACGCGTCGAATCGAGAGGAAATGCAACTGATTACCGAAGCGTTTCAACGGATTCCACAAAAAGCGGTACATCGCGTTGTCTAGGTTCCATTCGCGCAAACTCCAGAGATACAAGGTGTATTCCAAACGTTTCGGAAGCGAATCTTCCAAGGTTTTGACACGCGGTACAAAATGGTAAAATTGTTCACGGATTTTGTAGGTCACTACCGAAGGCGAAATCAACAACTGGTAGGTACGGTAGAACGCGTTGGCCGCAATGTGAATCAACGCCAACCATTCCAATCCTGCTGCTATTTCCACAAAAATCAACCCGATTTGCGCAATGGATGCGTAACCAATCTGGCTTTTCACGGATGATTGTACACGGGCCGAGAAATTAGCCATCACAGCAGTAAGTAAACCTACGCCACCTATGACAAACCGCACCACCGTTTGGTCTTCCCAGTAATGGAAAGTACGTAGCATTAAAAACGCACCGATGTGAACTGAAAGCGATCCGTAGAACACAGCACTCGATGGTGTTGGACCTTCCATTGCACGCGGTAACCACGACGAAAACGGAAACAAGGCCGATTTGGCAGTTGCCGTGAGGAAAATCAACAACGAGATACCAATGGCTTCGGCAGAATGATTCAGTAAATGACTGTGCACCGCTTTTGCGTCGTTGAGTTCGTAAAACGCCAGGTTGTGTCCCCATAAATGATGGCTCAACCACATCGCTAAAATCAAACCAACGTCACCGATACGGTAGATGGAAAATACCTTTACGGCATTTTTCACCGGTAAATAACGCGTTCGGTAAAAGGCAATCAACAAGAATGAAGAGATTCCCAATACTTCCCAACCGATGAACATGGTTTCGAAATTCCCGGAGAAAATCACCAGTGAATACCCGAAAAAGAAGAACATCAAAACCGAAAAGAAGCGTTTGTAACCCGATTCGCGGTGCAAATACCTGCGACTGAAAATACCGATCAAAAAGGTCAGTACCGAACCGAAGAGTAAGAACACAACGGTTAACCGGTCTGCGTAGAGATCAATGAAGAAATCATACTCGGCCGATTTCATGATCGACGTTTCACGCAAATGCACGTTGCCTCCACCTTGAATGATCCACAAAGTGACAAACACCAATGAAACCAGGAGGTGCAAACCGGTAATCAACCGCACAGCTTGCGCTATTGTGTTTTCGTTGGACTTCGGCAGGAATACCGTTATGACGAATCCCAATAACGGCAGTCCGATGAGGGATAAGATTATGTATTCCATTTTCTATTTTTTTTTAGGAGTCCGGGAGTCACGTTTTCGATGGTTGAGTGTACTTGTTTCAAGTAATCTTCCACCTCAGGAACCGGAGCCGGTGTTGGTTCGTACACCTCGAATCGATCGTTTTTAAAGAAGTACAACTCCCCTGTTTCAGGATGAGCCGCCACCAAACGAATCCATTCGTTGCTGAACCAGTTAAACGTTGCCGGATTGCGCTTAATCGTATCGAGTACCACTTCCGGGAAGTGTTCTACAATCACCATCAAACGTACCGGATCGTGCACTTCGATCATTTGGAACGGAAGTCCCGTACGCAAATCACCGTCGATACCGTTGGCTACACCAATCAATCCTACTACGTTGTGCGGTAGTTTCGATCCTGCACCCAATTGTTGGTTGTCAACACGCGAGAAATAATATTCCAGGTTGATACCACCGGCTACGGGAGCAACGGCATTCAGAATTCCTTCCAGGAATTTCCCTGTAGGATCAACCTGATAATCAAATGAATTCATAAACGCTCTGCGGTCCATGAACAAACCTTTCGAGAACACACGTCTGCCCACTACACACAAGGCGTTGGTAGCGTGATTCAATTCCGGACGTGGCTCAAACAACGAAACCGTTCTGCGTTTCACCTTGCGGTGGACACGTCCAACCGAATCAATGGTTTCAATCGACATGAATCTGCGTGAGCGCTCTTGCGCATTCAGATCCAGGGCTTTATCAAACATCACGGTATTGTTCCGGTGCAGTTCCTGCAACTGAGCAGGTAACTGATCGATGTCGAAAAACGTGAATTCATCGCGGGACGTATCGTGCAAACCACCTACAAAACGTGTTTCGTCGGGAATGTTGATGCCACGTTCGCGCAAGATCTCACGTACTTTGGTATGATTACCGATGTAACTGATCACGCGTGCGTTTACCGATCCGGGACGCCCCGAACAGGCACCGCAATCGTACCCCGCAAAATGCGTGTTGTTGACACTGGTAGAACCATGTCCGAAAGCATAAACCAACGGAGCGAAATTGTCGGCCAAACCGATACCTGTGAGCATTGCTTGTAAACGATCTGCCATTTGCTCAAGCGTAAAGCCGAGTTGCAAACCGCCTTCAAATTGTGTTCCGTCGCCTTCTATAGCCAATATTGATGTCGGATCCATGTGTTTGGATGAAGCCGATGTCAATGGACTCAAACGCGGACTCACAATATTGGTAGCCAATCGCACAGCTGAAACCCAACCGGCAATGGCTGTCATGACCGTTCCGCCAAGAAAACCGTAATTGCGATTGGAAAAGTGCAGGTCTTTTTTGAGTTTAGCCGACGATTCAAATTCCTTGATCAACACTGTTGCCGTGGCCGGAGCCGGACAAACTTTGGTAAAGAACTGGCCGTCTTCGGGCTGAAAATAAAACTCTAAGTTAAAATGACCGGGAGTTCCGAAGGTTTCACAACGTTCGTCTTCCTGCTCCACATACCGGCGCAACGAACATTCGCGATCATCCATGCAAAAAAGTGCCTGAAAAGAAGGCGATTCAATACGATCCATGGTTTTATTTTCCTTGATAGCGCGCAAAATCTGATCGTAGTACGTCCATTCGTAGGCTTCGTGCCACAGCTGCAACAACTTGCTTTGCATGCCCATAATCACCGGTTCAAACAACGGTTTCGGTTGTTTTTCAATGAAGCGAGCCATGGGTTCCCATTTCTCACCGAATACATCGTCGATGGCATCAATTTCGAGCAGACACTCTAACATGATCACGTCTTTCAGCGACAAACCTACCGGATTCAATAGGGTTTCCGGTCGGTGTTCAATAACTGAAACCATTCCCGACCATCCCGGATGTGCAAATTGCTGATCAAACAAATACTGTTCGTACAACGCTTCATCGCCTACCAGAATCTTTAAAAGATCGGTTAGTTTAAGCGTTTCGTCCAGCATCATGGCTTTTACCCGTTTCGACTGAAAGAAACTGGCGTAACTGTTTTTTTCCAATAAGCGGAATGAAGCCAAAAAACCGGCTTCGTGAACAGGAAAATTCCAGGAGGCAATTCCCTGATCGATATAACTTCCTATGATGCGAAACAAAATAGGATGTACACGTGAATCGAGATCCATTTTAAACGCCGACTTCCAATAATCGCGCAGTTCACCGATACGTTTCGATTCGTTGGTTTCTATTGGGGCGTTGAGCAATAGGGTTTTGTAAAAAACGCGATCATCTTCCGGAATGCGCTCATTCAATACCCGTTCCAGACTTGCTTTGCCTATTTTACCTGCTTGATACGCTTCGCGGTATTCGTCCATTTCAAGGTAGACTTTGTAACCGAAAATGGTTGATGCTTCCGCCAATCCGCGGTGAAACGACTGATTTTGAAACGCATGCAGGGTATTGTGATGGATGAAATCTTTCAGTGGTGCTTGCTCGGGCAAATAATGACTGATATGTTCAAGAACAAGGTCCTCCTGAAAAGAAGCCTTAAGATTCTCCATAAATTTAAAATTAAAATGAAATGAAAGCTGCAGTGCAGGTAGCATTGCAGTGATTGCTTCAATCGTTGAGGCGCATTGAGTGCCAACCGAAGTAAGCGCAAGATATTAATCCGGCATACGATCGGTCACAGGCCCCGGCCTCTTCATTTCATTCTACAGGCGGAAATTCCGATTCACCAGGTAAATCGGAGGAAAGGTGCCTTTAACGGCTTTTTCGGCCCACTCTTCGTGTTGTTTTTGTAACTCAAAACAATGAGTGGAAACCTGAAATAAGGTAAAATAGGAAGTAGCGATGTACAGGTCTTCAACCTCATCATCGGCTTCTTCATTGTCAA
>JBILJP010000025.1:0-22675 GCA_044377135.1 Fluviicola sp.
ATGGGTAGCCCGAGTAAAAGATGTTTATTCTGATGATAAAAAAGTCTTTAACGGATCTATTTACATGAATAGATAAGAATTAACGGATAATTGAAACGGCGCTCTTTGTTTAGGGCGCCGTTTTTTTTGTGATTGTGATTTAGGTGGAAATTAATGAGGGGTTCATTATTCATCGGAATACCTTACGTCTGGTCGGTAATTTATTTTTTTCATGAAATTTACTTCAAGCGTTTGAAAATCGAACTCTGAGGTAACGATTCCTCTTAATTCATAAATCCCGATTCCTCTAAACGGATAAACTGCGGTGACATTCGGGAAATGGACTGTGTCTATATTCTCGCCTTCACTATCAAGGAAGGTACCGAACATCATTGATTCACCGTTTTTTGTTGAAGTGCGTTTGACCGTTACATAATAGCCATATGTCCGCATTTCTTTCCCGATGTATGCAGGAATCTCCGATGCTTTCTGATGCGGTTCCAGTTCTTGTTCTATCAACTCAAAAGGATCGAAAAGCGGAAATCCGAGTAATTCCATTTGCTCAAACGCATTTTCCAGCGGATCTTCATTTAGTAAGGGTAGTTTAAACGTCTTTTGGGATGCTTCAAATAATGAAGCTTGTACTTTACTTTGTACAGGTTTTTTGTGCTGGTATAAATGAGCTTCCCAAAGCAATGATTTCTTTGCCATACCAAACGAACGCAGCGCATTTATTCGGATGATGATTGTGAGCTGTTCTATTGGAATGGAAATACGATTGGTGAGATCGTTCAAACTTAAAAAGTGGCCGTTTTTATCTCTTTCAGTAAGAATTGCGTGTATGATTTTTTGCTCCAAGCCTTCGACATGTTGAAACCCCAGTAGTATTTTGGTGCCATTGATGACAGTTTGATATTCACTGTTGTTGATGCATGGTGCATCTATTGTTGCGCCCAGTTTTTTTGCTTCGCGTACATAGATTTCCGTACGGTAAAAACCACCGAAATTGTTAATGGTTGCCACCATGTATTCAAGCGGATAATAGGCTTTGAGGTATAAGCTTTGATAACTTTCAACAGCATAAGAAGCAGAATGTCCTTTTGAAAAGGCAAAACCGCCGAAGCTTTCTATTTGCATCCAAACCGATTGAATGTAATCTGGTTGATAACCTTTTTCCAGGCAATTGTTAAAGAATTGATCCCTGACAACTTTGAATTCCATCCGTGAGCGATATTTACCTGACATTGCCCTGCGGAGAATATCCGATTCTTCTAAGCTGAGTCCTGCAAATTGGTTTGCCACTTTGATGACATCTTCCTGGTATACCATTACACCGTAGGTATCAGGCATGAGTTCCAGTAATTTCGGGGCTGAATCTTGTCTGCGTTCAGGATTTCGGTGCCGCAGGATATATTCACGCATCATTCCCGACTGTGCCACTCCGGGACGTATGATCGAACTCGCAGCTACCAACTCTAAGTATCCGTTGGTTTTGAGTTTTGTCATAAGCATTCGCATACCTGGCGATTCTACATAGAAACAACCTAAAGCTTGTGCTTTTCTCAAGAGCGCGTTCACGTTGTCGTCGTGTTTGAAATGATGGATGTCGCGAATGTCGTGTGGTGGGTTTTCCGGCTGATTTTTGTAGATAATATCTAGACAGTCTTTGATTTTTCCTAAACCTCTTTGGGAAAGGATATCAAATTTATAAAAGCCTACATCCTCGGCTTCCAGCATCGAAAACTGTGTGGTGGGGAAATTTTTTGATGTAAGAAATGTTGCTGTGTACCAATGAATTGGTTTCTCGCTAATGATAATTCCTCCAGCATGAACGCTCAGATAAGAGGGAAGTCCGGTGATTAATTTACTGTATTTGAGGATCAGTTTCCCTATTTTATCCGAACGATCATATGTTGGTTTTTCAGCACTAAGCTGATCTATACTCGATTTAGGTAGCCCCATTATTTTACCCAATTCTCTTATCGTTGCTTTGTACTGAAAGGTATTATAGGTACAAATCATGGCTGAATTGGGGAATCGTTTAAAAATGTATTCGGTCACATCATCTCGGTCGCGCCATGAAAAGTCGATATCAAAATCGGGGGGATTTTTTCTGTATAAATTAATGAAGCGTTCAAAATAAAGATCCAGCTCAATCGGATCAACGTCTGTGATTCCAAGCAAATAAGCAACAATGCTATTGGCACCACTTCCCCGACCGACATAGAAATAGTTTTTGGCATGTGCATACGATATGATATCCCACGCAATCAGGAAGTAAGAGAGGTAATCTTTTTGACGGATAACATCCAATTCTTTTTGAATACGCTCAAAGATTACTTTATCGGCATTGGGATACCGTTTGTGAAGATTCGAAAAACAAAGATCTTCTATTTTATTGTAATCAAGGTCTTTAGTACCGGTGTAAGTGGCTAGGTTTTGCGAGGTGACTTTATCATTAAATTGAAAATCAATGTGGCAATTGCGGAGTAGTATTTCCGCATTTTGAATCAGTTCGGGAAATTGTTGAAATAAGCCTGTGAAATCGGTTTTACTCAGCAGTAACTCATCAGATCTTGTTTGTTCGTGTGGTGACAAAGTAGACAGTAATGTATTACAATCGATAGCGCGCAGTAATCGGTGTGTATTGAATTGGCGTTTATCGAGGAAGGTCATAGGTTGTAATGCAACATAGTTTGCCCAATTATCGGGTTGATGAGCTTGTAATTTATTGAGTTGATACGCTGTTATTCCTATTCGTTCGTTCTGTTTTAGTTGCGATTCATTTTTCCCCCATGGATAGATGATATAACAGTTTTGAAATGCTGGTGCCTGGGTTGGAAATTCTTTCCCATGGTGAAGGTGTTCACTTAAAAACTGATTCAACTCCATGAATCCGTCATTGTTTTTTGCTATCCCGACATAGCAGCAATTGATTCCATTTCTAAAATCAATTCCAACAATAGGGATTAGTTTTTGTTGCTGCATCAGACGGATATAGCCCAATAATGCGCTTGTGTTGTTGATGTCGGTTAGCGCCACACGATTATAGCCGGCTGTTTCGATCCAGCTCACTAGTTGTTCAGGAGCAACAGTTCCATATCTTAAGCTATAACATGAATGAATATTCAACATAGGACAGCGCTAAAATTGGAACAGGTTGTGGATTGCTTTTGATTTGTTGACGGATTCGGGGTTGTAGCTTTTGTATCCTTTACCGCTTAGAATTTGCATACCATCGGCCCTAATTACAGCTTGTTCACCATAACGCAAGCGTATTTCATCCATCGCTTGATAAAGTGCCGTAAAACGGCTTGTTTGAGGCGAATCAAATAAGCGTATCTGATGATTACCGGTTACGAGATCACTTAACCGTATACCGACCAATCTAACAAGTAAACGGCGGGTAAATAATTTATCAAACAATTCGGAGACGGTTTGGATGATTTCATGATCTGCCGCGGTATATGGAATGCGCTTTTGGATTGTTTTTGTTTGAAAATCGGCATATCGAATTTTAACGGTGACGCATGCCGTTACTTTTTGTTTTTTCCGTAATAAGAAGGCTGTGTTTTCAGCCATTGCCCGAATAATGGATTTTAGTTTTTGTGCATCAGTGGTATCACTATCAAATGTACGTTCGGTAGAAATTGATTTATTTTCATTGTATTGTTTAACAGGTGATAAATCGATGCCGTTTGCTTTTTTCCAAATAGCGATTCCGTTTTTGCCCATGATATTTTCCATGAGTTCAACAGGCATTTCCTGTATCGTAGCAATTCGCTTCGCTCCGAGTGAACATAGAGTTTGATAGGTCTTTAAACCTACCATTGGTATTTTTTTTACAGACAATGGATTCAAGAAGGATTTTTCCAATCCTGTGCCTATGTATTTTTGGTTGTTGGGTTTTGCTTCACCCGTTGCAATTTTAGAAACGGTTTTGTTGGAGGATAATCCAAATGAAATAGGTAATCCTGTTTCGCGCATGATTTTCTGGCGAAGCTCGCTCGTATATTGCATACATCCGAAATGGCGGTCCATGCCTGATAAATCCAGGTAAAATTCGTCTATAGAAGATTTTTCATAGGTCGGAGAGGCTTCTTTAATGATGTCGGTCACATTTCGCGAGAATTTTGTGTAGTTATCGGCATTTCCTCGAATAATAATGGCTTCGGGGCATCGTTCTTTTGCCATTTTAATAGGCATTGCTGAGTGGATTCCGAATAATCGGGCTTCATAACTACAAGATGCGACTACACCGCGATCGGTTGTTCCGCCGATGATAATAGGCAAATTGTTTAAGCGACTATCAATCAACCGTTCGCACGATACAAAAAATGTGTCCAAATCCATATGAACAATGGTTCGCTGGTTATTGTTTTCATCTGTTTGATCTGGAAATCTCATTTTTACCAATGATTAGAAAAGTGTTTTTAAGCGTTTTCACCAAAGGTATAAAATGATTAAATATTAATCAATATTTTGACTAATATTTAATCTAAATATTAATGAGTCATCGCGAAACCGAGGTTAAATGGGTGCTTGAGGAAGTATATTCAACAACGAATCCACTAATCACACGCTGGGTTGTTCGGCTATTTCACGGCTCCAGCGCTTAAAAATAAACGGAGAAACGGTTTTACGTTTTTTATCGACGGTAATTAGTACTCGTTTTTTCTTGATG
Source organism: Fluviicola sp. (assembly GCA_044377135.1). Classification (GTDB taxonomy): domain Bacteria; phylum Bacteroidota; class Bacteroidia; order Flavobacteriales_D; family Crocinitomicaceae; genus Fluviicola. The sequence continues at coordinate 4,664 of JBILJP010000025.1, forward strand.
ATTTTGTAGGTGAATTCAAACACACTGTACTGGAAAACACCGTAGTTGGATTCGGCATCGGTCACATAATTGAAACGAAATCCTAGTCGTTCCAATGCTAACTTATCAATCAGGCAATTGTCTTTTTCCTCCCCCATTATTCCGTATAGAATGACAACATTTTTGGTGAGTATTTTCAAGGTCTCGGAAGTAATTGTTTTGGTCGATTTTCGGACCTCGCTGTGATAATAGTTTTTGCATTTGATATCGCAGAATCGTTTGTCTGAGCGTCCGATTAGTTGTTTGTTGCAGATGACACATTGTCTGTGGGAAGAGTTTGTTGTAGTACACATGATTAAATCGTTTTCTTATTTAAGTTAGTGTAAAACATAATTTAATTCAAAATAATTGGATGAAAAAAGTCGTTTCTATCCGTTAGAAACACTTAAAGGTGCATGAATAAAAAGATTCAAGGATTATTTTTTTTTATTCATGATTGGTATAATCACCTGATATATGAATCGTTTTTGGTGAATTATTTACGGGTAAACTGTGACGGTGAATTATGGGGAGCAAACTTATCCGTTTCTAGCCGTTAGAAACACTTATGAGTCCATGAATAAAGGGGATTCAAGAAATTGAGTCTTTATTGTAATGATTGGAACAATGATTTTCAACAACCCTCGTTTCGGTGATTTATAATCAACTGAAAAACGACTCAAATTCACCGCCAAAACTTAACCGTTTCTATCCGTTAGAAACACTTATTACCCCATGAATAATGGGATTCATCTAAATCCTTACACAACAAAAACCCGTCTCCACCTATTGGCAGAAACGGGTTCCATAGAATAATTTCAACTTTTAGTCCTTCACCACTGTAACACCATACTTCTTACTGTCGAAGGTGAATTTAGAATCTTCAACAGTTGGATTAGAAGTGAATTTTGTAATCGAAATAGTCTTTTTAGTTCCGTCATTCGATTTCATGATGGTTTTCTTCAATTCATTATCGTCTTTACCGATGTACAAAATAATAGTGTTGTAATCTGCTTTTGCAGATTTTTTAGGATACAAATAAATTACATGTACCATTTCATCTCCGAGCTTTTCTTCTTTCTCATACTTGTTGGTGAATCCTTTCTCCCAAACAGTCATCAGTTTCTTTGGATTCATTGATTCGCTGTCATCGTCATCAACAGAAGTTTCGTAAGCGGTTTCTTCCTCTTTTACAATGTTCCATGTTTTGGTACCGTTGGAAATAATGGTGTTCTCACCATAGTTGGCAAAGAATTTCTCACCTTTCACCCACCCTTTTCCGGTAAACGATTCATTTTTTCCGCTCGATGAATTGGTTATGGAAGCTTTAAATTCAATGTAAAATGATTTCTGATTTTTGATCTTCGACGATAATTTATCTAAAATCCCCTGTGCTTTGGCGTCTTGCGCGTACATTCCGGTTGCAGATGCTACAAAGGCTAGTAAAAGTATTAAACGATTCATACGGTTTGTTTTCCTAACTCATTACAGAAACTATGCCACGGATCATTTAACCCACAGATTTATCGCGACATTCGTAGGTCACGACTGCTTTGTTTCCCATCAGCCTGAGGCGGAAGCGAATTCGTGGGAAACCATATCAAGCTCTAGTTTGTAACAGTATTTAGTGGCACAAAAAAACCGTTATCCGCCTGAGGCTGATAACGGTTTTCAGTAAATTGGGTATGGGGTATTTTAATCTTTTACTACTTCGTAGCCAGGATATTTCTTTATGTCGAAAGTGAACTTAGAATCTTCAATCGTTGGATTGGAAGTGAATTTTGTCATTGAATAAGTCATTCTTGTACCGTCATTCGATTTCATAATGGCTTTCTTCAATTCATTATCATCTTTTCCGATGTACAAAATGATGGTATGATAATCAGCCGTTTTTTGATTTTTCGGGTGAAGGTAAATGACGTGTACCATTTCATCACCCAGCTTTTCTTCTTTCTCGTATTTGTTTTTGAATCCAGACTCCCAAATGGTCAATAATTTTTTCGGGTTCATTGATTCACTGTCATCATCACTGGCAGATGTTTCGTAAACGGTTTTTTCTTCCTTTACAACATTCCACGTTTTCACACCGTTTGAAATAATAGTGTTCTCACCGTAAGAAGCATAAAATTTATCTCCTTTTACCCATCCTTTTCCGGTAAATGTTTCGTTTTTACCACTGGAAGTATTGGAAATGTTTGCGCTAAATTCTACGTAAAACGATTTCTGACTTTTTATCTTAGCGGATAATTTATCCAGAATTCCTTGCGCCTTTGCATCTTGTGCATACATCACTGATGAAGTTAGAACAAAGCCGAGGAGGATCATTAAATATTTCATACTGTCTTTTAATTTCTGTGCAAATATCAGAAATTGTGCCAAACATACAGCAGTCTGGATTTAATTTTATGAACTGTTGGCTATTACCCCCGGTTACGAATCTGAATCTACAACCGAACCAAGGTTGTTAATGAATGCCCTTCGAACTCAGGAATTCTTCCAAACTTGTTTCATCCGAGAATAAGACTTCACGTGCTTTACTTCCCTGGAACGGTCCGATGATACCATAACCCTCCAATTGGTCAACGATTCTTCCTGCGCGATTATAGCCCAATTTCAGCTTGCGCTGCAGTAATGACGCAGAACCTTGCTGGTGAAGCACTACAATTCTGGCAGCATCGGCAAACATGGAGTCAATGTCATCCAAATCGACATCGTTGTCATTATTTCCTTCTGCCCCAACATATTCAGGCAAGATCAACGCCTCAGGATATGCGCGTTGTTCACCGATGAATTTACAAATATCTTCTACCTCGGGCGTATCGGCAAAACCACACTGAACGCGAACGATGTCGGAACCGGTTGCAATGAGCATGTCTCCCCTACCGATGAGCTGATCGGCACCGGATGCATCCAAAATGGTACGCGAATCAATCTTAGACAATACACGGAACGCAATACGTGCCGGGAAGTTGGCTTTGATCATACCGGTAATCACGTTTACCGAAGGTCGTTGCGTGGCTACAATGAGGTGAATTCCGATAGCTCGGGCCAACTGTGCCAAACGGGCAATCGGGTGCTCTACTTCTTTACCGGCTGTCATGATCAAATCGGCGAACTCATCAATCAATACCACAATGTATGGCAAGTAGTGGTGACCTTTTTCCGGATTTAATCGACGGGCAATGAATTTGGCGTTGTATTCCTTGATAGTACGCACTTGGGCTTCTTTGAGCAATTCATAGCGTGCATCCATTTCGATACACAAGGAATTGAGCGTATTCACCACTTTGGACGTGTCGGTAATAATCGCGTCTTCTTCGCCTGGTAATTTGGCCAGGAAGTGTCGTTCGATGCGGTTGTAAAGCGTTAACTCTACTTTCTTCGGATCCACCAACACAAATTTCACTTGCGCCGGATGCTTTTTGTAGAGCATCGATACCAAAATCGCGTTCAAACCAACCGATTTACCTTGTCCGGTAGAACCCGCCACCAATAAGTGCGGCATTTTCGTAAGGTCGAAGGTGAATGTTTCATTGGTAATGGTTTTTCCGATCACAATCGGTAATTCGAAATCGGAATTCTGGAATTTCTCCGAAGCAATCAATGAACGCATGGAAACCATATCGGGCTTGCTGTTCGGCACTTCGATACCAATGGTTCCTTTACCCGGAATAGGTGCGATGATACGAATTCCCAAGGCCGAAAGACTCAAGGCGATATCGTCTTCGAGGTTCTTGATTTTGGAAATACGTACTCCCGGAGCCGGAACAATTTCGTAAAGTGTTACCGTTGGACCAACCGTTGCTTTGATTTTCGCGATGTCGATCTTGTAATGCGAAAGCGTTTCTACAATCTTGTTTTTGTTGTCTTCGAGCTCTTGTTTGTTGATGGAAACCTGTCCGCTTCCGTATTCTTTCAACAATTCAATCGGAGGCAATACATAACCGGCCAAGTCGAGCTTTGGATCGTAATCACCGTATTCTTTCTGAAGGGAATTCAGTTGATCATCACTCAATTCGGCATCCGTTTCGGCAATCGCCACATCAAAATCGTTATTTACTGCTACTGCCGGAATAACTTCTTCAACCGGAACCGAAATCTCAAAATCATCATCTGCTTCTACATGCTTCGGTTCTACGCCTTTTTGAATGACAATAAAACTATCCACATCTTCTTCGTCTTCTTCCTCCTCTTCTTCTTCAAATGAAAACTCTTTCGGATCTTCTTCCTGCACAATCTGGTTTTCCTTGATGGTATTGACCACATGAATGTCTGTCATGGCATTTCCGGCAGGAACAACCTCATCTTCTTCGAGCATATCCTGACTACGGGCTTTGAATTTATCCATCCAGGCACGGATATCGGCATTGAAGAGAATAACCAATACGATGTACAACAACGCCAGTACCACAATAAACGACCCGAAACTTCCGATAGAAAGTGTGAGCCATTGATTGACGGTATAACCGAACGTTCCACCCAGGTAATCAATTTGCTGAACGAAATAGCCGAAGAAAATAGACGACCAAATCATGAGTAAGGAAGCAACGGCAAATGAACGTTTCAATGGAAACAACCGAATGTTGAGCATCCATTTGAATCCGACCAAAAAGATCATGAACGTAATGGCGAATGACGAAATTCCGAACCAACGGTACATGAACAGATTCGACATCCATGCCCCGAATTTACCGAGCCAGTTGGCCACAGGTTCCGGATTGTCTTCCATTAAAAATTCGAACAATCCTTTATCGAGTATACGGTCCTGATCGGCTGTCCAGGTAAAGAAAAACGAAAAACAGGAAAGAAAGGTAAAAAAAGAGAATAGCGTCAACACCACACCAACGATGGTTTTGGTACGCTTTTTATCCAAACGCTGCCCCAAATTTTTCAAGGAAGTTTTAGGCGCCGCCTCTTTGGGCTCAACCACCTTTTTCTTCGCTTGCTTTTCAGCAGGTTTTTCCTCGTTTTTTTCTCGAAATTCGTTTTGTACAGCCATAGTTACTACTATCCTACGAAATTAGGAAGGAAGTGGTGAATTCTCGCGTCCATCATCAGGAAGTATACACAATTGAATGTTAGTTAATGTTGAGATTGATTTTTAATAGATTATGAGCTCAAAACGATTCAACCTTAGCGTGTGACTAATACACTTTTTAGCCACGAATAAACGAATACCAAACTGAGTGTAATGAATTACGAATAACCGCCTAAGCGATTTCACTAATCCGGAATTTGAAGTGCAAAATACGATACAAGACTCCATTTAAATTGCACGAAGTACTTCATTCGTAAACAAGTTAGCCTAATGATGTAATCTTCGAATCAGATTACTGTGAAACCATGTTCACAAACTCCTCAAAACTAACGCGCTTGTAGTCAGAAGGAACACCAAACAGATTTCGATCTACAGGCGTTAGGTTTAATTGTGTGAGTTCGTAATGAATCAATCCGTCTGGTGAAGGCAGAAAATAATCGACGGCTAAACCGGCTATTTCGGGGTAAACTTCTAAGTATTTGTGATCGATTTTCTTGGCGAAATACCCCTCGTATCCTTCCGGTTGATTTTTATCACGAATAATGTATTTACGACATTTGATACCGGCAATGGTCTTCTTTTTTGACGTACGCTTCACGGTATACTCCGGAGCCATGGTGTCGCGTTTGTGTGATTCTTCCAAATCGGTTTGAATGGCATATTTATTTCCGTCATAATCCAACAATAAATACGCTTTTTTCAATTCCATGTGACGGATGTAGACCTGTATTCCGAGCTGTGTTTCGGTTTCAACCCGCACAATGGTGTCGTTGGTGTAAATGCGCACATTCCAGCTTTTCAGCACTACGTTGGTATCCGGAAGGGAAATACTTGCTTTGTATTCAAAAACGCCATTGATAGCTTGCTGGGCCTGAATTTGAAAAGCCAATAGCACTATTCCGACAAGGAAGATCAGTTGTTTCATATTATTCAAACGATTGGAATAAACCATCCAGTTTTTTGTTGTAATCACCATACGGAATGGAAACACCGTCTTTTCGCGGAGCAAGTTGTTCATCTGTAATTTCAATTTCCTCGTAACCTTTGGCTTTAAACTCCATGCGAATACCATAACGATCGATGGAATAAGCCAGTAAGAATCCGTCGATTTCTTTGAACGGGTTGTACCAATTGGAATTTTTAACCTGAATTTCATCGGTATACCACAAATCGATTTTATCAGACGGATCGCTCACCGAAGTTGCAATTGCTTTCTTAACGTTGAATCCGGCCATAGTATCTTTGATGCTGGTCATTTTTATGGTGTATTTCTGTTGGTCACCAAGCATGCTCTTCACATCCGTTTCTAAGAGCGTAACGTTAAATGCTTCATCACCATACTTGAAATAAGCCGCAAAACTCTTATCGTTACAATCTACCAGCAATTCATTGATTAAGTTGGCCTTCTTGATCACGCTTTGCATTTTTCCGCCTTTAAAGTTCAACTCCATTTCTTTGGGAAGAATGCTGTAAAGGAAAAAATTATCTTTACAATCGGGGTAATCAATGGCGTAAATAATTTTTCCTTCTGTTACTACCCGAGGCTCGTTGGAGCAACCGAATGTGACTAAAAGAAGAAGTAGCGCAACCGCAAATAGGTATTTCATTGCTTTCGTGTTCTTTAACAAGTGTATGCATACGCATTCCGCACCGAAAAGTTACCTGGCCGAAAATCCGTATTATTTTGCCTTCAAAGCTACTTAAAGATTCGCAAACAATGAGTTAACCTGAGCTCAGAAAATGAACCCAGTCAAATCACCTGAAATTACTGCTCAATCGCTGCCTTTTTATAGAGTTTTTTCTTTAACCAAAACCCTACATGCACCAATGTGATAAGCGCGGGCACTTCAACCAACGGACCGATCACACCGGCAAATGCCTGACCGCTTTCTATGCCAAAAACGCCAATTGAAACGGCAATTGCCAACTCAAAATTATTGCCCGAAGCTGTAAAAGAAAGTGCCGCATTATCACTGTAATCTGCACCTGCAAATTTTCCGGTCAAAAACATCAGTAAAAACATAATGGCAAAAAAGATCACCAACGGCAATGCAATTTTCAACACGTCCATCGGAATGGAAACAATCATATTTCCTTTCAAGCTAAACATCACCACGATGGTAAAAAGCAGCGCAATCAATGTAATCGGTGAAATAAACGGTAGGTATTTTTTGGTGAACCACTCCTCGCCTTTCAAACGAATGATGGCAAACCGACTAATCACTGCTGTTGCAAAAGGTATTCCCAGGTAAATGCCAACCGTAGTGGCAATTTCAGTAATGGTAATATCAATGGAAAGTCCTTTGATGCCAAATAACGGCAACATGATTTCGAGGTAAAAATAAGCGTACAGACTAAAGAAAAACACCTGTAAGAGACTGTTGATTCCCACCAATCCTGCTACCAACTCCCGATTTCCTTCTGCAAGTTCATTCCACACAATCACCATGGCAATACACGGTGCAATACCGATTATGATCAATCCTGTCATGTATTCGGGATAGTCTTTCAGAAAAAGAACGGCAAGTGAAAACATCAGAAACGGCCCCACAATCCAGGTAATGAAAAACGACAACAGCAAGAGTTTGGGTTTTGCCATTACTTTCGGGATTTTCCTGAAATTGATTTTCGTCATGGGCGGATACATCATCAAAATTAACCCGATAGCCAATGGAATGTTGGTGGTGCCGCTGGAAAACGAGTTGATGAACTTACCGCTGGATGGAATAAAATAACCAATGGAAATACCGATTCCCATTGCGAGGAAAATCCAAAGTGTAAGAAAGCGATCTAAAAATCCGAGTTTTTTGCGTTCGGCCGCTGGAGCACAATTGGTTGCTGACATCGTGTTATAATTAGTGAATCAATGAAAAAACATAGAGTGTTTCAAGCGCAATTTGGTTGCTACGCTCGCGATAAGCTTGTTGTTGCTGAAGTGTTCCGTCGAATGCTTTAGGATCGTTGTAGGTGGTTGCAACACGCAGCTCAACTCCGGGTATAAACGGGCAATTTTCTTCGGCATCGGAACAAGTCATAATTGCAGCAAAACCCGATTGCGGATTGGAAATATGATCGTAGACTTTGGAAAAACAGTCCGTTGATTCATGATCTCCGAACTTGACGGTATAAACCGGATTTGATTCCAATCCATTTCCTTCAATTTGAAAACCAAGTTCTCTCAAGGCTTCAATTGCATTTGGGTGAAACGCCGTTGCTTCGGTTCCGCCGGAAAAGGTAGACACATTGGAAATACGATAATATGCAGCCGCAATCGCCGACCAAATTTGACCGAAATGACTTCTGCGTGAATTGTGCGTACAGATATAAACCAGCTTCACGGCTTCACTTGCAGTTTTTTTCGTTTGAATGTAATCCGCAATCAGCCGAAGGTTCTGTTTTCGCGCTTCAGGAAGGGTTGAAAATTGCTGTGACAATTCCTCGCACAGCAATTTTATTTCAGAAAACAACATGAATTGATTTGATTAATTGCAGCATCCACTCCCCGGAGCACAAGAATTAGCGGTATTTCCACCCAATTCAACCAGGTTTACTTTCATTTTTTCTGCAGGAATACCACAAGCATCAGAAGCCAAACAAGCGGTTGTTTTAGCTGTCAATAAAAAGTGTGTGCCGTTGAATTCCAAACCATATTTACCAATGGTATCGCTTTGGTATTCTACCTCTACTTCCAAATCTTCCATGCCCAACACACGTTCTGAAAGCTCGATGATATCGCGCAATTTTTTCGGAGCTAAGCGGTGATCGAAATCTCCGGCTTCCCACAATTGGAAATTGGCCACTTTTTCATGACGTACAGTTCCTCCGCAGTCAATAAAATCTTTGGTAATGATTCCCACTTCGGTAATATGGAAATGAACGGGAACTGTAGCGCCATTCGGCAATTGAAACACAACACTTTCGAGTGTTTGCAAGTGTTCTTTAACGGTAGATAACTTCATAATTTGTGATTTTTAGCAACAAGACGCTCCTTTTTTCTGCTGAAGCGACTGATGAATGGTTTGTATATATGTTTGAATTTTTTCGATGGTGATTGGGTTAAGGCAATAACAAATAGCTGTTCCTTCCACGGTTCCCTGAATGATTCCGGCCGACTTCAACTCACGCAAATGCTGCGAAACGGTTGGCTGTGACAAGGGCAATTCATTGACAATATCACCGCAGATACACGAATCTGTTTTGAGCAGAAAGGCAATTATGGCAACGCGTGCCGGATGCCCGATAGCTTTCATAAGATTCGCCATCTCGTTTTGTTCGTCAGTAAAATGCTCGGTTTTCGAAGCTCCCATGGATAGAATCATTTATATATTGCAATATTACGATAAATAAACTTTCACACACTCGTTTTTGTGACTTTTTACGGAAAACGATTGTTTTTGACTGCGGAAAACCGCAATGCGTTTAAGTTAAAATTAAATAACTAAGTAAAATATCATTGAAAAAGCACAATGTATTTCATCGGTTAATTTAGTTCAACTTAAGAATTAAGTCATTGATTTTCAAAACATTGTTTGCGTAATCATTTTCACCCAACACTACTAACCCACTCGAAACAGCTTTTCCTTTTAAAGTATAAATTGAATTTCATTAATTTACATAAACTAATTTTACTCAACTAATACTAAAATACATTTATGAAAAAAACAGGTTTAAAACAATTGATGATTGTTTCTCTTGTGGCGGTTTCAGGTGTACTCGTGTACAGTTGTTCCAAAGCAGAGAAACCGTTAAGCGGAACGTCTAACAATTCCGTTCATGAAAAAACAAGTATTCTTACTAGTGCCAATGCACTCGATTTCGCGGGTGAAATTCACAATGCAGGAATGGATGCGGCGATCAATTCGAATAGCTATTCGCGTTCAACCGACATTCAGAAGTACAATTTCTTCGTATCGTTTACGCGAAGTGAATTTGTTTCTCGCTCTCTGCCAAACGATGGCATTTTCGACATTAATTCAACATACTATTTGCCTCATTTAAGAGCTACATCGGTTGCTAATTTGTACGACGAAGCTCTTGGAAGTTTGACTACTGCCGAAAAATCAGTGATGTCTCAGGTAGCTTCTATCATCGAAATCGCGGATAAAAACACCCGTAAATCGGCTATCGCGACTTTAAAAAACGATGTGTATTCCAGCACAAGTTTCACAGAAAACCAAAAGATTTTCTTGCTTGCCAGTATTTCTATTGCTACTAGTAGCGCTGAATATTGGGATTCGCACCCGGGCAGTGTTGCCGGTTTGGGTAAAGGTGTTTGGAAAGCCGATTGGGAGGGGTTCTGGTATGGATACCATTCTTCGGAGACCAATCAAACATGGGGACAACAAATTGAAACCGGTTTGGGAACAGCTCAATTGGCGTCGGAATTTAAACGTCTCGAAAATTCTTAATTATTAACGGGTAGCGCAACTCTAACTAATAAGTGGTGAAAGGTGTCGGCGAATTAAGTACCCGGCATCTTTCTTCTTTCAATACATCTTTTGATATGATCGTTCGATATTCCCTTCTTGTTTTCGGGTTCCTTACGCTGAATTATGCTTTCGGACAGATTTCGATACGTCTTGTGAGTTCGCTCGATTCTAGTGCAGTTGCCGGCGTGGTTTGTTCCAACAGCGCTACCGGACAATTGGCATTTACCGATCAAAAAGGAACGGTTCAGCTTTCGTCGGGTGGAGATATTCAATTCGATCATCCGTCATTTTACAGCGCTTCCGTTCCGAATATTCATACCGATACGACGATTTATCTACAACCCTTGATCGGTGATTTAGAAGAGGTGGTGATTTCTCCGACTTCCAACGAAGCTGTTTTTGCGTCCGTAATTGCCCACTACCGAAACCAGCTGAAAACCGTGAACGTTTCCGGAAGCCTCAATTATTCCAACACCAACTGGTTCAAGTATACTTACAAAACGGATTTGTCTGCCGACTCGGCTTATTGCGCTATTCAAGACGATCTGCGTTTTGTCTATGACGGAACTCTTAAGAAAAGTAAACCTTCCTTCTCTCCTATTTCGCTCCATCGCTTTTGTAGTGATTTTTCGCTTGAAAAGAACAGTTCCATCAAAACCGCCGAGATTCCGGCTTATTCAAAATTCGACTTTTCGCTGTTCCTGAATGCTGTGTTTACGGACGGTTCTTTTTTCGATGAAATCGGTTTTAAGCATACTCGTTCCGTTTTACGGCAAGACACCTTAAACAACACAACTGAAATCACGTTTACATCGGCAGATTGCCAAAAAACAATTGTCTTTTCGAGTATCGACCGATCACTGATTTCGTATACCTTTCGTTTTTTCGGTAAGCTGGGCGGTTATCATGTGTACTACGCTACGTTTTCAGATCACATGATCCGTACGTTATTTGAAGAAAAAGGCTATTTATTCGATTATGAAACCAACGCTCACCAACTCATTTCGGTGCATTACGGATCGTTTGAACTCACAGAAAAAGCAGTTTTAGTGCAGCCAATGACTTTTTCGGAAATTATCAAAGCGCAAACAAATGCTGCCTCCAACCCCGAAAAACCTGAAGCATTACTACCTATTTACGGTTATTTATTGAGGTAACTAAACAACTGATTTCCCCTACTCATTCTGCGGGTTCTGCGCGTTCTCCGGGAAACATCTTCCAACCCAAATCCATTCTGCGCTCATCTGCGAGTTCTGCGGGAAATCTTCCAACTCCAATCATTCTGCGCTCTTCTGCGAGTTCTGCGGGAAACCTTCCAACTCCAATCATTCTGCGCTCATCTGCGCGTTCTGCGGGAAACAATCCAACCTTATTTATCAACATTTCACAACCGGATTATCCGTAAAACAAACTTTTAGTATATTCGAAAAAAAATCACTATGCCCACTATCACAGATAAACAACCACTAGCCGTACAAGAAAACATTGCCGCATTAAGAGCTCATTTAGATGCTACTATTCCGGCCAAAAAACTCGAAAAGAACCTATTAATTGCCACCTGGAACATTCGTGCATTCGGCGATTTGACCACCAAATGGGAAGCAGGACCGAAAGATTCGCCTAAACGTGATTTCCATGCCGTAGCTTGCATTGCCGAGATTTTGAATCATTTCGACGTCATAGCCGTGCAGGAAGTAAAAGCCAACTTGAAAGGATTACGTGATTGTATGAAGTTATTGGGCGATCATTATTCGTTTCTACTCACCGATGTCAATCAAGGTGATGCAGGCAACGACGAGCGCATGGCTTATATTTTCGATAACCGTCGCGTGCAGCTTTCCGGACTTGCGTGTGAGTTGGTAGTGCCCGATCAATGGCGTACCGATCCCAACGGATTTACCACAGAGCAGTTTGTGCGTTCGCCTTATGCTGTGAGTTTCAAAACCAAAGGACAAACATTTGTGTTGGTGACCATGCACTTGATTTACGGCAATAAGTCGACTGATCGTATGAACGAACTCAAAGGCATTGCGCGTTGGATGGCGTCGTGGGCCAAAGACATTTATTCGTACCACCAAAACCTCATCCTTTTGGGCGATTTCAACATAGAAGAACGAGGTGATGTATTGAGCAAGACCTTTATGTCGGAAGGATTATACGTTCCCGATCAATTGGCAGATCCGGCTGTTTTGCGTTCCATCTTCGACGAATCGAAATTCTACGACCAAATTGCATGGTTCAACGGCACTAATAAACTACCCCAACTTTCAATGGAATTTGTAAAAGGCGGTTCTTATCCGTTTACGGAAGTTGCATTGGCCAATCGTAAGTTTACGAAAACTCAACTTTCGTGGATGTTGTCGGATCATTACCCGTTGTGGGCGGAGTTTAAGGTGTAGGTCATTCGAAGTACAATTATTACAATTGAATGACGTTATCATTAATATTTTAGTTTTATATGAGAACATTTTTCCTTCTGCTTTCAGTTATTTTCTTTACTCAACTTTCATGCAATCATACAAAGCGATCGGAAGCTGAACTGAGAACAAAAAAGAAGGGAAAACACATCCAAAAAAAAGAGCTGGTAATCAGTAAAAAGAGGGAAACTAAATTTGAGTGTATTTCAGATTGTGACAACAAGTGCAACACCTCTCAATTAGTTAAGAACAATGAACTACCATTAGATATTGTAAAACAAATGCAAAATGATACTACAACTATTTCTTTCCATTTTATTTCAGATGCGTGTCAAAAATATATCGAAGAAATTTCAGTGATCGGTGATACTGTTTATTTGAATTACAAAAGTGATAGTGATGTTATCTGTGAATGTTTTCATGACTATCATTATCGGTTTACCCTTATTAATTACCCAAATAAAATTCTCTTCTTAAAGGATAAATCTATCTGAAATAAATGCAGTGTTTCTTAAAATTGAAGTTGATTACTCAACTTATAAACTAACGTAACTCTTTCTATGAACACTCCCCTCCTCCTCGCAAAACACCTCCGAGAAATCCATATCGGCGGCAACTGGACTACTACCAATCTCAAAGACACATTGGCAGATGTCTCTTGGGAAGAAGCCCAAAAGAGTATTTCGGGGTTAAATTCGATTGCGGTACTGACATTTCACATGACCTACTACGTTGAAGTGTTGTTGAAAGTATTGCAAGGTGGTCCATTGGAGGCAAAAGACGAATACAGTTTTCAACTTCCGGTAATTGAATCGCAGGAGGAATGGGAACAATTGGTAGCGATTGCCTTGACAACAGCCGAAAAAGCAGCGATTTTGATCGAACAACTTCCAGAAGAACAGTTATTTACACATTTCACCGACGAAAAACACGGGAATTATTACCGAAACATTGCCGGAATCATTGAACACATGCATTATCATCTGGGGCAGATTTCATTATTGAAAAAGTTAAGCCGAATGGAGTAATAATCACTCCTCCCCCAACAAATATTCATACGCATCTTCGTCGCCCATACGAGCCGCTTGAATGAGCACATTTCTTCCCAATTTATTGCCGGTTTCAATTTGAGCTCTGCCGAGGTAATACAACAGTTGTGCATTGTTAGGTGATTTCTTGAGCAATTTTGTAGCATAATCAATCGACCTTTTATAATTACCATCAGCCATTAATATACGTAATGCGTCAAACTCACTTTGGGTTTTCTTGTTACCCAAATAAAAGGTAACGAGGTAATTGCATTCGGTATTCAAATCGGGAAAATAACTGGAGTCCAATTCGTTCAACGAAGCCAATACCAAACTATCAAAGGTTGGATGTACTACTTGTACCAAACGAACCGAATAAAGTCGATGTAAGGAATCTACGCGGAATTTCACTGAAATATTTCCAAAGTCGGTTCCATGAAATGCCGTTAATTCCTGATCAAAACGCTGTTGTATAAACTTCATAACTGTATCTTCTGCACTTAGATCGATACCACTTTCACATCGATTATTGGCGAATCTTCCTTTATCTTTAGAGCTGGAAAAAGAAAACCACACAAAGATCAACGGTATCACTACAATGAGTTTATTCATCCGTTTCATTGTTTAGATCACTTCATTTTCAGACCTTCCTGCTTCTTGCCATTGATCCAGGTTCGCAACGGTAGTTTCCGCAATTCCGGTTAATGCTTCATTGGTGAGAAAAGCCTGATGTCCGGTGAGCACTACCCGCGGATGATTGCGCAAGCGTTCAAACAATGCATCAGCAGGTGGTGTGTTACGAAGATCTTTGAAATAAATCGGTTTTTCAAATTCATAGACATCCAATCCGGCGGCGGCGATTGTTCCATTGTCTAATGCTTCCAGTAAATCAACGGTATTCACGATGCCTCCGCGAGCTGTATTCACAAACAACGCACCTTTCTTTACCTGCGCAAAAAGCGATTTATTGAACAACTGCTTGGTTTCGGCGTTGAGCGGACAGTGAATGGCCAAAATATCCGATTCAGCGCAAACCGTTTCGAGGCTTGCATACCGAATGCCGGTTTGTTCCGTCAGTTCAGTGTTTTCAACCGGATCAAAAGCAATTAACCGACAACCAAATCCGTTCATGATGCGGGCAAATGCTGCCCCAATTTTTCCGGTTCCGATAAGGCCAACGGTTTTACCGAAAAGGTCAAACCCAACCAGTTCATCGAGTCGGAAATCGTTTTGTTCCATCAATTCCCGGCTTCTTGCCAGTTTTCGGTTGATGACCAAAATCAACGCCACAGCATGTTCAGCTATTGCGTTGGGTGAATAAGCCGGTACGTTGGCGACTTTCAATCCCAATTGCTTGGCTTTTTCCAAATCAACATGGTCATAACCAACAGATCTCAATGCAATGTACTTCACACCAATTGCGTGCAACTGCTCTAACACTTCCGCCGACGCATGATCACCGGTGAACAACGAAATGGCCTCACAGCCTTTGGCCAACGCCACGGTTTCTTCAGATAACGCTAATTCGGTGAAATGAACATTGTGTTTGCCTTTCGTTGCCGATTCTAAAAACGGACGATCGAAGGCGTGGATACTGTAAATGAGGGTTTTCATGGGTTTGGACTTTAATCGATGGACAATCTATTCGTTGTAGTCATCTTTTAAAGGTAGGGTTTAATAATAATAGAATTCCAAATTAGTATCACTCGATTCTAAACGAAGTAATAGCGGATGGTCTTTCAACGAAATAACCTGTTTCCATTGACCAAGTTCTTCTTCTAGTTCTATTTTAGATTTGTTTTTCAAGGATATATTGAAATTAGTGGGGAATCGTTTCAGCTGTTAAATCGTGTATTGACATCAAAAATCAGCATAATCTTTCGTTTTAGTCAACTGCGCCCACCGTGCGGATAAAAATTTCGCGTAGTTGACGCCACTGATTCCATAGGTTCCTAAAGAATGACCATCGTTTACTTCCACCAATTTCATTTGGTTTTGATCATCAATTCCTACATCCAAGGCATAGGCTGCGGGTGAGCTTTTAAAATCATGAATGGCATTTTTAACGAACGACAAATCCAACGTTGAATCCCAGGCGCCTTTGTATTGGCGAATATCCAAGATTTCACCGTAGCGAATAAAACACCGCCATTCCGTTTTAAAATCAACCAATTCGGAGCACCAGATTTGTGTCGGATTATCCTTGTCTATCAAACCGATAAAATCCTTATAATCCCGGACAACTTTCCCGACAAATTTCTTGGTTTCATCTTTGGGTTTCACAAACACATTCCAATTTTGTTGGTTTTCAACGATCTCTTCGATGGTAGAAGCCCATACTTTTCGACCTAAATACGTTTCCAATTCATGTGGGTAGTCTATTTCATGAGCCGGGCTGTTGATTCCCAATCGGGCTAATTGTTTTCGAACATTGGCAATGCCTCCTACAATCAAGTGTTCCGGATCAAGGTCTGTCATTTCATCGATTGAAGAATACTTTACTGTTTCCCAACCGAGTGTTGTAAAACCGTCGTTTGCAACAAATGCATTTACATTGTAAAAATCTCCTGATTTATGTGTTTGGATGTATGCTTTCATGAGCCTTCCTATTTTTATTCTATCAAATCAACAACTGTTGCAATTTTAATCATTCAATTTAACGGGGTAAATTACGGCTATTTTGCCATCCAGGAAAAGTTCAATTTCAAACTCCTTTTCAAATTGCATAAACCAACTATTTTTCCTGTAATGTTCACAAATACATTGAACAATCTTTCCAATTAAAGCTACAAGAATGATTTTTAGAGCAACGTTATATTTATTGAAATTCGGAAATACTACGAGCATTTCCCATGTTGTGCTTTCAATTTGCCCGGTATCAGGCTTGTACTTTACATTTCTCGCATTTCTTTTTTCAGAGGCATATTCCACGCAAACAAAAGCTTCGTTCAGCATCGAATCGAATTCCATTTTTATCCGATTAATTGTCTCAGGTTCTCTTAGAAAGATAATCCCTCCTGCAAACGTATTGTGAACTATATATTTACCTTTCCCGGAATAGAAATCGAAATCTTGTCGCAGCAAGCTTCTTTGTTCAGCATTCAATTCAACCGCAATCACTTTGAACATAGACTCTAACGCAACCAGTAATCCTTCTCCTCTTGGAGGAAATGTCATCCGATTTATGTCGTCGAGAATACTATTCATTTGGCTGGCCAACTTTCAAAACTACATTGAAGTTTTATAAGGTTGGAAGTTAGTTTTAAAACTTGAATCGCGATGTCTTCATCCTCACTCAGCAAAAAGAAAGAGAATGAGGGCGGGAATGATGAATTACAAAAGAAAAAGCCCCAACAATAAATGTCCGGGCTTTTTCTTTTCGTGGAGAATATCGGACTCGAACCGATCACCTCAACACTGCCAGCGTTGCGCTCTAGCCAGATGAGCTAATCCCCCATTAATCGAGACCAAATTTAATAGAATAGTTGGAGACTAACTAGTTTTTACCGAATTCCGTTAAAGAAATTTGTAATCAGTTCACCAACACCTTTATCGTTTCAGCTCCGAATGTTTGGTTAACAGTGAGGTAATAAACTCCTGCTGCCAATCCTGAAACATCCATTGTAGCCGATGAAGCTTGTTCGTTCCAATCGTTTTTCACCAAAACGCGCTGACCGATTGCATTGCAAAGCACCAATTCTTTCACGGCTTTTCCATTCCAGGAAACAGTCAACTCATCTGTCGCAGGATTAGGGAATACAACCAATTCGGTAGGCAACACACATGATTTCGTACTACGGATTCCCAACACTTCTTGTTGGCCATCAATATCTGTTTGACTCAATCGGTAGTAAGTAACACCAGCACATAAATGTTCGTCAGTCGTTTCATACGTTTGTACTTGTTGTGTGGTTCCTGAGCCTGCAATTTGTTTCATTGCCTGGAAATTTACGCCATCGCAGCTTTTTTCTAAGGTGAAATAGGAATTGTCGCGCTCTGTTTCTGTTTTCCAATGAATGGCAGCTGAACCGTCTTCACAAGCCACCTCAAATTCGGTCATTTCTACTGGCAACAATACCGAT
>JBILJP010000322.1:0-6226 GCA_044377135.1 Fluviicola sp.
AGCCGGATTGCATCTTGCACAATCTTCTGATGCGAATGAAAGCACCAAAAAAACACCTAAAACTGTAAATTGAGCAACCTGATTGAACATCCAATTATACGGCAATACATCGAATGGAACGCATTTGGGCGTCTTCTTGGGATGGATTTTGAGATTCCGGAAGCTGGTAAAGTCATCTATCATATGACGATTACAAAAGATCATCTTGCTACGCCAATGGCTTCTCACGGAGGGGCTCTTGCAGGATTATTGGATGCGGCGTTGGGAGTAGCTTGTTTATCGAAAGTGTGTGAACAGGGAAAAATCGTTTCAACGGTTACGATGAACATTCAATTTATGGCACCTGCTTTATTGAACGATGCACTTGTAACAACTGCTGAAGTTACAAAATCGGGAAATCGCATCTTGTTTGCGGAAGCTGTTGTGAAAAATGCAACAGGCGATCAAATTGCCTCGGCCACAGCTACCATGAATGCTTATCCGTTAGAAAAGGCGCAACGGTAAAAAGAATTTCTGTTAAGCCAATTGCTTACTTCTTCATTTGTCAAAAGCGCTAAAATTGGTCTGCTTTTTGCTTACATTTGATTTCATGAAGAACTATCTTTTACTTGTGGCCTTTTTTCCATTTGTGGTAGCTGCCCAGGGAATTTTCCCTTACATGGATTTCAATAACTTTTTCAAGGTGTTTGATGATGGTGTTTTTACTCAGATAGAACACCAACCGACGACCGATGTCTTTTACGGCGATGAATTGGTGGCTTATAATAATTCCCAGCGCGATTTCAAGGTTTATTTCGGTGGACAAACCCGTTTATTGACCAATCAAAATGTTTCGTATAAAGCATCCGACCATTTGTTGGTTTGGAATATCGGTCCGATAATCAATTACTTCGAAGACGGTCAAACCAAAGTAATTACTTCTTTCGGTGGCGACTACGCAGTTGGTGATTCAATTGTTGTTTACCAGGATACACGCTACAAAACAGTAAATGCGATTTATCAAGGTAAAGTGATTCAATTGTATCAACTTACCGGAGATATGTACATGCCGGAAGTAATCGGTGACAATATCGTTGCGTTTCGTGATAACGGAAATCTGTACAAGGTGTTTTGGCGCGGTCAGATCTACGAATTGGGTGTATACAGCGGTGTTCAGCAATTAGAATTTTTCGCTGGTACAGATATGTTGGCCTTTAACGACCCCAATTCGCGCACGTTTGCTGTATTCGAAAACGGAGAGTTTTTAGATGTGGAAGATTTGTACGTTTCTAAAATAAAGGCATGTAGAGGGTTTGTTGTTTATGAAGATGTACAAGGAAACCTCAATTATTATGGAAAAGGTAAACAAGTAGAGTTGGCATCATTCTTTCAATTTTGGGATGCGAAAGACGATGTGTTGGTATGGGGAGAAGCAAATTCAACGTATACATTGGTAAACGGTGAACGGAAAATGGTGTGTAATTATGCGGCCAAAGATGTTGTTTTGAAAAACGATGTGATGGCCTTCCGTAACAATTTAGGAGGTGTTTCAGGTTATATCGGTGGAAAATTGAAGGACATTACCAATCTTACAAAAACGGAATACAGTATCAATGGTCATGCGGTTTGTATTCAGCAATCGAATCGTTCGGTAACGGTTTGGTCAAACGACAGGCTTTATCAGGATTGATGGAACTGGTTTTCGAAAATCACAGTGTTTACGGGCTTAAAGCGGTTTCTAACGGTTAGGAAACGGATATCGAGAAAAGCCCTCATTTGTAGATTTTGGGGATGCTTCAAACTACTCTGATTATTAAAACTACTCCAATATTTAATATTGAATCTCAGTGTTTTCGCATGTAAAGCGGTTTCTAACGGTTAGGAACGGCTATTAAGAGAAAAGCAACCGAAGCGTCATTAAAAATGATTCTGTAATTTCGTTGATGAAAGAATTTTAAACCGCTTTTAAGTATCTAGTGGATCATTCTAATTTCGTAAATTTGTACCTCTAAAAAAGATAATCCTTAGCGATATGAATAGTTGGTTTACAGTTAAAGTAAAATATACCAAGCAATTGGAAGATGGAACGTTTAAACGTGTTTCGGAACCGTATCTTCTTGCTGCAATGACATTTACAGATGCGGAGGCTCGCATTTACGAAGAATTAGGTTCGTTGATTCGTGGTGAATTTATCGTAACAGGAATTACCCGCACAGACATTCACGATATCTTCCATTATGAAGATTCTGATGTATGGTTCAAATGCAAAATCAACTTCGAGAGTGGAGATGGTGGTGAAGAAGGTCAAAAAGCAAAGAAAGTTTCACAAAATTTCTTGATTTCGGCTCATTCTGTTAAAGAAGCATATGATCGTTTGCACGAAAGTTTGGGAGGAATGATGATTGATTTCCAAATTCCAAATATCGCTATTTCACCAATCGTTGATATTTTCCCGTTCGGTGACGAAGGAGAAGATCGTGTAGCCGTTGATTTTGAAAAACAAGTGAAAAAAGAAGTTGCTGAGCATGTTTTAGGAACAAAAACCGTTTTTTCAGCCTCGGGATCCGATTTGGATGATGAGGATAGCGTTATTGAAGATAGTTTCGGAGAAGAAGAGTAATATGGACGAATACCTGCGTCAATTGCGCAATGATCATCGTCAGTTCGACCAAGGCAAGTTAGAAGATCATGTCGGTCACGAACCGATGAAACTGTTCACACAATGGTTGCAAGATGCTATTGAAAAGCCGGTAAGTGAACCGAACGCGATGTCTATTTCCACACTTGGTCCGGACGATTTCCCCCAATCACGTGTTGTTTATCTAAAAGAATTGCTGGAAGAAGGATTGGTTTTCTACACCAATTATAACAGTGATAAGGGGAAAGCATTGATGGCACATTCGAAAGCACACGCACTGTTTTTTTGGCCCGATTTGGAACGTCAGATCAGTGTATTCGGTGTTGCGGAGAAGGTTCCGGAACAAATGAGTGATGATTACTTTGATTCAAGACCGAGAGGCAGTCAATTGGGCGCTTGGGCATCACATCAAAGTGAACGTTTGGAAAGTCGTGCCGAATTGGAAAAACGCGTGGAGGCGTTAACGGAACGTTTTCCGGATAAAGTTTCGCGGCCACCACATTGGGGAGGATTTTTGCTTCGACCAGTTAAAATTGAATTTTGGCAGGGAAGGCCATCACGTTTACACGACCGTATCGTCTTTGAAAAAACAGGTGATTCCTGGACACTTTACCGAAAGAATCCTTAGAATGATTGAACTTCAACCCAAAATAAGTACACTATCCAACGGTATTCGGTTGGTTTATTTACATGCTGTTTCACCTGTTGCTCATTTGGGGGTGACTGTATTGGCAGGATCTAGATATGAACAACCCAATGAAATAGGATTAGCTCATTTTTTGGAGCATTGTATTTTCAAAGGAACCACCAAGCGTAAGACTTTTCATATACTTTCCCGTTTGGATTCTGTTGGTGGGGAGATCAATGCGTATACAACGAAGGAAGAAATTTGCGTTTATGCATCTTTCGTAAAGAATCACCTCAATCGTGCTGCTGAATTACTAGCAGATATTGCAATAAACAGCAATTTTCCTGAGAAAGAAATTGAAAAGGAGAAAGAGATCGTATTGGATGAATTTAATTCTTACCTGGATAGTCCGGGCGAAAAGATTTTTGATGATTTCGAAAATTTACTCTTTCCAAATCACCCACTTGGTAATAATATTTTGGGTTCGCCCGAAACCATTCAATCGTTTTCACAGGAACATTTAAGAAGTTATGTAGATCGATTTTTCTTTGCCGAAAATTTGGTCATTTCATTTGTTGGAGATACGCCTGTAGAAGTGGTAACCAGATCATTGGAAAAATATTTCGGAAATATGAAATCGGGAAATGCAATTGTAAAGCCTCAGGGTTTTTCCGATTACACTATTTTTAGAAAACGGGTAAAGGAAGCTAATTATCAAGCTCATGTTGTAATGGGCGGTATGGCGCCAGGATATGGAGACGAGCATCGACGTGGAATGACGTTGTTGATCAATTTACTTGGTGGTCCGGCTCTGAATTCACGATTAATTCTGAGTGTGCGTGAAAAGTATGGCTATAGTTACAATATTGAGGCATCTTACGCTCCTTATGCTGATTTGGGATATTGGTCCATTTATTTTGGTACCGATCAAAAATACCTGGATAAAACAAAGACAGTTGTATACCGCGAATTGAAACGAATGCGCGAAATAGCGCTAACTCCCAAGCAGTTGTTGCAAGCAAAAGAACAATTAAAAGGTCATATTGCTCTGTCATTGGATAGTAATGTAGGATTGATGCAAGGACTAGGTAAAAGTTTATTGCAGTTTAATCAGATTGATACGATTCAGGAAATGTATGAAAGTATTGATAAGCTTAGTATAGATGAGTTGTATCATATTGCAGGATTGTATTTTAAAGAAGAGTTGATCTCAGAGTTGATTTTTGAGGTGAAATAAGTGTTTTCTCAGTGTTTTCAATGCCATAAAAGTTTCTAAACATGCCTGAGACAGTCAGGTGGTTAGGAAATGGATAATTTTATTTTCGAAATCACAGGTTGGTATTGAAAAATAATTGGTTAGCTCATTTTGGTAATTTTAAAGATGAAATAACGACCAAACCTTAGTTTTATCGGTATTAAAGAAGTTTCTAACGGTTAAAAACGACTCTTAAAAACGCACAATATTTTGTGAATTACCAGAAAAAAATGATTCTATCTTTTTGCACAAATGATGTTTTTCATTAAATTAAATAAGAAAAACGCTAATTATGTGCCAAAAAAAGGAGTTTTCTCATCGACAGTGTGTCATTTGTAACAAGCAATTATTCGGTCGTTCAGACAAGCGGTTTTGCGATATTCAGTGCAAAAATTACTATCATGCTCAAGTCCGAAAATCAGTTAAAACAATTAGCTCTGAAACAATAAAAATTCTAGCTAAGAATATCGTTATCCTTGAAGGAATAATGGGCGAAGAAAAAGAGGGTTGTGTCATTGATCAACTTGCTCTTGAACGGCTTGGGTTTCGATTTGGGTATATTACCAATGTAAATGAAAAATACGGACTCATTCGGTATGAGGTATTTGCTTTTTCCTACCGGTTCATCAAGAAAAGACGTATAGAAATCACTGTTGATAGGAAGCGTAGTGAGGTGTCGCCTTTCATTTTTAAGCGATGGAGTAGAGAAATTACAGAAACAGTTTTGGTCGAATAGAACAAAGTTGTTTATATGACTGGTAAAAAAAGCTAAAGTCATTAAGTGTCTTGAGAACTATCAGTAAATTCGAATTCTAAAATTATACAGACGCAAAAGATGAATTTCCAGACTTATTTAAACTATTTTGAAGACATATTGTCGCAAGATAAGCCAGTACATCCTTACGATAACCCTGACTATTTTAATTATACAAAACTGAATTGGTCGAGAATGAATCGTTGGTTAAAACATGGTGTTTTAACAACTGAAATTAAAGATGCAGTTTCCAGTATTGTAACACCACAGAATTGGCTGATCATTACGGAACCTTGGTGCGGAGATGCTTCACATGTAGTGCCGTTTTTACAAATGATTTCAAGTTTAAATCCCTTGATTAAGGTGGAATATGAATTGCGTGATCAAGAACCGTTTCAGATCAATGATTATTTGACAAATGGTGGGAAAGCAATTCCCAAATTGATTATTCGCGATGAAAAAGGTGAAGATTTGGCAATTTGGGGGCCGAGACCATCTGATTGCCAAGTGCTTTATAGTAAATTAACGGCTGAAAAAGCAGATTTTGAAACAGTGAAAGTTGCTTTACAAAAGTGGTACAATGAAAATCAAGGAAAAGATATTATGGAAGAGATTTTACAGATTCTAAATTCGATCGGCCAAAAAAAATAAAGTTAGTATTATTTGAGCTTTTTCCTGGATAAATCGACAGAATGGAATGATTTTGTGAGTTCAATGTAAGCATCAGTATAGTTGCCGAAAGCATCTCTGATTGTAAGTTCAGCAGGAGTTAATTGATAGGTGGATTTTGAAAAAGCTATAACGCTTCTAATAGGTTTATCAGGTTTTCCGAAAATGGTAATGTACTGAAAAACAGAAAGGCTGTTATTGATTCCTAGATTGCAAATGAAATTGAATAATTCGTAAGGTACAATTACCCAAAATAGACCTGTACTTGAAAGCTTTGAAGCAGCTGTTTCGATTAAATCCTCG
>JBILJP010000323.1:0-6208 GCA_044377135.1 Fluviicola sp.
AAGTTGTGAGTTACCTGGATCTGTTGAAACTGGTTTCACTGGATTATCATTTGAGTCGTATTTTGGGGCTCGGACACATCGATAAATCTACCGATTCGTATCAGTACGTTTATTGCTTGGAATATACAACTACGGTCGCATTAGAAGCTCCGCATAATTCGGCTTCTACCCGCACACACTTGTATATGACTTTACCAACGAGCAAAACCGATTTTCGTTTACCGAAAGCACCTGCTTTAGACGATTTAACTTTTGGTGTTGAAATAGACAACGGAACCAATACGCCTTCCTTACTCACAGACGCAAACGGATATGCACCGCAGGAAGATTTGCGTTTTATCAACATCAACCGCGGAACGTACAATCACGAACTAGCTTTCGGTAACTTTTTCTACAGCGCGGCAGAGTTTGATCTTTCGCTGGAAACGCAACCGGTTGCTTACGGTTTGGAATACAAAGAAATCAGTGAATCTGCATACCGAAAACCGGAGATTAATCACAATGCCGACTACTTGGATGTAACGGGAATTCCGGAAACGATTCCTATTTTGGAAAATGGTACTCCGCGTCTTTTCACGCACCAGGAGGAAGAAGAAGGAACGCATGTTTACGCTGCTTACGCCATCAACTGGTTTTCGCGCATTTCTCCGCTCAGTAATACCAAAGAAGTGGAGACGCATTTCCAGCGGGTTACGCGTTTGCTGCCTCCATTTAATTATGCTACGCAACTCATTCAGGATGAAGATCCGGCTGAGGAAATAATTGCTGATAAGACACTCATTCTTACAACTCAGCAAGAACAAACGGCGTTGGCAGCTTTACCTGAAAACGAGGATAACACTTTGGTTCGAACAACGTATGATTGGAATCATGTACACAATCATGCTCATCCTACGGTTGATTATGCCGAGTTTTTCTTCCGGGAAGATGAACCGATTGTGATCAAGGGGAAGGTGATTGCTGTAAATATGTTGGATGCGGATACCGCAGAAATTGAAACAGGATCGTATCAGATCACGAGTGTTTTTCCGGCAGAAACGGTTCAACCTGCTATTTCGGCGCATGATGCTTCCAAATTTGTAGGATCGTTTTTCAGTACCGGAAGTTCCCATTTTATGATCGATGGTTTTCAAACAACGGGAACCAATCCTAAATTCCTAATAAAAGCGTTGAAGCAAAATCAGGCTTCTGCACCGGTAGCGGGTAATCAAAATCAATTCCTTTCGCAAGAAACCATTGAATTACCGCAAGTAGGCGATTTGTTTTTTACGGTCGAAAACATGTCGGAACCTGCCAATTGGGATTTGAAACACACCGATAAAATCTACATCGAAAAACAGTATACCAATGCTGGGATCGGTTTACGGTATTCGTTGACCAACGTGGTGAAATACGGAATCGGAAGTATAGAAGTGGTTTCAGGTAATACAGTGATCACGTTGCATGAGCCACTTAAAACAGCACAAACAGCTTCGGTTACGGTAGAATACGCTGTTCGTAAAGAGATTGTAGAGCAAAGTGCTTCTCAATTAAAAATCCAGGGGAATTGGGTTTCCGATTTACCGGCAAGTACGAGCATACGTATTTTGGGAAATGCTTTTAATGATGGTGTGTACACCGTTTCGGGGACATCAACCTATAACGGAACACTCGATCAAACAACGATTGCCATTACGGGAACACTTCCGAATGCAGCGCTGGTTGATGGTGTGTTGGATTTCACAGTCAACCGGGCACTTTCGGCAGCTAGTTTATCCACGAACAAAATCACCATTTCCGGTAACCGTTTGGCAGAAATCAATGCGGCCAATATTGAATATGTTGTAGAAACCGACGGAAGTAAATCGCGTTTTGTGGTTGGTGGAATTGTAACTACGTTCGATTTAGAACCATTGTTGGATGATAATGGAAACGGTACCGGATTTATCCAATTATTCTCATCGCATAACTTGCTTCCGCACACCGATTCGCGTGTGATGTGGAACAAAGGGACGGTTCGTTTAAAAGATGTTTCCGGTCAAAAGCAAGTATATCCGGTAACTTACTTAGGCAATCTTACTACAACAACGTTTACTACGCTGGCTGTTGTTATTCAGGATCCCGGTTTTATTCCGCGTGATCCAAACGACACCGAATCTGCCGATGTCTATACCCTTGATTTGAATAGTTCACAGAACGGAACCTACCATCCGTCTTACAAAATTTACCTAAAACATTCAGCTGGTTTACATCCGGTTACGGGCGCTATGATTGCTACAAACGGTGTGCATTTTGATAATGAAGCAATTCTTCCGGTGAGCAATGTGCCAACTTCGGGTAACAAACAGACCTTAATGTCGGTGCGTTCGGTAGATATTAAAAATAACCTGTATTCGTTTTTGGCTACACCAACGGTTTTATTGGCGCAGAAAATAATGGTTCCGATGGCACCGGCACAACCGCAAGGTCCGTTGTATGCCACAAGTCCAGATTTCTATGGAAAAAGCACCTACACGTTTGATACCAAAATCAATACCGAAGGCGGCAGAGCACCGTATGCAATGGCATTCTTTAGAGCCAGCAATGATGCGATTTTAGATGTTCTTTATAGACGGGTAACTATTGAATATATAAAATCTACATGGTCAGCGTTATCAGATAACTTTAAAAATGATCCTCAATTGTGGGATATTTTATTGAATACCATTGCTGATCCTTCCGATCCTGCGATATTCAAAGAATTGGCAACTTCAGAAGGAACTTTCAGATGGCCGATGCCAAACAATCCTGATTTCTTCATCGCATTTGAGACCACGCTTCCGCTTACAGGTCCGGGAGCTTATGTTCCTTCAGGTGGATTGTGTAAACCATTTGGTCCGATTTCATTCAATCTTAACCAAAGTATTGATGTTTACGGCAATTTCGTTGACGCTAAAAAGATTATCCAATTAGCCATTCAACAAGCATTTATTGCACTCAATGAGCAACCACCGGTTTATGCACATCTGAAAGAAGGAAAACAAACTTCTTCTAAGCCTTCCGTGTTACGCGATACCAATGGTAATATTCTAGATCCACTGACGAACGATATCTATCCAATGGTGCGAACCTTTGAAGAGGAAGGAGAAACGTACGTTCGCTTTACCGATTATAGTTTGGATGGAGCTTCAATCAATACCTATTTCTATTGTGCCCGCGAAATGGACGATAAGTTCAAATTGAGCGCGCCAAGCGGAACGTTGGGGCCGGTGAAAATGGTGAACTCTTTTGCACCGGATCAGCCACAAATCAGAAAAGCCATTACGCAATTACCGGATGCGGCTTTGGAATTACCAAGTGCTGTTTTGTTTGAGCTGAATTCCTACAGCAAGAATGATAAGATTTCGAAACTGGAAATCTATCGTTGTATCGATGAGGTTGATGCGTTGAGTGTACGCACTATGAAAAAGGTAAAAACCATTACCTGGGGCAATCCGGTGACGGATGATTTCAGCGATGTCGATTTCCCGCTTTATGGTGAATCGTTGTACTACCGTTTGGTTGCTATTCGCGAAGTGCGTGACGTGCAAAATATCCTGAACGGCAATGCGACGATCATTGTGGATGTTCCTTCCCGACCTTCGGATGTGGTGCGGACAACATTGGTTGATCCAATCAACCCCATGGCTCCCGACCTGACATTCATTTTTGGAGAAGTTACCGAAACGGCGTTCGAAGAAGTACAAATTGTATGGAGTCCGACTTGTTACAACGGAACCTATTCCCTTCAAAAAATGAATAGTAGCGGTAACTGGAATGAGATCTATAAAATCAAACAAGCTACCGGCGGATTGTCTTATCCTCCGCTCGATGGTTTGGGCGATCCTGATTTTACAAACTTCACGGCTACGGTTTCACTTCCACGTCAGGATGCAGACGATAATCCTATTTATCACCGCTTTAGAGTGGAAGTGGAAAACGCATCGGGCTTGTTTAACTTAACACACAAGGAGTTTATTTGCGACCAACATTTCCTTTCCGTTGACGGAGAAGACAATCTAGGTTTGGAAGACAATTCCGGAACCATTATTCTTTAATCAAACAAATCATCACATTTAAAATCAAATCATCATGGCTAATAAACGTATTTCGGAACTAACTTCAGCGAGTGCATTAACGTTGAGTGACTTGTTGGCGCTGGTTAATGAGGCTCAAACAAAAAAAGTAACGATCTCTACATTGTTGTCGTTCATTGCGGCACAGGAACAATTTGCAACCCTCGATTCGAACGGTAAAATTCCTTTGACACAAATTCCGGATTCTATAAGGGGAGCTTTACATTACCAAACAACATGGGATGCAGACCTCAATTCACCAGCTATTCCTACAGCGTCGGCAACGAACTTAGGATGGTACTTTGTAGTTGGAACCGCAGGAGAAACAATGGTGAATGGAGTTAACAATTGGAATGTAGGCGATTGGATCATCAGTAACGGTGAAACCTGGCAGAAAATCGACAATACAGACGCTGTGCTTTCATGGAACAACCGTAAAGGGGCAGTGGTGCCTGAATCGGGAGATTATACGACAGATCAGGTTACAGAAGCAGGAAATAAATACTTTACGGAGGTTCGTGCTTTGGCAGCATTGTTGACCGGACTTAGTACGAGTACAACTACTGCGATTACTTCTGCTGATTCTGTATTAAGCGCGTTAGGGAAACTACAAGGGCAGGTCGCTTTACGCGAAATAGCGGCGAATAAAGGAACCTCTGGTGGTTATGCTTCATTGGACGATACTGGTAAAATACCATTGGAACAAATTCCCCCGTCCTTGTTAGGCGCTGCTAATTATCAGGGAACATGGAATGGAACTGGTGCCATACCTGCAACAGGAACTGCAACTTCAGGTAATAAAGGATTTTATTATGTATTGAGTACTGATGTTGCTACAATTATTGATGGCACAGGTGGCTGGAAATTGGGCGATTGGATCATTAGCAATGGTACGGTTTGGCAAAAAGTAGACAATACGGATGCGTTACTTTCCTGGAATGGAAGAACAGGTGCTGTGACACCGCAATCAGGTGATTATACAACGTCATTGGTCACTGAAGGAACCAATAAATATTATACTGCGGCACGTGTTTTGGCTGAGGTATTAGCCGGATTTAGCACCACCAATAGTGCCATCACTGCTTCTGATCCTATTTTAACAGCGTTTGGCAAAGCTCAAGGCCAAATCAGTGCACGCGAGTTGTTATCAAATAGAGGAATTGCAAGTGGATATGCTGCGTTAGATACGAATGCTAGAGTACCTAAAGCACAACTTCCTAAGGGGCAAGTGAGTTTGGCGCTAGATTTTGCCGGGTATGCAGTTGGTTCTGTTACAAGTGAAGTTGTTATGAATTCTAAACAAATTGTGGCTGGGACATTGGCTTCCGGGGATCAATTAAACATTAGTACATGGCTTGGTCTAAATAATGGTGGTTCAGCCAAAACGTTTCGTGTTTATTTGAGTACCCTTGCTGGAACAGTAGGAGCTGCAGTACCAGGAGGAACAACTTTAATTGGAACTTATACTGCAACAACAAATGCCGCCTCGGTCAAATTTGAACGTGAAGTGAGCTTCCTTTCAAATACAACGATGAAAGCAGGAGTAGCGGCGGCAACCTCTTCTTTAAAAGGGGACAACACCTCAACTTTAGATTCAGCCATTACAATTCCAACACTATCTTCAGTGTTTTATGTTATAATTACAGGACAAAAAGTTACTGCTGGTGATACATTAAGATTAGAACGCTTGGCATTAACTGCCTTGCTGCAATAATGAGCACTTAAAGTTATAGATGCCCCGGATTTAGCAATAGATTTGGGGCTTTGTTTTTGAGAACCATAAGAAAGTTTTATTCAAAGGTAAGCTTACCTATACTTATATATTCAAACCCTAATATTTCACTGAAATAGAGTGTTTTAGCAAAAATTAGTATTCTTAAAAGGATTATTAGCTATGATTTTGTCATTTAATGACCCTAAATAATACGTTGGGATTACAATCATACTCCTAATTGTGACCCTGAAACCCGAAATCAGCCAAAACACCAGTATTTACAGCTATTCCAGATGTTTATACCCGTTTCTAACCGTTAGAAACACTTATAGGTTTACTAATACTAGGATTGAGCATTGCTCTTATTTCAGTCGATCGCAAAACAACCTATCTCAATAGTTGAAAGCTCAACCTAATCTGG
>JBILJP010000324.1:0-6204 GCA_044377135.1 Fluviicola sp.
CGCACATCGCGAATTTGCTTGCCCCAAGCACCGTAAATTTCAACTCGCGCACCGATTCCGTTAAAGTTGCTGGCAATTCCTTTGAGTTGAATTTTAATCCAATTATTACTGTTGCCTGCGTTGTAATAGATGTTTGAGTTTCCACCCCAGAAGTCAACACTAAATAAATCTAAAAAACCATCATTATTCAAATCTGCAATTGTAGAGCCATAAGCATTTATTGTTACTTGGCTAAATGTCATATTTCCATTATTGCGTCTCATGATGCTGCCGCCACTTAACACATCGGCAAAACCATCATTGTCGAAGTCAAACGAAACATGTTCGATGCTCGAACCCGTAGTATTGTCAAAACCAGAACCGGTGGTCATATCTGAAAACGTTCCGTCGCCATTGTTGTGCTTCAGAACATGTAAACTACCGTCACTACTTCCGATCATTGCATCCATAAAACCATCATTGTCGTAATCGTTCCAAGCCGACGACCATGATTGGTGATAACCATGATCCATGTTAGCTGCAACAGCCACATTGGCAAACGTTCCATCGCCATTATTGCGGTGCAATTCATCAATACTGGCAGTTGAACCACCACCACGACATTTAGCAATAAAACAATCCTGATCACCGTCGTTATCATAATCGACCCAGATAGAACCGTAGTTTCCACCTTCAGCATGATCACCAATGCCACCCTGATGATAAACCAGGTTACCTGTACCGTCATTTAAGTAATAAACGTTAGGTTGCACATCATGACACATGAACCCATCCAAATGTCCGTCGTTGTTGATGTCAACAAAATTACTACGTTGCGAAAACACATATTCCGGAAATGAAACTTCTGTAAAAGCTGTCCCGGTAGCATTGGCTTTCATAAAAGAAACTCCACCACCACTTCCGTAAACGATATCGTTGAATCCGTTTTTGTCGAAATCACCAACTGCCAAACTCCAATCCGGAGTATGGACAACAGCATTTGTAGTTATTGTTGTGGAAGTAAATGTTCCGTTCGTTTGTTGATACATTATCACAATACTGGAACCATTGACTCCAACAATATCATCGAGATAGTCACCGTTCATATCTACGGTTGCACGCACGTAACTTGCACTAATAGCAACACTACTGGCGCTTGAGAATGAAATTTGTGCCATTGTTACAGATGAACCGAACAAGACTCCAATGAATAAGAATTTTTTCATGATCAGAAAATTAATGGGTTA
This sequence comes from Fluviicola sp., assembly GCA_044377135.1. Taxonomy (GTDB): domain Bacteria; phylum Bacteroidota; class Bacteroidia; order Flavobacteriales_D; family Crocinitomicaceae; genus Fluviicola. Next base: position 1,227 of record JBILJP010000324.1, read on the forward strand.
ATTTTTCTTTACAAATGATTCGGAATACGTTTTTCCGTCGGCAGTTTGAATCATGAGAATGTAAGCACCTTCAGCAAGGGTTGAAACATTGATCGATTCAAAATTAGATGACTGCATCAACATTTTTTCTCCATGCATATTGTAAACAATTACATTGGATACATTCAATAAACCTACATTGCTTATAGAAAGTAGTGCAGTAGTTGGATTGGGGAAAACCTCCAGTTTTTGATTTCCGATTTCAACTAAACTCAACGGATCTGCACCTTCAACTATGGTAACTGCTCCGTTTGTAGCAGGTGATTCCACTACATCTACATGACCGGAAGGCCAGATAACGCGCACCGAATCAATTGCAGTAGCTGTTCCGATTCCGAAATGAACGTTCATTGTATTCATATTTGCGAAACCTGAACCACTGTGCACATTGCGAATCTGACGACCCCATGCACCGTAGATTTCAACACGGGCGCCAATACCGTTAAAGTTACTGGCAATTCCTTTCAATTGAATTTTGATCCAATTGTTGGCGTTTCCGTTGTTATAGTAAACTGTATTTCCTGAACGTAAATCAAGGAAACCGTCATTGTCAAAGTCGGCAACAGATCCCTGAGAAAAAGTAGATGTACCACCCGGAGAAAAAGTCATGTTACCGTTGTTATACATAATGGTACTTCCACCACCCAATGCATCGGCAAAACCGTTGTTATCGAAATCAAAAGATACATGCTCGACACTTAAAAAAGTATTGAGCTCCCATCCGGAACCGGCGGTGATATCTGTAAAAGTACCGTCGTTATTATTCCGCATGAAAATGTGTGGACTTGTTTCTCCGTCAGGTGAAGAGCTGGCTCCGATTAATGCATCAAAATCACCATCATTATCGTAGTCGTTCCAGGCAGAAGACCAAGCTTGGTGCATTCCGTGTTCCATGTTTGCTGCCTGTTCCACATTGGTAAAGGTACCGTCTCCATTATTGCGCAACAATTCGTCTATCGCTGCCGTTGAGCCACCACCACGGCATTTGGAAATATGGCAATCCTGATCGCCATCGTTGTCGTAATCTATCCAAATAGAAGCGTAGTTTCCACCTTCAGGGTGATCTCCGATTCCTCCTTGATGAAAGGTCAAGTTACCTGAACCGTCATTTAGGTAATAAACATTCGGTCCTACATCATGGCAAACAAAAGCATCCAGGTTTCCATCATTGTTGATATCCACAAAATTACTGCGTTGCGAAAACACATATTCCACAAACGAAACCTCATTGTAACCCGTTCCGGTTGCATTGGCTTTCATAAACGTAACGCCACCACTACCGCCGTAAACGATATCGTTGAAACCGTTTTTGTCTAAATCACCAATGGCAATACTCCAATCGGGCGTGTAATCAGGGGTTGAAGTAGTGTGGGTTGTTGAGGTGAAACCTCCTCCCGCTTGCTGATAATGGATGGTGACTTGTGATCCGTCTACGGTCACAATATCGTCTAAATAATCCCCATTCATATCGGCCGAAGCCGTTGGATTGGAATAAAAATTTCCTTGAGTGATGGGAATAGTGTTATAGGTAGTTGGTGAAAAGGTAACCTGACCGATTGACAATAGTGGCAAGGCAAAGGCAACCAACAGTAATTGAGGCTTTTTCATGTTTTCGAAGTTTCGTTAATAACTCAGTCTATATAGTATAGTATTCCGGTTCTTATATTAATGGCAATCTTTTTTCGAATAAATCCATTCTTCCAACAATTCAACCGCTTCTTCATGAACAATTGTTCGTCCAATGAGGGGCATTCTTAAGTTGGGCTGATTGGTTCCCAAACGTAAACGCATCACCGAACGTTCAGGTTGGCTTGGTGTAATGATTGAGGTATACTCAGCACCAACAAATTCGTCAGGTTCTACGCACAATCCGATGTTTACCGGATCAACGGTTTCAGAGAAAGCCAAACGCATTGGTCTGTAATCGCAGTGGCCGCCTTCGGCATGACAATGAGCGCAGTTGGCATCTAGATACGAGCGTAAACGTAAGTCTACCGATTTACTATGGTCTTTGTAATTGATGGTTGAAACGATATTGCCAGGCAAACCGGGCTCCAAATAACCTTCCTGAATGAGTTTGCTGAGCTGGTTTCTAGCTCCTTCAGCATACTTGTATGAGTTATTCAAATTTTGCGGTTTGATTCCTATCGGAACTGGTTGACCTTGATGTTTATGACAGATCAAGCATTCTGTTTCTGAAGGAATACGGTAATTGGTGCTTTTTTGCTCACCATTTTGCATCCAGGTAATTGGAATAGTGCTGGCAGTTGTAGTAAGGTACGCTTCGGTTTGCTCATCGTTCCATTTGTAATTGGCAAAAATCCAACCGGTGGCTTTTCGAATCAGAAGACGTGTTTCCATAATGCGCGTGCCTCCGTTTGGAACAACATTTTTGTAGTAAAATGTTTTGATGAGTACCGCACCAACGGGCATTTCCAAGACTTTGTTATCGGCCACATAGCTTGCTTTTTCACCGTCTGGCATCCAGATAAACCGTTTTTTGAGGGCATAATCGGTAAACAGCGGAGTTGCAGGCGCATAAGCAATCACATCCGAAGCCGGAACCTGATATTTCATTACACCACGGAAAAATTTGTAGTCGGATAATTTTGGATAAGGAACCGCCGTTAAATCCACTGTGACTTCACTAGGACCGATGGGAGAAATATCCGGATCGTCCTTTTGACAAGAAGGAACTGTTAAAACAATTTGAACGAGTAATAGGATACCGAGGAGATACAGTATGTTTTTCATAAGAGCACTAGTTAATAGAGTACACAATAAACGTTGTAACCGCAATTTGGTTGTTTTTTCAATAGGAAAAGACAGATTCTTTCTTCTTGTAGAAACTGAAACAAATCACATTCTATCTGTTAGTAATATTACGGAAAAAACAAAACGTTGCCTAGATGAATGCTAAATGCTGAATTTTTAATGTTGAATGATGAGGATGGTGGATGTTAGATGCTTGATTTTTGATGAAATCCAACATCAAAAAATCAAGCATCCAACATTTTTTAAACCAAATCCACTATCAGCGATTCATCTGTTTTAGTCACTTTCAATAAACCATTTTTGGTCAACCCTTTGATACTGGTGTCCCAGGCTTTATTGCTCAGGTTCACTTGTTCTTTCAGGCTATTGAGTTCCATGCTTTTTTCGCGTTGTACGATTTCGAAAATGAGTTTTTCGTTATCATTCAAGACGATTTTCACGGTTTTAACTTCCGGACGCATTTGCGGGAAGAACAATACTTCCTGAATGGACGGATTGTTGGTCAAATACATGATCAAACGATCCATTCCAATTCCCAGACCACTTGTAGGCGGCATTCCGTACTCTAATGCACGCAAGAAATCCTGATCGATGAACATGGCTTCGTCATCCCCTTTTTCGGATAAACGCACTTGTTCTTCGAAACGTTCGCGCTGATCAATCGGGTCATTTAACTCCGAATAAGCATTGGCGACTTCTTTTCCGCACACCATAAGCTCAAAGCGCTCGGTCAATTCAGGATCGTTGCGGTGAACTTTACACAATGGCGACATTTCTTTCGGATAATCCGTAATAAACGTTGGCTGAATGTAGTTTCCTTCGCATTTTCCACCGAAGATCTCATCGATCAATTTGCCTTTCCCCATGGTGTCATCCACAGCGATGCCCATTCCACGAGCTGCATCACGCAATTCATCTTCACTTTTTCCGGCAATGTCGAATCCGGTGAAATCGATGATCGATTGACGCATTGTTACGCGTTTGTAAGGCGCTTTGAAATTAATTTTGTGTTCTCCGAATGTCGCTTCCGATGTACCGTTTACCGCAATCGCGCAATGCTCAAGCAATTGTTCGGTAAAATCCATCATCCAATTGTAATCTTTGTAAGCCACATAGATTTCCATGGCGGTAAATTCCGGATTGTGCGTACGGTCCATTCCTTCGTTGCGGAAGTTTTTCGAAAACTCGTATACACCGTCAAAACCGCCAACTATCAAGCGTTTCAGGTACAATTCATTGGCAATTCGCATGTAAAGCGGAATATCCAACGCATTGTGATGTGTGATAAACGGACGTGCCGCTGCACCACCCGGAATAGCTTGCAGTATTGGGGTTTCCACTTCCATATAACCGGCATCGTTGAAAAACTGACGCATGGCATTGAAGAGTTTCGTACGTTTTACAAAGATTTCTTTGATCTGTGGATTCACCGCCAAATCGGCATACCGCTGACGGTAACGCATTTCAGGATCGGTAAACGCATCGTGAATCTTCCCTTCTTTGTCGGTTTTCGGTAGCGGAAGCGGTTTCAAGGCTTTGCTCAGTAAACTGAACTCACGAACGTGAATGGAAATTTCACCCACTTGTGTTTTAAAGACTTCTCCTTTTACACCAATGAAATCGCCCAAATCGAGCAATTTCTTGTATACGGTGTTGTACAAGGTTTTATCTTCATCCGGACAGATTTCGTCGCGGTTAACGTACAATTGAATACGACCTGAGGAGTCTTGCAATTCGGCAAAAGAAGCTTTCCCCATATCGCGTTGACTCATCAAACGCCCGGCAAGACACACCGTCTTTCCTTCTTCGTATTGCGTTTTGATGTCATCGGCTTTGGCACTTACCGGATATAAATCAGCCGGATAAGGCTCAATTCCTAATTCTCTTAATTTTTGCAACGATTGGCGTCGCTGTTGTTCCAGTTCCGAGAGTTCGTTTACACTCATGGTATTGATAAATTTAAAATGATGCAAAGCCTGGCCTTGCAGAAGAATACTAATTATTGATTAATCCCAGTGTGGACAGCTATCGCATCCGTTTTTCGGACGCAAGTAAAACAGCATACCGGCAGTGGCGAAATACGACGAAAAGCCGAATTTCTGTTTGGCAAACTGATCGCGGTCATCGGGTCTGGTGCGCACGTGTACCAAGTGAATGAGGCCTA
>JBILJP010000325.1:0-6194 GCA_044377135.1 Fluviicola sp.
TCGTCAACAATGTTGGTGGAACATCCGGCAGTTCACCAAATGAGTGGTTTGTCAGTTGCGCGGAAGAAGGCATAGCGCCTCCAGGATGCGGTTCAAGCTGCATTGGTGACGCAAGTTTACACATCGGAGCCGATGCAGGTGGCGGAGGCGATTTGGGAGCTAGTTTTAACGAAACAGGTGCTACCAACGCAACTTATAAAAGGGCTACATCGCCAACAATAAGTACATCAACTTATTCAGGAGTTATCACGCTTTCATTCGACTTTATAGCTTACGGAAGTGCGGGATGTTCTGATGACCGACTTCAATTGCGATTAAGTACCGACAACGGAGCGACCTGGCCTGTTGGATATCAATATTGTTTAACCAGCGTTTGTTGTGGTGCTTGTAACGGCTATAGCCAAGGTCAATGGACAACGTATTCGCTTGCATTACCTGCCGCTTTTAGTAATAACCCGAATGTGCGTATTGGCTTTCACTGGCTCAACAACGGTAATGGTTCCGGAACAGATCCATCCGCTGCTATTGATGATGTCAGACTCACCACACCAACTGCTCTTCCGGTTGATTTACTCAGTTTTTCTGCTGAAAAAAGTGGAACATCGGGTACTTCAGTGTCGTGGAATATTGAAAATGAACGCAGCTTTTCGCGTTACGAATTGGAACGTTCTTATGATGGAGACGAAGAATCGTTTATCAAAATTCATACAGTTAACGGTAATTGCTCCGGAGATACACCGTGCAGTTATTCTTACAAGGATATTAATCACACAAAAGCCGTGTATTACCGCCTGAAAATGATTGATCAGAACGGCGATTTTTCCTATTCTTCCATTATTAGTCTGGATGAATCGGTTTCGAATGACAACAATTTTACGCTCATTTCCGATTATGTAGAGAATGAGACCTTACAAGTGAAATTGAGTGCTAAGAAAAAATCAACTGCTAAGTTTGTGTTGTACAATGTTGGTGGAAAAGCAGTTGTTACAGAAGATAACGTACCTATAAAATCAGGGTTTAATCAGCGGAATATTGACATCAACAAACTAACAAATGGTGTGTACATTTTAAAGATTTACTTTGATAATGATAACGCAGTATTGGGAGGTAAAGTGATTAAATCGAATTAATCCAGATTGAATTGGTCAGGGGCCAAAACAGCTATCTCAGCTTGTTTAAAATCTTTGATATTCCGTGTTATAATGCACGATACATCATTAATCGAGAGTGCTGAAAAATATTGAACTGCATCTTCGAAATCTGAAAATTTTGATCTTAAACTTTTAGTCAAGATTTGTTGGTTAATTGGAATAACAGTCAAGTACTCCAATAATTCTGAAAGAATTGCGCGAAGCTCTTTTTCAGCAAGGTATTTTTTGAGTACGTAATGTGTTGTTACTATCGTATGTGATGAAACATACAATTGTACTTCTTTATCACGAGCATATAGTAGTATTCGCTCTGCATCTTTGCTAAATGGCTTTCTGTCGGCTAATAAATCAATTAGGATATTGGTATCAATAAATACTGATTTCATCCAAGGTGTTTTTTTGAAAGTTGATTTTGAAGCTCTTCCTTTTCATTGAAGTCATCCGGCAATGTTACAACACCTCTCAAATTACTTAGTTTATTTGATTTTTGTGGGGCATCGGAAATCATACTTTCCAAGTAACTCTCTATTATTGACGAAAGACTTCTACCGGTGCTTTTAGCATATGTTTTAGCTTTTTCAATCGTTGATTTTTCAATTGATAATGTGAGCTTCGTTGTCATGTACGTATTTTATGATCAAAGATACGTATAATCTCTTTTTTATCAAAAAAAATCGGCCTGCATTGCTGCAAGCCGATTTCATTTATTTCTTAACGTAATTCTTATTCTGCATTTGCCTCAGGCGCAGTTTCTTTACGCTCTGGTTTCGGCAACAAAATACGACGTGACAATTTCCATTTTTTGGTTTTAGGATCTTTCCCAACTACCTTAAATTTCAATACATCACCTTCTTTACAAACGTCTTCCATTTTGGCAACTTTCTCCCAAGAGAATTCCGAAATGTGGATCAAACCGTCTGTTCCAGGAAGAATCTCAACGAAACAACCGAAATCTTTCACAGCTTTCACTTTTCCTTCGTATTCCATACCTTCATCCACTTGTGGTGGGAAAGCAATCATACGAATGCGTTGTGTAGCCGCTTTCATATCGTCTCCGTTGTTTGACATCACTTGTACGCGACCTTCACCAGTTTCCAATTCTTCGATTGTAATCGTAGTATTGGTATCTTTTTGAATGCCTTGAATGATTTTACCTCCAGGTCCGATAATCGCTCCGATCATATCATTTGGCACATTGAATGCTTCGATACGCGGTGCTTGCGGTTTGAAATCTGGGTTTGGTTGAGCAATCGTTTCAATGATCTTGTTCAAGATGTGTAAACGACCTGCACGAGCTTGCTCCAATGCCTGGATCAATACTTCGTAAGGTAAACCGTCAACTTTGATATCCATCTGACAAGCAGTGATTCCTTTTGCAGTACCGGTAACTTTAAAGTCCATATCACCCAAGTGATCTTCATCACCAAGGATATCCGACAATACAGCAAATTTACCTTCGTCAGCAACCAATCCCATTGCAATACCTGAAACCGGAGCTTTGATTTGAACACCACCATCCATCAATGCCAGGGTTCCTGCACAAACAGTTGCCATAGAAGATGAACCGTTTGATTCCAAAATCTCGGAAACCAAACGAATAGTGTATGCGTTATCATCCGGAAGTACAGGCTTCAATGCACGAAGCGCCAAGTTTCCGTGACCAATTTCACGACGAGAAGTTCCACGAATAGGTTTCGCTTCTCCTGTAGAGAATGGAGGGAAGTTGTAGTGCAACATGAATTTTTCAGTTCCTCTGAAAGTAGCGTTGTCGATCAATTGTTCATCCAACTTACCACCCAAAGTCAACGTCATCAACGCTTGTGTTTCACCACGTGTAAATACTGCAGAACCGTGAACCATCGGTAAGTAGTTTACTTCAGCCCAGATCGGACGAATTTCATCAAACTTACGACCATCCAAACGTTTCCCTTCGTGCAACATGACGTAACGAACCGCTTTTTTCTTTACTTCTGAGAAATAAACAGAGATAAATCCTCCGATTTCTTTTAATTCTTCTTCTGTATACTGAGCTTTGAATTCTGACTTGATAGCGTCGAACAACTCTGTACGTTTTGCTTTATTAGCCAAGCCTTGACGTGCAACTTCTTTACATTTATCCAATGCAAATTCGTATACTTTCGCTTTGATATCTTCGTTGTGTGTTTCGTGTGAGTATTCACGTTTTGGCGAAGCAGTAGCAATTTCAGCAGCCAAATCCAATTGGAACTGACATTGTAATTTGATTGATTCGTGTGCCAATTTAATGACTTCAACCATTTCCAATTCCGAAATCTCTTGCATTTCACCTTCCAACATCACGATATCTTTCGCTGTACCGGCAATCATGATATCGATATCCGATTCTTTCATTTCTGAAATAGTAGGATTGATGATGTATTGACCGTTGATACGACCTACACGAACTTCAGACATTGGTCCGTTGAACGGGATGTCAGAAACCGCGATAGCAGCCGAAGCAGCCAATCCGCACAATGCATCAGGGTTGTTTTCACCATCGTAAGCCAACAATTGAATCATCAATTGTACTTCAGCGTGGTAATCATCCGGAAATAATGGACGCAACGCGCGATCCACCAAACGCATGATCAGAATTTCGCTTTCGGAAGGACGTGCCTCACGACGGAAAAAACCGCCCGGGATACGACCTGCTGACGCAAATTTCTCTTTGTAGTCAACTGTTAATGGAAGAAAATCAACTCCTTCCTTTGCTTCAGGTGCTGCAACCACTGTTGCCAATAACACCGTGTTGCCCATTTGTAACACTACTGACCCGTCGGCTTGTTTGGCCAATTTTCCGGTCTCGATGGAAATTTCTTTCCCGCCAGTAACGATGGACTTTTTGATTCCTATATTCATATTTATACTTTACTTTTTAATGTAGACCAAAGACTTTTAGCCTTGAGTCTTTCGCCTCTTTCTTTGCTGTCAGTTCGAGTTCTCGGCAGTAGCGTAGCGAATAGTCGAGAGTATCGAGAACTGATAGCAAAAAAGGGGACAGACGGAATAATCCGAACAAGCCCCCTCTTTTAATATGTGTATCGTTTTAATTAACGACGTAAACCTAATTCTTTTACCAAAGCACGGTATTTCTCAATATCCTTACGCTTTAAGTAATCTAACAAACTACGACGTTTACCAACCAACAATTGCAATGCGCGTTGTGTTCCGTAGTCTTTACGGTTCTTTTTCAAATGCTCAGTTAAGTGAGCAATACGGAAAGTAAACAATGCTACTTGACCTTCTGTTGAACCTGTGTTCGTTTCAGCACCACCGTGCTTCGCGAAAATTTCTTTTTTCTTTTCTGTATTTAAGTACATGCCAATATTACTTGAATGATTATTATGTAGTCATACCGAACTTTTCGAATATGACGGTGCAAATATAGCTAAATATTGTTGAATGGGAATGGAATGGAGAATATTTTGCAATTTCATGTCATCCAATACGTCCAACTATGACTTTTAAAATCTCGTTTAAAAAACTTGCTCTGCTTTTCATAATCTTTATGGTGAGTCATTTTGGAGAGGCTCAGGTAGGTTTCCGGAAAGCTAAGATAATTAGGAATTGCACAGGAACTTATCTTCAGATAGCTGGCAACAACTACTTAGTGTGCAATGCTGATATTCTTAATGAGTGGAAAGAAAATAAAAAAGTAAAAGTGCAGACGCGTATATTAACAACTTGCCCGGCACCTGAAGGCGAAATTTGCGCGTTGTATTTCGAGTATAAGGAAATTGTAGAAATTACTCGTATCAAAATGAAACGGAAAAGAATCGAGTGATGCTTGGGGAATTGTAAATTACTACCGCAAATTACAGCACTCCATCAGATTCGTAAATGCCATTTTTGTACAAGCGTACTTTTAACAATACACCATCATGGTCGTAAACGAAAACTTTACCGGTATAGAGTTGTCCGTTCATGAAATGACCATCCATCCAGATTTCTGCACTTTCAGTGTATACTTTATTCAAACCGTTTGGCATAAAGACCATTCCTTTTGAAACACGCGGATCTTTCAACAAAGGCGGGTGGTAATAGGCCAATCCTTTTGTATTCTGAGAAACGTTCTTTTCTTTAATCGGTGAAATGGCTTTTTGTAATGGTTCTATGCGCATTTTCTTCGGTGTGCGAATAGCGGTGTACGTCATCAGGACTTTGGTGTAGTTTGCATTTAACCAAGAATAATCAACCAATTTTGTTTCAGATTTCACTTGCTCCAACGATTCACCTACCCAAAATTGAAGTGAAAGATCTTTTTTGAATATGCGATGCGTAAAGAATACCTGACCGGCAATCATTTCACGTTGATTGAACATCATTTTGCAGGAATAAACCGAATTACTGCTTTGAACGGATTGTTTAATGGAAATGCGTTTAGGTACAGAGCTAGCTCGAACCAATTCACCTTTTCGATCAAATTTAAAATAAGTTCCAGCAGGTCTGTTATCAGCATATTCGCCAATTAATCGTGGTGTAACGCCGTCTTCGTAATAGGTAATCCAAACACCTTCTTTTCTGCCGTTTTTATAGGATCCTTCCTTGTACTTCGCAGTTTGACCATCCAGAATTGGGTCATTGTCTTTTGAAACTACCCAAAAACCTTCACGTTCGCCGTGTGCGTTTAAATGATTGCGTGATGTTTTAGCTTTCAGATCGTTTGCTTGAACAAATCCAACAGACAGTAACAACAAGGTAAGAAGTAATAGTCTAGTCATGGGTAAAATCTTAAAGTGAAAATACTACTTCAAACCCAATCTACACTTGAATGAAGAATAAACAGTACAGAAAAATGAATATTTGAGTGTTTTTGATGAACAATTCAAAAGTTCAGTATGCATTTCACTTTAAAACGCTGCTATTAATCTTAACCAGAATGATTGTTGAATTAACCGTAGCGCGAATTGTCTGTGATGTATTCGCTTCCAGAACATAGAGTTCCTCTGCTTTACAATTCCCGGAATCTGTAATTAGTTCGCCTTCAGTAGTCCAAATGAAAAAGGTGGCTTCTGCAGAAGTCAA
>JBILJP010000326.1:0-6188 GCA_044377135.1 Fluviicola sp.
TGACCGGTTTCGGAATCATTAACCTCGATAAAGCCAACTTAGGATCGGATAAATTCAAATTCAAACGCTGGGACATTGATGCCGATACAGCCATCTTTAACCTCAAAAACACGTTTGCCGAAGCCGACGAAGATCCGCTGGCCTTTAAAACGGATAACGTAGCCGCACATGTGTCGTTCAAAACGCGCAAGGGAGAATTTAAGTCAAACGACGGAGAATCAACCATTACCTTCCCGGTAAACCAGTATGTCTGTAAAATGGACTTCTTTACCTGGTTGATGGATCAGGATGCAGTTGAATTGGAATCGAGAAAACAAGAAGATATTGCCATTAATACCGACTTAGATTTGGTTGGGCCAAACTTCTTCTCCATTCATCCGAAACAAGATTCCTTGCAATTTAAAGCGCCGAAAGCTGCCTTTAGCTTGAAAGAAAAAACCATTACGTGTACCAAAACCGAATTCATCGATGTGGCCGATGCGCGTATTTATCCGGATAGCATGAGAGTGATCATCCGTAAAAAGGCCAAAATGGATCCGTTATTGAACTCGCGCATTGTTGCCAACTACGTGACCAAATTCCACACGTTTGTGAATGCGAATACCGAAATTACAGCTCGTCGTGCATTTACATCTGTAGGTGATTATCCGTATTTCGATGCCGATTCTACCAAAACACTCTTGCATGTAGATCAGATTGGTGTGGATTCTTCGTACCAAACGTTTGCAAAAGGTGTAGTGAAAAACGATGCCAACTTCAAACTCAGCAAGCAATTTGATTACTACGGAAAATTGGCCATCAAATCGGCAAATCCGCTGATTTACTTTGAAGGAGCAACACGTATCAACCACGAATGTGAGAAATTCCCGAAAAACTGGATGTCGTTTACGGCGCAGATTGATCCGAAGAATATTCAGATTCCGGTATCGCAAAACATGAAAACGCTCGACGGTCAGGCTATTTCTGCCGGAATTGTCTGGAGAGATTCGCGCAACACGGATAGTATTCGTTTGTACCCGACTTTCTTGTCGGCGTTGGAAGTGGCCAATGACCCGATTGTGATGACAGCTAACGGTTTGTTGCAATACGATTTTGATGCAAAAGAATTCCAAATCGGATCGAAAGAAAAACTCGTGAATCGTGGTGAGGTAGGAAACTTCATTGCCTTGCATACGGAAAGCTGTTCCATGAACGGTGACGGAATCATCAACCTCGGAATGGATTTCGGAGATATAACCGTAGATGCTGTTGGAACCGTGAATTACGATCAAACTTCGGGTAAAACAACCCTGAATACCACGATGCGTTTCAATCTTCCGATGGATAAAAATGCGTTTGAAGGCGCGGCAGAACGAATTGTAGCGGTAGAAGGTGCGAAACCGCTTGAGTTTAATTCAACCACACTCGAACAAGCCTTATTGCAATGGTCGGATCGTAAAACAGCCGATAAGGTGAAAGAGGAATTTACATTATCGAGCGAGAAGAAAATCAAGAAAGTTCCGGATGCATTAGAGAAATCAATTGTCATTACCGGAATTCGTTTGAGTTCATTTGCCGAACCGGGCAATCAGGAACGAGGTTTGTTGACCAATGTAGACGGTGCTGCCATTGTGAATTTCTATGGAAAACCGGTGATGCGTCAAGTGGTGTTCAAGGCCTTTTTCCAACAAATTTACTCGCAAAATGCCGACCGATTTGTGATGTTGATGCAAGTGCCGGGCGCTGCAGATTATGTGATGAATTATGACATGCAGAAGCGCGACGGAAAAATGAGTATTGTTTCCAACGATACAGAATTGACAACTGCAATCGGGGCGATTAAAGAAGATAAGCGTAAAACGAAGAATTTTATATACGAAGTATCGTCAAATCAAGTATTTTTAGCAAAACTATTGGGACTTTTTGAATGATCATACCAACGGATTATTTGGCGGCTTTGCCGGCCTATTTTTTAGGATCTATTCCTACCGCAGTTTGGGTAGGGAAGATGAAGTACGGCTTGGATATACGTGAGCACGGCAGTAAGAATGCAGGTGCTACCAATACCTTTCGTGTACTCGGCAAAAAAGCGGGTAGAGTGGTACTTTCAATTGATGTGCTCAAAGGAATGATTGCGGTATTGATTCCGTATTTTGTTCTCGGTTACGATTTTACAGCAGCTCAACTCACGCATGTGCAATTGGTGGCTTCGTTTTTGGCAGTTCTCGGACATGTATTCCCTGTTTTTGCCGGTTTCAAAGGTGGAAAAGGTGTTGCTACTTCATTGGGAGTTGTAATTGGTTTGCAACCGTTGGCAGCTCTGATTTGTTTGGTGGTTTTCCTGCTGGTTTTCATGATTAGTCACTACGTTTCACTCGGTTCTATTCTGGCTGCTTTGGCTTTTGCACTGCTATTGTGGTTTGCATTTCCCATTCAAACGTTTGCGTTACCCGTTTTCGGGTCTATTCTGTCTGCTGTTGTGATTGTTGCACATCGGAAGAACATTGGCAGAATCGTAGAGGGAAATGAAAACAAAATGAACCTTTTCAAGCGTTAATCGTACAGTGAGTAGATTTTAATGAATTCAGTGTCAGGATTAAACATCTTTCGGCTACTCTCGTTTATTGTACTGCTTTTTGCGGCTCAATCGGTTGGTTATGCGCAACAAACAGAGGCCGATGTAAAAATTCAGGCCGATCAATTCTTCGAAGAAGAAAAATACGTTGATGCTACACCGCTTTATTCCAGATTATTAGCACTCAACCCACGTTCTCACGATTATAACTATCGCTTCGGAACCTGTCTGTTGTACAATTCCTATAAAAAACAAGACGCGTTCAAATACCTCAATTATGCTGTTACGGATGCGTCAACCGATATTCAGGCGTATTATTTTTTGGGGAAAGCTTACCATCTGAACTACCAGTTCAACGAAGCCATCAAAAATTACGAACTCTACAAACAAAAAGCCGGAGGCAAACCCAAGGCTGCGTTTGAAGTAGACCGGCAAATCGAAATGTGTCAAAACGGCAAACGCTTGCTGACTACAATCAGCGATTTGGTAGTGTTGGAAAAAATAGAGACAAGTGCCAAGGAATTTTTCCGTTTGTACAAATTGCCCGAACACATTGGCGGAGATATCATTGTAGCAGCCGATTTTCAAAGTAAGATCGATAAGAAGAAAGGTTATGTTCCGCTCATTCATTTTCCGGCAGGAAGTAATTCTACCATCTATTACGCCTCTTACGGCGATAGCGATAATGGTCAGAAGGATATTTACATGCGCAGAGCATTGCCCGACGGAAGTTGGAGTTTGCCGCAAACAGTTGCCGGAAATGTGAATACCAAGTTCGATGAAGATTTCCCATTCATGCAAGCCGGAAGCAATTACCTGTATTTCTGCTCGAAAGGTCACAATTCAATGGGAGGTTACGATATTTTTCGCTCCAAGCTCGATGTAGATAACAATACCTTCGGTCCGCCGGAAAATATGGATTTCGCCATTTCTTCGCCGGATAACGATCTTTTTTATGTGGTCGATTCGCTGGACAACAACGCATATTTTGCTTCGACCCGCCAAAGTTCAAACGGAAACATTCACGTTTACAAAGTACGTGTGACGAGAGTTCCGCTTCAATTGGCCGTGGTGAAAGGCAATTTTGTTTCCACAATTCACCCTGAGAATAAGAAAATTTCGGTAACGGTAACCGATTATGCTTCGGGTGAAAAAATCGGGACCTTTGTTTCCAACGAAAAAGGATCTTACCTCATTACGTTCCCTAAAGGAGGTAAATACACCTACGAAATGAAGGTGGAAGGAAGCACGGTTTCGCACAAATACCTGGTGTCCATTCCGTTTATGAAGGAATTCAAACCCCTGAAGCAAAAAATGCTGGAAGAAATACTCGACAGCTCAGAAGTGGTGCGCGTAGTTGATTTGTTCAACGAAGAGGTGGATGATCCAGCCGGAGTATTGGCAGAAGTGATCAAAATGCGCTCTGAACTGAACCCGAATGCCGACCAGTTTGATTTGGAGCAATTGGATGCCGGCAAGGAAAATGAGAAGATTTTAGCCGAATTGGGCTTCGGGAATGCCGGTCCGGGTGAAATTGTGGCCGTGTTTGAAGAATTAGAAAACAAGCAGGAAGACAAGGTTAAAACAAATGAAAATTTGTCGAATGGCGCTTTGAACCAGGCATTGGAGAAGTTGGATGATGCAGCCAAAAAACAGGAAGAAGCTAAAAACCTGGTGAATCGCGCAAACTCGGCACCTACCAAAGAAGCCAAGTTTGAGTTAATGATCGAAGCTCAGGAAAAAGTCAATGAAGTAGCCGAACTAAAAACAGAAGCGCGCGAGTTGATTGCCTTTGCGGATAGTGTGACCAAACAAGGGACTACGGATAAAGATCTGTTGGCTTCCATTCAGGCGGTCACAGCCGAAATCAAAAAAGATGTTACTGCAGAGAAGTTCGGTGATTTGAAAGAAGTGATTACCGGGAATAGCCGCACAATCGAAGCCGTGAAGGAAGGTGATTTCTCCAATCCGGTGGATGCTTTGGTTGACCAGAAAATGCAATTGTTGAAAGAGAAAAAAACGTGGTCTGATCAACGGGATACTTACCTGAAAACGGAAAAACAACTCGAACAGGAAATCAGTCAGTTGAAAACCGATCTTTCTACCGCCAAGAAAAAAGACGTTCCGGCCATTCAAAGCTCTATTGATAGTAAAACCAGCGAATTGGCGATGGTGGTAGAAGTGCGTAAAGGCTTGGAAACCAAATTGGAGAAAAACACCAAAAAGGAAGAAGCGCTTACCGAACGCATTAAATTTTTACAAGATGTGACATCGGTAAACGATAGCAGACCTGTTGCTCCGGCTGAAGTACAAAACAAATTGGCTACGGTTGATTCCAAAAACAACAATACACTTTCGGCCTACATTGACCAGCAGGTAGCGGATATGAAAAAAGATCCTGCTATTCTGGCGCTTTCAAATGAGAAAGATGCTGATCCGGTGGTGGAACAATTGACGGATAACTACGAAGAGCGCGTTAAAACGATTGAACGCCAAGCAGGTTCAGATCCGCGGGCGAAAGAAGAGGCATTGTTGGAAGCTGATCGTGAGATGGATCGTGAAGTAGATACAGAATTGACGAAAGTAGAAGAAACCCTTCGTACCGATCCGAAAGACGAGCAAGCCATCAAACGAAAAGAGGAATTGAAAGGTTTGCAGGAGAAATTGGAAGATCGCATTACGGAACGTGAGACCAAAATAGCCGCATTACCTCAAAATCCGGTTGCAACCATTACTCCTGAAACGGAATTGACCGCTTTAGCGCCGAACCACGATACGCAATTGGAAGCCATTAATGAAGCCACTCCGAAAGCTACGTTGGAGAAACAAAACAATTTGGATGAAGCTCTAATCGGAAAGATAGATCAAGAGATTCGTGCAGTTGAACAGCAACAACAGCAAAATCCGAACGACCCGAAATTAACGGAACGCAAAAAAGCGTTGGCAGAGTTAAAAGCAGATACAGAAGAACGTATGCGTGATCGCGAGACCACGATTGCAACCTTGGATGGCAATCCTGCTGAAACCATAACTCCTGAAACGGAATTGACTGCTCTAGCGCCGAACCACGATGCGCAATTGGAAGCCATCAATGAAGCCACTCCGAAAGCAACGTTGGAGAAACAAAACGATTTGGATGAAGCTTTGGTAGAGAAAATCGATCAAACCATTCAGGCAGTTGAACAGCAACAACAGCAAAATCCGAACGACCCGAAATTAACGGAACGCAAAAAAGCGTTGGCAGAGTTAAAAGCAGATACAGAAGAACGTATGCACGATCGCGAAACCACGATTGCAACCTTGGATGGAAATCCTTCGGAAACCATAACTCCTGAAACGGTATTGGCTGCATTGGCACCAAACCACGATGCACAATTGGAAGCCATCAATGAAGCCACTCCGAAAGCTACGTTGGAGAAACAAAACAATTTGGATAAAGCTCTAATCGGAAAGATAGATCAAGAGATTCGTGCAGTTGAACAGCAACAACAGCAAAATCCGAACGACCCGAAATTAACGGAACGCAAAAAAGCCTTGACGCAATTAAAAGCCGATACGGAAGAACGCATGCGCGATCGCGAAACCACGATTGCAACCTTGGATGGAAATTCTGCTGAAACTGTTACTCCTGAAA
>JBILJP010000327.1:0-6163 GCA_044377135.1 Fluviicola sp.
TTAGCCCATACAACGACGATTATTTTATGCGGCAGGCTTATCAGGAAGCGCTGAAAGCCTACGATTTGGGTGAAGTGCCGGTTGGAGCCGTTGTTGTGGTGAACCAACAGGTCATTGCCCGCGCTCATAACCTTACCGAACGTTTAACCGACGTTACCGCTCACGCCGAAATGCAAGCCATTACAGCTGCTTCGGAATTTCTGGGCGGTAAATACCTAAAAGGATGCACGCTATACGTAACGCTTGAACCGTGCGTGATGTGTGCAGGTGCGTTGTACTGGTCGCAAATTGACAAGATTGTGTTTGCCGCACGCGATGAAAAACGGGGCGCAGGACGTTTCGACAACCAACTTTATCATCCCAAAACTGTGGTGCAAAACGGCAATATGGAAGAAGAATGCCGGGAGTTGATGCAACAGTTTTTTGTGACGAAAAGGTAGAGATTCTTACTTTTTGTCCAAAGCAACAAAAAGAGAGAAAGCATAGCTTTTGAAGAAAAATGCTTTGTCGTGGTCTGCCTGAGGCAGAATCCATTAGCAGATCGTTCGCTAGTTTTTCTAAACTCGGATTCGTTCCTCATCCTCAAACAAACGAAAAACAAACGCTCACTTCTGCATGGATACTCATGCTGATTTTGCAGTCACGACAATAGATTTCGGTAAGAAATTTAATACCCCTTCGTTGTTTTCACCAATTGCTTGATTTCAACATTTCCGTTGGCTGATTTGATGGTTACAAAGTACACACCGTCTGCCATGTGGTTTAGGTTGAGTTCTTGCGAAGTTTGCAAGTCTTTTCCTTCAAACGCATCAATTACCTGTCCGTTAGCGGTGCTGATAATGATTTCATCAAAGCCGTTGGGAGAAACAATGGTAGCCCATTCATTTGCCGGATTCGGGTAGATAGAAATCAATTCCGTTTTCGTAAAATGAGCCGAAGCAATATCCGAGTAAGTAGATTCTCCATCAGTATCCATCATCAACAAGCGGTAATAATTCATCCCTGCTGCCGGATTTTCATCGGTAAACTGGTAATTAATCGGTGAATTGCTGTTTCCTGCTGCATCTACCATTCCCAGCGGACCGAAATCGATTCCATTTGTGCTGCGTTCTACCACAAATACGTTGGTATTACGCTCTGAAGACGTTAACCAATTACAGGTTATGGCATTGCTTGTTTGATCAGCCGAAAAACTCACCAATTCAAGTGGCAACACGCTAGTTGTAAAAACAGTTATCCGCATGTGATCTACTGTTGCTGTTCCGTTTTGAACGATTGCCGAAAAAGCAGCTCCGAAGTTGGCGCTATTGATATCCTGGTAATTCCAGCTTGTGCCCCATAAATCGCCTGCACCACCGTAAGTAGAATAGGTGTCCGTTGTTGGCCATTCAGTATTGATAATTGCTTTATCTGTTCCAACCAAACCACTGGCTTTTTTCAAACGAACGCTGTAATCCATTTGGCGTGCGCGGCGCAATGAAAAAGCAATGGCAATTGTTCGGTTGGGAGTGCCGTTGAAACTAAAGGTAGGTTGTTCGGTTCCTACAGTAGCAGAACTTTTTTGTGCTACCTGCAACACACCTCCGGAAGAAGCAAACGAAGCATTCGCAGCGTGATAATCAACCACCTCTGTAAAACCGCTGTTGATGGAATAAGCTGTTGAATTGCCCAATGATTGAGAAGGACTTGGTGGATTTCCGCAGAAAATACTTGTAACGGTCATGCTACCCTCCAAAGTGCTGATAGCTGATCCTAATTGGTGATTCGCGTTGCTTGAATTACTGCTCGACGATTCGAAATCATTAAACGGAGCTTGTTGATCTACGTTTTCAAAAACGGCAGAAGCCACAATCTGAAAATCTTCTGACGGAATCGACGGTCCGTAGGTATAGGAAATGGTTGTGCCGGAAGCCAACGCCAATTCACTTTCCAACAAGTACCACACTTCATTCCTCCCGTAAAACGGAGTTGCAATACCTAAATCAGTCAATTGTGTAAGATTGCGCCCACCATAAGAAACCGCAGTAATATTACGGGCTGTAGCGTTTTCGAAACCGATAATAACCACCAAACAACGGTTTGTACCCGACGGAAGTGAGCGTGTAGTTCCAACTGACCAGGTTCCAACCCGCGCAACATTTTGCACATTGTTACTGGCTTTTTCTACGTCCAATTTAATTCCCGTCACCACATCGGTGCTGAGCAAATTGAAACCAAAACCGGTTCCTTGCAGGTAATTGGTGGTTGTGATAGCCGATACCGTTGCATCAGCGTTGTTTGAGGTCAATACATTACCCGGATTGCTCCATGCTGTTGATCCTATTCCGGTGACGTTTGCACCGACAGCGGGGTTGTTTGGTCCGAAAGTTTGCCCGAAAACGAAAGCGGGAACTCCCAAAATGAATGCTAAAATGCGCATAAACTATCTCTGCGGAGTCTTTCAACAGCCGCTATTTTGAAATGAATACTATCAGGTTTTTGCCGCGAAATCCGCTAAAGAAGTAAACCGCCCATTGCATCCGGTTCTTGAGACTTCTGTGATTGGAAATCAGATTGACTAAACACCTGTTAAACTATTAGTTAGAGAGCTTAGAGCATATTTCAAGGTGCAAAGATACGGTGAAGTGCCGGTTTTCAATCCGAAATTCTTGTTAAATATCCTTATAAATAAAGGGTTGTAGTACAATATTCGATGGCAGGTTTAAATTTCAAACAAACTCTATTTCGTTCGACATCAAAAACCAACCTTCCATCCAAAAGCGCTGTTGATTCGAAAAAAGCATTGTAATTTCACCTTCAAAGCAATGCACTATGGGTGAAATCATTCTTGAAATAAAGAATTTACGGAAGAATTATGCTGATGTATTGGCATTGGATTCATTGAGTTTAACCGTTGAAAAAGGTCAGATATTTGGTTTGTTAGGTCCGAATGGAAGTGGAAAAACCACCACGTTGGCCATTTTACTAGGCGCATTGAACTCAACTGCCGGTTCGTTTAGCTGGTTTGGCAACGGCACAAAAGATGAAAACCGCAGGAACATCGGTGCATTGTTGGAAACGCCCAACTTTTATCCGTATTTGAATGCGGTAGATAACCTGATTGTGGTTGCCAAAATCAAAGGCATGACCGATTACATGGGGCGCATTGAAGAAGTACTTAGACGCGTGAATCTTTGGGAACGCAAGACCTCACGTTTTCGCACATTTTCATTGGGAATGAAGCAACGATTAGCTATTGCTTCGGCCTTGCTCAATAATCCGGATGTATTGGTGTTGGATGAACCGACCAATGGATTGGATCCGCTGGGAATTACCGAAATGCGTACCCTGATTTTGGAAATTGCCCAGGAAGGGAAAACCATTATCATTGCTTCGCATATCCTGGATGAAATTGAAAAAGTCTGTACCCACGTAGCAATTTTGCGTAAGGGGAAATTGCTCGAAGTAGGCCCGTTGAATCAAATCATGTCACAGGAACAATTGTTTTTGGTGAAAGCAGATGATTTGGCGACGTTAAAATCGGCGGTTGATATGCTACCGGACATGCATTTTCTGCGTGAAATGGAAGGCGAATTATTGATCTCGTGCGTTTTATCAGAAGCATCGAAAGTCAACCGCTTGTTTGCCGAAAAGGGCATTTACCTTTCAGGACTGCGCGAATACCGCAAAAATTTAGAAACCATTTTCTTAGAAATCGTTGAAGCATGAAACAGTTACTCGCTATAGAATACGCCAAGCTTAAGAAGCTAACATCAATCAAAATCATCTTTCTTTCCTACATGGTGATCATTCCGTTGTGGATGTATTTCATGGATTTTTTCTTCCATGAACATCCCGAACTGAAAGGACTTTTTACCAATGCTGAGTTTTTTGTTTTCCCGCATGTATGGAAGTTTACCACGTATTCGGCCAGTTTTTTTAACGTGTTGATGGGTGTAACAGTTGTCATCATTACCTGCAACGAAATCCAGTTTAAAACGATGCGCCAAAACGTTATAGACGGTTTACGGAAAAGGGATGTAATCGTTAGCAAGTTTTTGGTGATTCTTGCCATAAGCCTGCTCGTTTCATTCTATACATTTTTGGTCGGTTTTATATTCGGGGGCATCTATTCCGGGTTTGGGAATGCCTTCAACGGAATCGACAAAGTAGTACTGTATTTCCTCCAAACGATCGGCTACTTCAGTTTTGCTTTCCTGTTTGCCATCATTGTACGAAAACCGGCGCTTTCCATTATCTTTTTCATTGTTTATTTCCCGATAGAAACGATTGGCGGTGCTTTCTTACCAGATGCCATCTATCAGTTTTTTCCGTTAAAGGTTTTTGCTGATCTTACCCCGCTTCCCTTCTTCGAAAGCATTGTTGTAAAAAAAGAATCGGAAACAGGTATCGATATTTGGATTATGTCTATGGAACTTCGATTGGCGCTGGCATTTGTATTTATTGGATCCTTCTTTTGGTTGTCTTATTTCATTCTCAAAAAACGCGATTTGTAATTAATCGAAAAACATACACTTCATCGTCATTTTGTTGAATTATAATGTGAAATCTATCAATGCGGTAGAAATTGCTAAAATTCTGACGACGAATGAACTAGTTAGTCAATTTTATTGTAATTTGTGGATCGCTAATTAAACACTTTACTATGAAACAACTATTACTAGTTGGAAGTTTGGCTTGCTGTATGTCAGCATTCTCTCAAACAACCTTATTTCAAGATGATTTTGAAACCGGTGGTGGCAACTGGACAATGAATGCCGGTGGTTCGGGAAATAACATCTGGACTGTAAACAATGAGTACGTTGGTTTTTCTCCGCTTATCAGTGATACACCAAATCAACCGGGTGGAATTACCAATAGTCCCAACTCCAGCTATATGCACATCCATAACACGGATGCGTGTACTGGTTTTTCTGTTTGTAATGCCAGTTTTGATACGGGATCTCCTTCCAATCAAGTAACCACATTAACAAACCCTATTGATGCTACGGGTTACAATACCGTAACACTTTCGTTTTATTACCTCTGCGCCGGGTCTACCGGATCTGCCTACGGAACCATCGAGTATAGTACAAACGGCGGAGGAACATGGACACCAACCGGAACAAGCTACGTCAATGTTTCAACCTGGACTCAAACCAGTGTTACACTACCTGCATGGAACAATGTGGCATCGTTGCAATTTCGTTTTCGTTGGCAAAATTCTGCCGTAGGAAACGACCCTGCTTTTGCCATTGACCAGTTGAGCGTAACCGGAATAGCCGGAAGCTTCGCAAGCATTACAACAAACGCTATCAATGCTGCTACGTGGTGCTTCAATACAGCGGCGAATGTAACGGTGAATTTTGACGTAACCGGAACTGTAAATGCCGGCAATATTTATACCGCTCAATTGTCGAATGCTGCAGGTTCGTTTGCATCACCAACTTCTATTGGCTCGTTGACCTCATCTGCTTCGGGGGCTCTTTCTATCAATGGTGTTATTCCGGGTGGAACTCCTGCAGGAAGCGGATACCGTATTCGTGTGGTAGCCTCAGATCCTGTTACTACAGGCACTGACAACGGTACAAACCTTTCAATATTTGCTCAACCAACCATTACCATTATCGGTAATCCGGCAGACGGCATTATTTGTAATGGTGAAACAATTACCATGCTCGGTTCTGGTGGAGTGAGTTATGTCTGGACACCGAATGCAACCATTGATTTCCCAACACAAGCGCAGGTGATTGCCACTCCAACCGGCACGACTTTATACACAACGGTAGGAACAGATGTAAACGGTTGCACCAACACTGCAACGTTTAATGTTACGGTTCAAAACTGTGCCGACATTACTGAAAACGAAGCCGGTCTCTTTTCGCTTTACCCAAATCCGGCAACAGATGTAGTAAGTGTACAATCAGCCACAGAGGCTTCGATTCAAGGACTTGAACTGTTGGATCAAAACGGACGTGTGATTCGTGCAACCAGCGGAAGTGTTATGATGTCGGTAGCTGATTTGGCAACAGGAAGTTATTTCATTCGGGTAATTCATGAAACCGGAATGAGTACTTTACGATTTACGAAAAAATAATACCCAAAATTTTATTGAAAAGTCGGTCTGTCAGCCTTAGCTGATGGATCGGCTTTTTTGGTTTTATCCGGTGCACATTCGAGGAGA
>JBILJP010000328.1:0-6153 GCA_044377135.1 Fluviicola sp.
TAGAAGATATACTTGTGTATTTGCAATTGGCTTTCCGATTGAGATGTCGCCCTCTGTTAAACCAACTTCTTTTACAATACAACCAACTGTTGATTCTGTAGGTCCGTATTCATTGAAGATTCTGATTTCCGGATTTATTTTTTTCAAAATTTCAAGGTGCGAATCTGTCAATACATCGCCTCCAACAATTGCCAATTGCAACGCTGTTTTTTCAATCTTGATTGCAGGTAAAAGGTTGAGGTGCGCCGGTGTTAATTTAATGCAGTTCAGATCACTGTTAACGTACCTTTCTAGCGTCTCAGTAACATCTGTCCTAGAAGGAAACATTCTCAATTCACCTCCGCTAATGAGTGGCAGGTAAATGCTGGTAATGGTCAAATCGAAAGACAACGAAGTGTACAAACCAAAATTAAAAGGAACACCCCGTCCGTATGCTGATACACTCCAGTTTAAATAATTTGCGAGCGATTGATGCTCAATCATTACACCTTTCGGGTTTCCGGTTGAACCCGAAGTATAGATGACATAGGCTAAATCTGAGACAGCCTTCACTTCATTGATTTCGTCGATTGGGTAGTTGTTTTTATCAAATTCAACATCCAATGCAAAAACAATTCCATCAAAATCTTCTTCATCAAATAGATAATCTGTACTGGTGACCAACACGTTTATTTTGGCATCTGATAAAATGTGCGCTCTTCGAGCGGCAGGGTATTCAGGATCAATTAGAACATACGCTCCACCAGCTTTTAATATGGCAAGCATACAGATCACAGCCCATTCGTTTTTATCCAATTTCATTCCAACCAAATCATTGGATTTGATTCCGTAATCAGACTTTAGGCAATAGGCCAATTGATTCGATACCTCATCTAATTCCTGATAAGTCAATGAATATTCTTCTCCTCTTAACGCCACGCTATCCGCACAGTTTACAACTTGTTCTTTCAACAAATCAAGAACTGTTGAACCCCTGGTGAAATCAACTTTGGTTTGATTAAAGGAGATTAATTGTTCATATTTTTCTTCATCTGAAAGGAAATTCATAAGCCTAAGAGTTGATTTGAGTTTTCTGTAAATTCTTTAATAACACCATCAAAATGCTGTTTAATTCGTCCGATTAAGGCACTATCGTAATAATTACTGTTGTACCTTATATTGATGCTTACAATGGGGGGAGTTGGGTCAATTGTAAGATTGAAATTGTAATTCGTTTTATCGAATACTTCCATTGATTGTACCGAGAAGTTTTCATCATTCTGTGCATTTAAGATCCCTTCGTTTTGCATTTCCTTCACGGCATAATTCTCAAAAACCATAATGTGGTTCATTAAATTCATCCCTAAGTCACTTTGGGATTGAACTTCCGACAGGTTCAAATAATGATGCGGACTGCTTTCAATAAATTGTTCTTGCAATTTTTTCAGAAGCGTTACAGGGGTATCATCTTCCGAATAATTGACTCTAATTGGAATAGTATTATTGAATAATCCGATCATGTCTTCGACACCATGAAGTTCCGCCGGGCGTCCAGATACTACCGCACCAAAAACAACATCATTCGTACCGTTGTATTGTGCTAATAAATACCCCCAAACGCCTTGCAAAAAGGTATTCAAAGTAATCCCATTTTCATTGCACAACTGTTCTATTTTGGATGTAACCGTTTCTTCGATTTGAATAAACTCGTTGGATTCTACGTTGCCTGATTCTTGGTCATTCCTTTGAAACGGAATATCTGCCAATTCTGAGTAATCCAACAAATAATCGTTCCAATAAGTCAATGATTTTTCTTTGTCGATTGTCTTTAACCAATTGATGTAATTTTTATAGGGTACAACTGAAGGCAAGTCAGCAGAAGTTCCATTTAATTCAGCGGTAAGTAATTCATTAAAATCATTCATTAAAACACTGATGCACCATCCATCCATTATAATGTGGTGATAGCTCCAAACGAATTCATAATCACCGTTGGTTAATTCGATTACGAGCAATCGCATTTGAGAGCCTGCTTCCAGGTTAAATCCTCTCGCGCGATCAGCGAGTTTGAATCGTTCGACTTCATCGGATTTCACTCCGGTTTCGTAGGTAAAGCTGGATGCCACATCTTTGCTCACGATTTGCAATGATTTGCCTGCATAATCGTTACTAAAATAGGTGCGCAAAACAGCATGTCGTTCAACGAGTCGATCATACGTGCGTTGAAGTCCATTGATTGATAAGCCGCCCGATTTGATTCTGTATGTTGTTTGTTCCAGGTAGAGCGCACTTTCATCTGAAGATAGCCAGTGGTAGTACATCCCTTGTTGAAGAGGAGACAATTCGTAAACATCTTCCAAATTCCCTAGACGATTCAGTGTATTTAACTCGTGTAAACTCAATCCTTTGAAGCTTAAATCTGATGGTGTTAAATACCTATTGGTACTATTGGCCAACGTATCAATTAAATGGATCAAATTTTTCTTATAGCTTGAGCTTAAAGCACTGATACTTTCCTTGTCAAATCTAGCGCTGGAAAAACGGACCGACATTCTCAATTCATCGTTAATCAACATTCCAGAAACATTCAATAAACGGGCGTTTTCATTCTCTGATGCGATATCCGATCCGATGGTTTCCGGTGCGAATTGAAACTGGTTATGATTCGTAGAATCCTGAGTGTTTCTGCCAAAATCACCTAAATAATTGAAAACAATTTGAGGATTAAACTCATCATCTAACCCCGATGTATTTAAGTACTTTAGGATACCATAGCCAATCCCTTTATTCGGAATTGCTCTCAACGCTTCCTTCACTTCAATCAAATTACCAATCTCATTCTCTGATTTAGAAACATCCAGTTCAAATGGATAGACTGTAGTGAACCAACCAACTGTACGTTTAATGTCGATTCCCTCCAAAATATCTTCTCGGCCGTGACCTTCCATTTGAAGAACCGTTTTATTACTCTTAAATGTTTCCTTAATGGCTAATCCTAATGCGGTTAGTAGTAGATCATTGATTTCGGTGTTGTAAACATCGTGTACTTTAGTTTGCAAGAGTTCAGTGGTCGTTTTGTCCAATACAAACGACTCAATAGCATCCACTTTTTCAACCGTCTCAATGGACCTTTGTTTTCCTAATGGTTGCAGATTACTTTGCGATAGCGCATTGTTCCAATAAGCACGTTCGCTTTCTATTTTGGGGGAATTTGCAAATATCTCCAAGTGCAAGGCCCATTTTTGGAATGCGTCCGTTTTTAATGGAAGTTCAGGTTTTTCTTCTGCCTGATATGCCGCATACAACGTTGAAAGGTCCTCTAATAAGATACGCCACGATACCCCATCAACCACTAAATGATGTAAAACCAATGCCAAGCGATCTCCATCTTTCAAGCGAAAATGTGCTACTCTTAACAATGGACCATTTGAAAGGGACATGTTTAATTGTAGCAAATATCCTTTTTCACTGATTTGACCCACGGCATTTTGCACCTCTCTCAAATCATGAAATTCTAAGCTGTAGCTTTTATTATCCACACTTTGATTGGTTTGTTCCCAAGCATTTGCTACCTGATTATAGGTCATCCGAAGTGCGTCGTGATGTTCAGTGAGTGCAATCAAGCATTTCTCAATAGAGGTTCGATCAATCTCAGTATTACTTTTTAAAACAACCGATTGGTTAAAATGATCCTGCTTTTGAATCTCTCCAGATTCAAAAAACCAACGCTGAATCGGGGTTAATCGCACTGGTCCTGTAACCTCATCCTGCTCAATGAAATGTATTGTTTCATTCAGAAGCAAAGCCAAAGATTCCAATACTGGCGTTCTCAAAATATCCTCTACTTTAAGATGGTAGCCTCTTTGTTTTAGACGTGCTACAACTTGAATGGATTTTATTGAATCCCCTCCAAGGTTATAAAAACTATCTTTTACGCTAATTCCATCGCGTTTCAAAATTTCGGACCAAACATCCACTAAGACCTGCTCCTCTTTTGATTGCGCTTCTACGTGTTCCATTTTACTCGACACACCAATTTCTTTTGGTGCTGGTAGCGATTTTTTATCAATTTTGCCATTCGGCGTTAATGGAAATTCTTCTAATTGAACAAAGTATGAAGGAAACATGTAATCAGGTAGTACTTGCCCAAGATGTTCCCTTAAATGACTTACTTTTTGCGTTTCAGATGCTTTAAAATACGCCACAAGCTCTTTTTCTCCGTTCTCATTTGCATTTGCGAGAACCAACACTTGTTCGATGTCCGAATATTTAAGCAAGGCTTGTTCGACTTCCCCCAATTCAATGCGGTAACCTCTAATTTTTACTTGATCGTCTTTTCGACCGATAAATCCTAAATTGCCATCCGGTAGCCATTTCCCTAAATCCCCTGTTTTATAAAGTCGATTGTCGGACTTAAAGGGATCTATAATAAACTTTTCTTTCGTTAACACATCTCTATTCAGGTATCCCCTTGCTACTCCAATACCTCCTATGCAAATTTCACCAATTGCTCCTTTGGGTAGCAGCCTATTGTTTTCATCCAAAATTAAAATTTGACGTCCGGCATAAGCCTTACCGATTGGGATATTATCATGCGATACTAAGTATTTACCATCAACAATAATTGGGTACCAAGTAGCCGTTAAGGTAGTTTCAGTGGGGCCGTATACGTTATAGAATTTTTTGGTGAATCGTGAAATCTGATTTCGCTGTTTTTCCAGTATTTCCTTTTCGAGTTTTTCACCCCCTATTGCACAAAACTCTAATTGGTGTGCAAAATTGGCAGTATCATAGAGCGCAATAAATGAATTAAAAAATGCGGTTGAAAAATCGGCATGTGTAATTTTGTGTTTTAACAGCAAATCATAAATATAATCTGGCTCGACACTGACATTTTTCAGATATAATGAGGCACCGAAACACAAACTGGTAAAGATTTCTTGAGCAGCAGCATCAAATGCGGTATTGAAAAATTGTAAAAACCGGGATTTTTCGCTTACCCCGTAAAGTTCTTTTACGTTGTGAATATGCGCTACTAAATTTCGATGTTCAACAATTACACCTTTTGGCAATCCTGTAGATCCTGAAGTGTAAATCACATAAATAGCATCCTTAGGGTTCGTGATTTTTCCAATGTTCGCTTTCGGGTATCTTTCTTGACCTTGTTGAAATTTCAAAAGTTCCTTTTCATCAATAAGCACTGCTAAATTGCTATCGCTAGAAATATAACGGATTCGTTCTTCAGGCGTATTTATGTCAATTGGCAAATAAGCTGCACCAGACTTTAAAATTCCAAGGATTGTAATGATTAGTTTTTCGGTTCGTTCTAATATAATTCCTACTATATCACCTGGTTTAATCTGGTGTACTTCAACTAGGAAATGTGCCAATTGATTCGATTGATCATTCAATTCCTGGTAATTCAATTCAATCCCTTGGAATGATATTGCCAGACTTTCAGGCGTTCTTGTTACTTGCTCTTCAAATAAATCTACAATTGTCTTGTCCTGAGGGTAAATTAATTGATCATCCCTACCTGATTCAAGGAGTGCTATTTTTTCAAGCTTACTTAGATAATCGAGTTCAGAAATTTTCGTTGTTGGATTTTCAAGAGATGCTTTAATCAATTGTTTGAAATGATTCATCAAACCAATAAATAGCTCCTTTTCATAAACGTCGACATTGAACTCTACATGGAAAGACAATAAACCGTTTTCTTCTTTAAACGTTATTCCTGCATCATACTTCACAGTACAATTCCCTAATTCTACAACTCGATTAAGGTCCTCATTTTCATATAATGCGGCAATGTCATCCCATTTCCCTTGATTCTGAAGCATTAGCATTACATCAAAAACAACGCTTCTACTCGTATCGCGCAGCAGATTTAGATCGTCGACAAGTCTATCAAACGGATACATTTGATTCGAAAAGCTGGCGAATGTTCGCTGGGTTACGAATTGATAAAAATCTTCGAAACTTTCATTCGGGTTAATGCGATTTCTTAGGGCCAGGCTATTAATATAACACCCTATTTGATTTTCCAAATCCGGATGATCCCGTCCGGCAATTACTACGCCCGTAATAATATCCTTTTCAGCAGTATAGCGATACATTAGTACATTCCAAACGGTTAGCAAATAGGTGTACAAACTTCCTGTATTCGATTGTGCA
>JBILJP010000329.1:0-6151 GCA_044377135.1 Fluviicola sp.
GTTGAATCAGTTTTACAACCTTTTTTAGTTTCATATCGATCACTAAAACGCCAAGTTGTTTGTAGGATAAATACAATAAGTTGTCTTTTTCAACAGCCTGAATGAAATATCGATACGTTTTTAGATAGGGTTTCACCAAATCTGATAACCAATGTTGTTTTACAGAATTGGTGTTGTCTAAATACGAAATACCGCCATTGAATTCAGAAAAGAAAAGGGTGTTTTGTAGTTTGTAAATGGATGTGACATTCGGATACCTAAGACCATTTGTAACATCGAAATAAGAAAATTCGTTACCGTTAAATGAAACCAAACCACGATCACTGCACATCCATAAGTGTCCGTATTTGTCTTTTTCTATTTGATAGACCTCATTGCTTTGTAAACCGTTGTTAACAGTGAATTGTTCTGTAATCTGCTGAGCATGAACTTTCGGATTGCAATAAAGGAAGAATAGAAAAAGCAATAACAAACGCATTTAATCAATCTTTAGGTTTTGTAAAACGTGGTTTTCAACAGTCAAATCGGATATGAAACACGTAGTTTTTTGCGCCCAATCAGAAGGTAAAAGAGTGTGATTTTTGAATGGTAAAATAAACTTAAATGTGATCATTCCAAGGCGTAAATCTAATTATTGAATTTGAATTGTTGAGCTACTCAATTGTACAGACGCAACTAGCGAATAACTGTTTCATTTTTTTAATCGGAGACTTGTTTGTTTTTCGTTGCCTTATAGAATGATGTATCGTTCTTTGTCATCCCACAAAGAAAAAACAAGTGAGAACATTAAAATTCTCACTTGCTATTATGTGTTGATTTAGAGATTAAGGTTCAATACATCAATTAATGGTTGCCAAATGCGCAATCAACTTTCTGATAAGTATTACTTCCTGAAACGGTCGGGATCAATGTAGATGAAATAGTTGTCATTACTCCTGTAGGGCCAACTTTACGAATAGCTCCATTTACAGTCACATACATAGAGTTATCTAAGGTAGAACGGAAAGAGTTAATCGTAGGAACCGTTGTGGATAGTGTTGAAAGCACCGGGTTAGTGGTAGTGGTAGTCAATCCAATAATTGGAGTTGAAGTTGCATTAGAGATCGTAACATAACTGAAGTTTCCAAAAGTGGTTCCCGGTAATGTAATCGCAAGCGGAGAAATGAAGTAATATACTCTAAACGCATTGGCAACAGAAGCATCCGGACAAATGGTAGAGACAACAAAAGTATCTCTTGACATTGGAATAGAATAAATCAATGTAGCGTTGAAATAGGCTAACTGACCTGCCGTAGCTGGAACATATGTTAAACGAAACAGTTGACGACCATTTGTTGCATACATATTGTTTATGTTTCCATCGATCAGCTCAATTTCGTCAAGTTCAACTGCATTTCCGTTGTACTTCACCTTTCCATTTTGACCGGTTGAAACTTCAATAAAATCTTCTTGATTATTGAACTGATTATTGTCGTACAAGTAGGCTCTAAAAGTGCCAAAAGCAGCAATTCCTTTGAATTTCACATTCGGTAATGCCGGTGCTTGTCTGTAATAATTCATATTGAACAACAAACTTGAAAGGTGCAATTGAGTTGTTTGGTAAATTTGATCAACTGCCAATAAATTCGGTCCTGCCTCTGGTTGAGCAAGAATACTCTTTTCAATGGCATTTTGCCATTGGTTACTTTCATCTGACCCGTTTGTCGGTTGGATGTTTTCTTTTTTACATGCAACGGTTAACATTGCGCATGCTCCGAATAGAATCGCAGCTTTTGATACTGATTTCATACGTGATTAATTAAATTTTATAGGTCAAAACTACCGATGCTTAGCTAGTTAAACTGTTGCTATGTAAGCAATGGATCGGTGATTGTAATGAAAGTGTGATTGTGTAACGAACGTAAGAAATAATGTCATGAATGGAGTTTACCAGATGTATTTTGAAAATCAGTTCCTAACCACTAACCACTAACCACTAACCACTAATCACTAATCACTAGCCACTAAAAACTAATCACTACTTTGGTACGATTTTCGTAAACGCCATTATCGCATTTAAACATTTAAACAATAAACGATGAAAACACTTATACTTCTTCTCATTACATTTCTCTCAACAGCCACATTTGCCGTTGAATTGAATTACAAATGGAAAGCCAATACCAGCTACCGTTTTACAGCCGTTGAAAAAGATGATATTTCCATGTCGGCCATGGGAATGAATACCGTAGAAAAATTTACCACGACGGTGGAATTTGTTGTCTTTATTCAACGTGTGGATAGTTCCGGTTTGGCTAAAGGCTATTTGTATTTGACCAATTATTCGGTGAAAGATTCAAAAGGAATCGCGTTGGCTACTTTGGCTGCTCTTCCGAAAGATGCGGTGCAAAGCGCCATTACGGTTGATAAAAAAGGACATTTTACCTTCGATAAAAAAGTAACCTTGGTTACTACAGCTACCGGAAACTTTCTTGTCTACGCAAAAGCCGAAGAAAATAGTGCCTCAGCCGGATTTGACAGCGGAAGCGAAAAAGTAGATGTTTACGCTGAATTTGATCCTAAAACAGGTAAATTAAAGGCAGGTTATTCTGTAAAAACAATGAATAAAACCAAGCCGGTGACCATTACCGAAAATGAAAACTCCGATGAGTTGGATGTGTTTCCGTACGATTTCCTGGAACTGATGATCATGCCTGATGGTAACGTGAATCAAGGCGATCATTACGATGTGAAAGCCGGAGTGTACAATTGCGCCATTGATGCCACTTCTATTGTAAATGGTGTAGCAACGTTGACAGAGAAAATCAGTACGGATAAATCACAAGATCCGTTTAGCGGAGCAGCCAATGGTCAATCACAAGAAGGTTCGTTTTCTATGGAAGAATTCGGTGGTACAGAAGGAATGGATTTGGACACCGAAGATCAGGAAGCAGTTGATATGACTACTGCCATGTCGCCGGATATGTCGGGAACGATTACAGCTGTTTTTGATGCGACCAACGGAATGTTTACCGGAGTAAAAGGAAATTTAACCACCATCATTGATATGATGGGCATGAAAATGACGGTGAAATCGGTGTTGGAGATGAAGAAGAAATAATCCTTCCGGGTGCTGCATTATTAAAAAATCTTCCTTCAATGAGGGGAGATTTTTTGTTTGTGGAATTATATTTTGAATCCTACACCGATAAAACAATCCTGCCGCCATTCGTGACTGGATTGGTATATCTGAAGAAAAGTCCACTCATATCTACCGTAAATAAAAAAACGCTTCCCTAAATCATATTGAATTTCGGGCATTAAATTAAAACTGATACCATTTTGATAGAACCGATTCCAGTTCGTGATCTGGAGTTTTAATTTAGACCATTTTTTTGAGAGGTTTAAAGCGACAATCGGTTCGCAGCTCGTGGTTGCCGAGCTTCTTTCGTCGTTTACAAAACGTAGGCGTAAATCAGCACCTAATCCTGCCTTGGCAATCAGTTGATGCTCTTCGTTTTTGTACACTGTATAATAGGCAATCGGACTAACATCATAACTGTCTTTCGTATAGAAATACAAGGTTCCGTAAGAGCGAAGTCGAACCGATAGATCAAAATGATCAAACAAAGTGGGGCTTTGGTAAGAAATGTTCGTAATAGGGTATAAGTACCGATTGCGGTAACTTCCGGCATCAATGGAAAATTGATGTTTATCGTTTTGGCTCCAGCTAGAGCATACGTTGGCAAGCAACACTAAAATAAAACAGCACTGTTTCATGGGGCAACTTCTGCGTAAGAACTTCCGATTTTCACCTCGTCAAAATAAATCACATCCGTTGAGCTTGGCTGATGCTTTCCCCGGTACTGACCAAATTTGAAATAATTTCCTGCCCGTGAAAAAAGGTTGCGTTTATAATACTTGTTATCCGAACCATTAAAATCAATTAACGGATTGCCGTTTGCCCAAACCTCTACAAAACCATCGTTTTCGTCACTCCATTTCATGTGGAATACAAAATCAATCCAAGTTCCCTTTGATATAGGCAAAGTATTTCCCAATTGAATGGTTTCATTATCAGAATTTGGATTTTCATTGAACTTAAGTTCCAATTGTCCGTTTATATAGACCAACGCTAGTGGAGGAGAAGATCCGTGCAGATTAGGTGATGGTTCCCAATTTTCTCCCATTTCGTAATTTGGAAGATCTTGCCACTGACAAATTAGGTTATAGTTGGTGTCAGAATAGTTCGTATCGATCCAGATACTAAAACCGTAATACATGTCCGATTTGTAGGTTGCACAATTGTAAACCGACAATTCCGAACGGTAACCATTGAAAATATAATCATTAGGTCCCAATGATGTCTTTAATGCAAAGTTCCCTTTTCTTACCGGAGTAGTTACAATCACTGCATTCGAGGCCGGATTATTCAATAATGTGTGGAAGTCAGCGTAATCACCGGTTTCAAAATCGCCGGTAAAATGAAGTACATCATTCGTTGCTTCGTATGTTGGAACTTTTCCGCAGGAAAGCAATATGGCCAACAGAGATAATAAAAAGAGACGATTCATATTCATTAAATCAATGTTCAGATTAAATCTAACGTTTTTTTTAAGATTGGCAAACAAAAAATATCAATGTAAGATATTGCAAGATGATTATATAGAATTAGTGTGCGTTTGTTGAGATAATATTTTTTTTTAATTCAATCATCACAAATTAACAGGGGGTGTTCATAAAAATTAATGGAAAATTTTGGCTTACCCCCTCTTAAAAGCATACCTTTGCACAAAATTTTGAATTTTATGGCAACAAAACGACTGCAAGCGTATCAGGATGTACTCAATCGTACACCAAAACACATCGAATACGATGGAAAAGTATCGGACCTTTTTGGTAAAAATGTATTTCACACAGAGGTTATGCGTGAATATTTACCGTCTGATGCATACAAATCAATGGTAGAATCCATTCAAAACGGTACACGCTTGGATCGTAAAATGGCCGATCAGGTAGCTTCTGCTATGAAAGATTGGGCATTGACAAAAGGTGCCACGCATTATACACACTGGTTTCAACCGCTTACCGGAACT
The DNA here is from genome assembly GCA_044377135.1 of Fluviicola sp. Classification (GTDB taxonomy): domain Bacteria; phylum Bacteroidota; class Bacteroidia; order Flavobacteriales_D; family Crocinitomicaceae; genus Fluviicola. The sequence goes on from JBILJP010000329.1 coordinate 5,076, forward strand.
ACTGCCGAAAAACACGATGCGTTCTTTAAACCGGTTGGTCCGGGTAGAGCTATCGAGCGTTTCGACGGAGATTTGTTGGTACAACAAGAACCGGATGCGTCTTCATTCCCGAACGGTGGAATTAGAAATACCTTCGAAGCGCGTGGTTACACGGCTTGGGATCCATCTTCTCCGGCTTTCGTAATCGGTAAAACATTGTGTATTCCAACCATTTTCATCTCGTATACCGGTGAATCATTGGATTACAAAATGCCGTTGTTGAAAGCATTGCACGCGGTTGACCAAGCTGCGGTTGAAGTGTGCCAGTACTTCGATAAAAACGTTGATAAAGTAAATGCAACCTTGGGTTGGGAACAAGAATATTTCCTGGTTGATCAATCATTGTTCAACTGTCGTCCGGATTTGATGATGACAGGTCGTGCTTTGTTTGGTCATGCCCCGGCAAAAGGTCAGCAATTGGATGATCATTATTTTGGTTCTATTCCGGAACGCGTTACGGCTTTCATGCGTGAGTTTGAAACCGAAGCTATTTTGTTGGGTATTCCGGTAACGACTCGTCACAATGAAGTAGCGCCGAATCAGTTTGAGTGCGCGCCGATCTTTGAAGAGTGTAATCTGGCCAACGACCACAACTTGTTGTTGATGGATATCCTGGAAAAAGTAGCACGCAAGCACGATTTCCGTGTATTGTTGCACGAAAAACCGTTTGCGGGGGTAAACGGATCGGGTAAACACAACAACTGGTCATTGAGTACTAACACCGGAGTGAATTTGTTGGCGCCGGGCAAAAACCCGAAAACCAACTTGCAATTCCTCACATTCTTTGTGAACACCATCAAAGCCATTCACGATAACGCCGATTTGTTGCGTGCTTGTATCGCATCAGCTGGAAATGATCACCGTTTGGGAGCCAACGAAGCGCCACCGGCAATTATTTCTACGTTCATCGGAACTCAGTTGTCATCTGCATTGGATGAGTTGGAGAAAAGTGTGAAAGCAGGTAAAATGACACCGGAAGACAAAACCGAATTGAAATTAAACATCGGTAAAATTCCTCAAATCATGCTGGACAACAC
>JBILJP010000330.1:0-6138 GCA_044377135.1 Fluviicola sp.
GAACTCAGTTGTCATCTGCATTGGATGAGTTGGAGAAAAGTGTGAAAGCAGGTAAAATGACACCGGAAGACAAAACCGAATTGAAATTAAACATCGGTAAAATTCCTCAAATCATGCTGGACAACACAGATCGTAACCGTACGTCGCCGTTTGCTTTCACCGGAAATAAATTCGAATTCCGTGCCGTAGGTTCTTCTGCCAACTGCGCACATGCCATGATTGTGTTGAATACCATTATGGCGAAGCAACTGAAAGATTTCAAAAAGACAGTTGACGCCCGCATCGATAAAGGTGAGGCGAAAGACGAAGCTATTTTGAAAGAATTGCAACAGTTGATCAAAGACTCTAAGAAAATTCGTTTCGAAGGAAACGGTTACGGCGACGAATGGGTGAAAGAAGCTGCAAAACGCGGTTTGTCGAACCTAAAAGATACACCGCGTGCTTTGAAAATTTGGAGCGATAAAAAAGTTGCCAAGTTGTTCAATGATATGAATGTCTTGACTCCGCGCGAATTGGAAGCTCGTCAGGAAATTGAGTTTGAAAGCTACATCTTGAAAATGCAGATTGAAGCGCGTTTGATGGGCGATTTGGTACAAACACACATCATTCCTGCAGTAGTGGAATACCAAAATCGTTTGGTGCAAAACATTCAGGGTCTGATTACCGTTTTGGGCGATAAAGCAGGTAGAGCAGCTGCTCAAAGCCAATTGCAGTTGGTGGATAAAATCTCCATGCACCTCAATAAAATGAAATCAACCTGCGACACCATGCTCCAGGCACGCAAGGAAGCCAATAAAATCGAACACGCAGAAGAAAAAGCCCTGGCTTACTGCGATAAAGTAAAAGTGTACTTCGACGAGATTCGCTACAACGCAGACAAACTTGAGTTGTTGGTTGACGATGAATTGTGGCCGTTGCCGAAGTTCCGTGAAATGTTGTTTACGCGATAAGTAAATCTGAAAAATAAGAGAAACCCTTTTTTCGTATCTATCGAAGAAAGGGTTTTTTGTTACATTTATTACTACCGATTGTTATTGCCTTTGTATAGAATCGAAGTGCCAACTAAAAAAATGAATTTGTTACGTATTCTAATTGTCATTTGCTCATTATTCAGCTTTTTTCAACGAGTTTCCGCTCAGGAATACCGTAATTGTGTACGTTTGGATGAACTAAACGGAAATGTTTGTTCTGTTGAATCACGAATGACAAAAGCTGGTGATGACACGATTCGTTACTACAAATACTTTGAACACCTAAACAGGGATGAGAACACTTTGTTCGAATATGATTTATCTGGTTTTCGGTACCATTCGATCTATTATGAAGAAAACAAGTCACCACTAGAAGGATTTGAATCGTATGATGAAAAAAAACAAGTTATAACCTATGATTTTTTTAGAGACGGAAAAACAGAATATGGAACGAAACTTAGTATTTTGGGCGATGGAAGTACTGTTGAGCAACAATACGAAAAAGGGCAATTGATTGAAGAATCAATTCTTTCCTACGATCGTTTTGGTCGTGTGATTGCTAAAGATAAAGTATTGGAACGTAAAGATGAATTGGTATCAACGGAAAAATATCATATTGATTCATTAAACCAGTTAGTTATTACAATTACAACAAAAGATAATCGAGGTGATCTAGTTTGTACAACAGTTGAAAAAATAGATACATTCGTCAGATATATTTATACTTCTGATCAATTTTATAGTGATTCACACATGTTTAGGGAGTATTCATATTATTATGACTCACTAAACAGATTGATTGCTTATGAGGATGGAGATTTTGCTTCAGGTATGCCAAAAGTGCGTATTGATTTCGTCTACAATACTAATGGCGATTGTATAGCATACAAACGTTCAGCAGGTGAGCAATTATTTGAAACAGTGAGAATGGAATACGGCTATGATAATCATGAAAATTGGATAGAACAACGTATTCTTGTGAATAGTCTGGAAGAAGCGATCGTTCAGAGGAAAATATGCTATTATTAAAATCAATAAAAAGGTCACAAATGAAAAAAACAATCGCAAGACATATTGAGAAAAAGCATGTAGTAAAGATCTTTTTAGTAGATGATTTGGGTGATGGGATCACCAATTTCACAGGTCTTATATTAGAGCAAAATGACGAATTTATTCTAGTTGCCGATACAAATGATTTTATGATCAATGGATTGACCATTTACCGCAAAAAAGATATTACTGAGATTTTGTATTCCGACAACCAAAAATACATGGAGAAAATCATGTTAAAAGAAGGGCGAATAGATGAGGCAATTTCAAGAAGACTACAATACGATTTTGAATTAGGCAGCTTAAAGGAATTGCTGGATTTTGTGTTTAGGAATGATTTGGCATTTACAGCTGAATGCAAGTATGGTTCTAGAGATGATTTTTACCTAGGAACACTTGAAAGCGTTAAAAATAAAAAGTTCAAAATGAATTATATAAATGCCGATGGAAGATATGATTTCAAAACAGTTACGGTTGAATTCGAAGATGTCACCATGTTGACTTTTGATAATGAGTATGCCAACTTAATTCGTAAGTATGCTTTTAAGCAGGATTGAATAAATTGAACGTTCTACATCCCTTTGTTTCCGGACTTCTTTGAAAAGTGTAAAATTGTAAAAGTGCGCAATTTTAAATGTTTAAAAGACTAAAATTTTAGAATTTTCTCGCGAAATTTTTCCGCTGAAAAAAACTGTAAATCCCACTATTCCTCCTCATACAATCTGAAAAATGCCACATTATCAATGCCTAATTCTTTCTGCACAATCGCATTCCATTTTTCCATGGCTTTGCGGTTTAAACCGTGGTCTGTTTCCTTAAAAAAGCGATCAGATAAAGTTGTGATTTGCGTTTTCATCGCTTCGTAAAGCTCTAGTATTTGTTTCGTGGAAAGGTTTTTTTCTTCTATTTCCTGCATGAATTTCCGGCGTTCCATTTCTACCAAATCAAAATACAGGTTCAAAAAACACTGCGAACTTGGTTCCACTTTCAAATGGTAAAATGTTTGAAACGGATCAAGAATGGTTGTTGTAGTCGCAATCACTTTTCCGTTGTAATTATTCAAATCTAGTAAGACCTGCACGACCAATTGATACTGAGATGATGGAGGTGCGGATACATTGATTTCCTTTGATTCCAAATCATTGATAATGCCGATTCGTCGTTCACCCCAAACCAAACAAGGCGATTCAAAAAATCCTTTTCGGGTAGTAGTGTTGCTTAATTGACTCAGCGAATCAAGGTTTTGCAAACGCGATTGTTGTTCAAAGAAAAGAGCATTAGCCTCACTGTTTTCTTGCGAAATAGGGTGTTCTATCTGTCGCCAAAACGCTTTGTTATAAGGATAGGCTTGCGTTTTTCGGTAATCGGAAAGACGGCTTATTGGTCCTTCGAATCGCGGAATAAAAAAGGTAGAGTCATAATTGTAAGGGTGAACCACAACAGCAGTTTTCACAGTATAAAAGTCCTTATCCCGATTTTGATAAAGCAATTGATAATCATAATACAGAAAATCGATGACTGTTCCGGATTCCACTTCTTTGAAAAGATAATTGATTTCCATATCAACAGAAACAATAGAATCGCTAGGCCACAATGGTAAAAACGGATGCTGCTGCGTGTTCGTAGCCGTTAAAACTAATTTTTGCGCTTGTTTGGTCACGGTGTCAATCCAAATAGTTCCCGAAAAAGAGGATATTGATGGATCTTTTGGACGAAAGGAAATTACAAAAATGGCATGATCATCAGTGTTTTTGTAGGTTTGATTCAATTGCAATTTAAACGCACGCCGCATTTTTTTAGTAGAATAATCAAAAGGTGTCTGTGGTAAGAAGTCATTTTTTTCGTTCAAATTCAACTGTAAAATCGCTTTCGACGTTTCTGTCGAAACAAAACTCATCTGATCGGTTTGACCAACGGCCACTCGGCTGCTTTTATAATCCAAGTCGGTAATTTTGCTTCCTTGCACCGAAGCATTGTAATAAGCTTCCAGCAATTCCACTTGAGTTTGATTGACATAACTTTCCAGTTGAAAGTACGTTTTGGCTTGAAGTACCGGTTGTTTGCGATCAAATACCTGCGAAAACCAGCGGTATAAATGATTGTCGTTGGCTAAAATAATGACTTCATCGATGGCGTTTGCTTCAGGAGAAAGGTAGACGATGGAATCATTCAATAACTGTTTCGCTACAATAAACCGCTGTTTGTAACCCGTACTGAAGAATGAAATGGAATCGTTTGGAGAAGATGGCGGGAGCTCAAACCGACCATTAAATTCCGTTAAAACACCGGTTTTGGTTGAAAGATTGTAAACGCGAACATACGGACATGGTTCCATTGTAAACGAATCGATGATCATACCGGTGCATTTCAGCGTTGATTTTTGGCCCTGATCCTGAGAAAAGAAGGAGCCATAACAGCAGATGAAAATAAGAATCAATCGAAGCTTCATACAACTAAAATAGGCTTTTAAAAATGATAATAGCATCCGTTTTTAGTTTCATAAAGAAAGCGGATTTTGTCGAGATGAACCTTTCCAATTGCTAAGTGTAATAAACCTTAAACTCAACAATCATGATCAAAACAAGCTTCTTGCTACTTCTCCTTTTCCCGGTAACACTTTCCGCGCAAACAGCCCTCATTGCACACAAAAGTCACAGCGGCAATGCCAAAAACTTCAAAACTTCTTTTTCGGGTAGTTTCGGTCGTATTGAACCACCGGGCAATTTCGGTGAACCGCCTGCACGAATGCTTGCCGTTACCAAATTGAGCGATACTACCGTTTTGATGAAAAATGAACGTTGGTGGGGATCAAATGAATTCTCGCAGGACACGATTTATCATCATCCGATCTTCAATGATCCGAATATTACCGTTGATAGCCTGAAAAAAATGTTCGGACAAAATGTTGAATTCACCAATTTTGAACCGAACAAAAAGAACGAAGAAGAGCAAAACAATGCGCTACCAGTTTCACCCAATGATAACATGACTCCTGGACAGAAAGAAGTTCCCGCATCAGGAATTCCTGAAAAAACGAAGCAGAAAAAACACAAGCACCGCAACAACAATCTTGTATGGATACTGGTAATTGGGGGAGGAACCTTCTTTGGTTTTGGTTTGTTGAGTAAAAAAGTGCGCAATCGCTCACGAAAAGCAGCAGTTGTTTATGCGTAATTACCTTCGGTGGAGTTTGTTGGCAACACTTTGCTGGTGGCTGATCCTGCTTCCCAAAAGCTATTATGTCTTCTCCTATATTACAAGGCCTGTCCAACATTGGGTGTTTTCACTCAACAACAAACTCTTTGGTGAATTGCCTTACCGCGAAGACAGTTCGGGCATGTACCTGTTATTGTTGGTAGCGCCGGTTCTCGGTTTCCTGGTCGGATTACTGGCTTTTATTCCCAAAATAAAACGTTGGAGTTTTCGGCCAGATAAAGCTTCGTTAATCGTATTACGGTACTATCTGGTGCTCGAATTATGGGAATACGGCTGGATCAAACTCACCAAAATGCAGTTTTACCTGCCCGAACCAAATACGGTTTATACCGAATTGGGAACGCTTTCAAAGGACATCGCGTATTGGTCGGTGATGGGCAGTAGTCCTGCGTATGTCGTTTTCATGGGAATAATGGAATTGATTGCTGGCTCACTAATTGTGATCAAACGTACGCGATTTCTCGGTTTGTTGCTCGCTCTCGGTATTTTCGTGAACGTGGTGATGGTCAACTTTTCGTTTGACATATCCGTGAAATTATTCAGCCTTTCGTTACTATTGTTTACGGTTCTGTTGCTCATCCAATATCCCAACCAATGGCGTGTATTACTGCAATTTCCGGCAAAACCTAAGGTATTGCAATTGGATCAACAACCGGCTTACCGAAGATGGGGAAGAGCGCTGGTGCTGTCACTTTTTGTGGTTGAATCGGTTTATCCTTCCATTGTAACCGGAAGTATGAACGATGATGAATTACCCAGACCTGAATACCATGGTGCTTACAGCGTTGCGAATCATTCTAATTTAACGGGAGTTTACATTCATCGGCACGATTACGTGATTTTTGAAAATCAACAACGCGATCAGTTGAGTTTAAAAATTACCGCTAAAACACTGGCAGAA
>JBILJP010000331.1:0-6132 GCA_044377135.1 Fluviicola sp.
AGGGGGTGTTTATGGCATAAAACGGACCACTGGTGTTCGCCATGGAAATGATCAAATCCGGATCGCCGGTTTGCGCAGGAGCCGATAGTTTTTCAGAGGCCAGTAACAATTGGTTAATGATTAACGGATCGGTGAAACGACTGATTTGACTTCCCGATTCAGGCGCGGCATTCAGGGTAACATCCACGCCGTCACTTGCCGAAACAAAGTGAAAGGTTCCTGTGGCATATTGATAACTGAATTCGGAGGGAAGGGAACTGTTATTGCTTCCGCTACCACTTGAATTACTTGACTTTTTTTCTTTTTTGCAAGCGGAAAACAATGCAAATAGACAAATTGCAACTGTTAAGACGAATGTAGTTTTTTTCATAGTTTACTCAATTTTGGTTGCGTAAAAATGAAAGGTTAAAACCGAACATTTTAATCGGAATAAGTGAAGTGCGCAGTTGAATAATTAAACGACGGAACATCGCTAAATCGTCTATGGTACTTAAAGCCATTGAATGACCATGTCTTATCCCGATTTCACGTTATTGAATCATCAAACCAAAACACCTGTTACTGGTGGTATCTTGGAAGCGGTCAGATAACTGGATTCGTATGTATCGTGGAATGTTTTACCTTTTGCTGTCACTGCTGAAGAGCCCATGCCTTTCTTCTTTTTCTTTTTAACGGTGGTATACATGTCAAAAACAGGAATAGCTCTGGCCGCATCACCTGCATCTGCCTCACAGGTCACGTTATCATCTACGTCTTGAGCCACAACTTGTGCAATGTGATACGGACATTCATCCACTTCCTCTTCGCCACGAACAATTGCGTATGCTTCGCCTATTCCCGGATGGGCATCACTTCCTTGAGAAAAGTCCGATCTTCGTTTGTTGCCTGTGATTCGAGCTTCTGCTGCAATATCGAGGTTCTGAGAATCTGAATGTCCGAATAACCGATCTTTTCCTTTGGGGCGATCTCCCTTGGCCCGGAAGGCGGGTTTTGTATCATATTTACCTGTTTTTAGAAATTCGGCAAAACCAAGACAGTCGTTCTGAAAAGCCGGTGCCACATTCAATTCGTAAATCGTATAACCGTCGGGAGTGTTGCCTACTGCGTGAAACAAATGTGGGGGATTTGGTCCCTGTGCCCGCGGAGCAACCTGCAATTGATGGGTAGCAGCCTGATCGATTCGGTAATCGTGATTATCTGAAATTTTAATATTGTGCTGGATAAAATAGGCTTGCGCCACAGGTTGATGCGATTGTAGCGCCTGTTTTGCCGGAATGTTCTGAGGACCAGACGAGATTACTTCATTCATTGCCCGTGCTCCCATCACGTCAGCCTCTTGTTCCAAACCCGCATCGTCATTAACGGCAACTTTTCCTTTGAGTTGCATGGTTGGTTGCACACGTCCTTGCTTTTGTTGCACCACATGCCAGGCTTCGTGTGGAAGGTGTTTTTCCTGACCGCTTGCCAGATGTATTTCAGTTCCTTGTGCGTAAGCATGCGCTTGCAATTGCGCCGGTTTATCCGAATTGTAATGAACTTTCACATCATTCATCGAATAACCCGAAAGTTGTTCAATTCCCGATTTTAACCGATCGGGGAGCCCCGTATTATTTGCCATTGTTTGTAATTGGGCAGTACGTTCTACTTGCGAGCTATTATTGGCCAATGATTGCAGTTGTGCTACCGATTTCGCGTGCGAATTGTGCTGTTGATGCGCCAATACTGAGCCCCTATGTAATGGGGAAGACGCTGGTTGGTTTTGGTGAGTATGTGTTGGAATTGGATGTGCGAAAGCGTACATGAGCGAAAAATAAAACGGGTTAAATGATCAATTCGGCCAGTTTTTGGCTGTTTTAGCATCTTCATAGATAGTTTTAGAATCCTTTGCACCGGTATCTAATACGTATTGACAGTGGAGAGCCACTAAAGAGTGTTTGTAGGCATCTTCGGTTGTATTCGAAAAGCGTTTAAGTCCCTTGTCCCTGTAAAAAGCCCATACTTCGTAAGATGAGATTTCTCCACCACCGAGAACATGGTTTTGAAGCGTGTCTTCTATTTCAGTATAATGGGCTGTATTCAAATCAGCACTTCCGGGCGCAAGATTCTCCACATCAGTTCCCGAACCACCTAAATCGCCATTTAACAAATGCATACGTTTGTAAAAAGGAGCATTTTTTGTTATTCCAAGATTTTGAATCGCTGTCCATCCGGGAGGGTCTGCAGCAGGACCATTGCCACTGGCCAATTGAGGGTTAACCAGGTTTTTCGGTTTAATGTTTTTCGCTTCCATCAGGTAGGCACTGTCTATCCCATTGTTCACCTTAGTGGTGTATTTCACCGTACCGGTAAGTGCACTTCCTCCTTTAATAGCTTTCAATTGCATGACCGAATCAGAATCGTCGGCTAATTCCTGTAATTGTGCGACCTCCTGTTTTTCAGAATGTGCATTCGCCATTAATTGAAACGTCTGTAAGCGATTGACCTGGGCACTATTATTGGCAATCGATTGCAATTGCGTAACTGTATCCGAACGGGGATTTTCAACAATGTTTTGTGGTTCGCGAACCGAAGCGTGTTGCGGAGAACGATTCTCAGTTGTGGGATCAATTCGAGTGTACATGCGTAACCAATTGTGAATAGCTTTTGTCAATCAAACATAAAAACTATTTACAATAAAATCAAGTGCTTAGAAAGATTTTTTGAAGATTATTAGGCACTAAAAAACACGAGACACACAACTTGTGTACCTAATAAAAGATGTTTTATTCGGGAGTATTACTGTTCTTTAAAAAAGAAAATGCAACCGCTTAATAAGCCTCGCAATGCGGTTTTTTCGACTTTTTGGATTTTTTCTTCTTTTTTGGACGCAAAGTGTTTGTATTCGTATTATCCGAAACACTAAAAGTCGTCACATCAGAAGAAGCTGTAATTGTATTATTCGCAGAAACTTCGAAAGGAGAAGTCAAAAGGGCTACTAAGCCGAAAGAAAAAAGTAGTTGTCGTGTTGTCATACAAGTTGCTTAAGTGCCATGTAAGGTAAGTAATCGAATTGAAACAACAAAATGTTTTGCACCCGATAGTGAATTATAAATCGGAGCCAACACTGGTGTTGAGTCTTGGTTAGCCTTATTGGTTATTCTCTGGGTTTGACTGTGTTTCTCTTTTAAACTCAATTTAATGCGTTGAAAATTAAGTTTTTAACAAAGTATAAAGAGTGATGTAGTATCAGAAAAGAGTTGGTGTTGTCAGATCATAAAACACTAATTTAAATCTCTACTAAAATACGCAATGCGGACTCTGTTTCTTTTTTGACTTTTTCTTTTTCTTCGGTCTCACGGTGTTTGCATTCGTGTTATCAGAAGAACTAAAAGTAGCCACAGCAGAAGAAGCAGTATTGGTACTATTCGCAGAGACTTCGATAGGTAAAGTAAGAAGGGCTACTAAGCCGAAAGAAAAAAATAGTTGACGTGTTTTCATACAAACCGTTTAATTACCATGAAAGTAGGGAATCGAATTGAAACAACAAAATGGTTTGCATTAAACGGTAAATTCAATTTCATAAAGCGATTCTAATTGCTGTTGGTACTTTTTCTGAGGTAATAAGCGAAATGCGGTATTGCGAATTGCTATCAGCAAGCCATTCTCCAGTTGTGCAATTTTACCCAGTTTCCAGGATTGGTTTACAACAGAATGAGTTCGTTTTAAACGCAATTGTTCGAAATGCTTAATTGCTTCATTAAAATCTTGGCGGCTTGCCATACATTCAGCTAAAATAACGGCGTCTTCTATTGCCATGCAAGCACCTTGTCCCATATTCGGAGTGGTAGCATGAGCGGCATCTCCAATGAGCAAGGCATTGTCAAAAGCGTATTGATGGATGGGGGCAAGGTCTGAAATATCGCCCCAAATTACATTTTCAGCAGGTGTATTTGCTAATACATGTTGCACGTTTTGGTGAAAATCACTGAAATGATGTTGTAAATCGGACAGTGTATAGTTTTTCAACGAACCGCGATCGGGTGTATTGATACAGGCAAACCAGTAGATAGTATTGTCTGACAACGGAACAATCCCAAAACGACCTTTTTTGCCCCATGTTTCTGATGTTTCCAATCCGTTTACAGAATCGGTTGATGCAATACCTCTCCAACAAGTGTACCCCGCAAAGCGGATGTTGCTGTTTGGAAGGAATTGATGGCGGAGTGGTGAGTTGATTCCCTCTGCAATGATCAATTGCTCGCAACTGATGACAGTTCCGTCTTCAAACAGAATTTCGTAACCCTTGCTTGTTTTTAGAAAACCAGTGGTTCGTTTTGCAGTGATTAAATCATTCAGATCGATGAATGAAAGCAAGGTAGCGTGGAGATCAGCCCGGTGAATGGTAAAATTGCTGATACCGTGAATTGAATGGAGTGGATCTGTATGTCCTTTTTTAAGGAGTTTACCGGCAGCATTATACAATGAAAATGAGTTTAGTTGCCGTCCGTGCCGGATCACTGCTTCCGCTATTCCAATGTGGCGAAGTGCTTTCATTGCATTTGCCGCCAACGATAAACCTGCACCAACCGGCTTTAGTTGAGGTGTCGCTTCTACTATTTTTGCAGAAATTCCTTTTCGTTTCAGTGCAATTGCAGTTGTCAATCCGGCAATACCGCCACCAATGATGAGCGTTTTGTCGTGCTGTTTTTCCGACATAAATTCATTCCTTTAAAATATTAGAACAAATGTACTAATATTTAGAATTAGTCCAAACGTTCTAAATAAATTTATCTTTAGACCAATGAAAACAAAAGACCGGATACTCGCTGCAGCATTGAAACTTTACAATGAGCAAGGAATAGAGCCAATTACCGTGAGACACATTGCGAAAGAATTGGGGATGAGTCACGGTAATTTGTGCTATCATTTTCCAACTACAGATCACATTATTCATGCGTTGTATTTGAATTTGGTAGATGAAATTTCAACTGCTTTTGAACAATTGACACACACTGAATTGAGTTTAAAACGTTTCAGTGAGGCGTTGTTGGCAGTGATGCGGTTATTTCAGCAATATCGCTTTTTTTTGATTGATTTTGTGGCAATCTGCCGGCGTGTTTCAGTAATAAAACAACACTATTTAGCGTTGATCAAACAACGGGAAGAGATGGAGTTGCACTTCTTGCGTTTGTTGCAACAGAATGGAATCATCCAGGCTGATATTCCCGATTCACAGTTGTTGTTTCTAGTGCAGCGCGTAGCGATTCTTGCCGACTTTTGGCTTTCGAATGCCGAAATACTTTCCGAACCAAATGAAACTAAAAAACTGAGTCGTTACCACCAATTGATTTTCTCGGATATTTGGCCCTATCTCAGCAAAGAGGGAAGGGCAGATTATGATACCTTGTTTCCGACGAGTGAAATTAGCTGATTGATAGTGAACTAACATTTTTTTAACCGAACCGATTATCGTATCGGAATTTAATTATTTTTGTTAGCGCTAGTTGAGTAAACGCTCTGCTAACTAACATTTTTTCTTGCAAGAAACGTTTTTTGTAAGAAGCTTAATAACACTATTTATGAATAAGTACCTCTTTACAGACAAACCTATTTTTTTAAAGCGTGATTTATCGAATCTTCCTGCCGATAAAGCAGCCGTAAATGCAATGGTTCAAGCAGCCGTAAATGTTGAATTGTTTACCATTCCGCTTTACATGACCTCGTTGTATTCCGTTCAGGGAATGCACCAGATTAATGGCGCCGGAAACAATTTTTACCAAGGTCGTTTGTGGCCCGGACAAACCACTACCCGTAAAACGGATAAGCCGCTTACAACCAATCAGGATGTGTTTAACAAAGTGTTCAGTGTTTTCATTGCGGAAATGCTTCACTTGCAACTGGCTTCCAATATTTGTACGGCTGTGGGGTATACACCTTCGTTTACAAGTCCGTTGTTGCAAAACCCCGATCATAGCTGGAATTGCTACGGTGAAAACAAAACCGTGATTCCACATGTGCTTGATTTAAAAGACGTGAAAAAAGACAGCGAGTTTTACGGCTTGAAGGTGAAATTGGATTCGATGAATTCTACGCAAGTGAAATTGTTTCTGGCAATCGAAGAAACCGAATACAATGCCGAGCAAAACGTAGATC
>JBILJP010000026.1:0-22316 GCA_044377135.1 Fluviicola sp.
AAGTAGCGATTGTACGCAAAGAAGTCAACGTACAATTTCAAAAATTAGCAGATATTATCGGCGCTGAACGCATTGATTGTATCTCTTCTCACCACAATATTCATTTCTTTAGTCCCGATTTCTTGAACGTTTTGCTTGATTTTTCAGCGAAAAGTAAAATTCCGTTTAGAAGCGCGGTTCGCTGGGAGGCAGATGGCGACAATCCAACTTATAAATTGGGGAAAACCCCGCTTCCGATTGCCAAATCTGGTATTGATACCATTTTGCAAAGTGTCAAAAACAAAAACCTGAAAACGGTAGCTGTTCTCAAAAATGCGGTTGAGAAAAAAACGATGGAAGAGCTTCGCGCAAAAACCAATGCCGACGCCCGTACAGGAGGAATGGCCAATAGTACATCCGGACATTGGTATGGACAGCCAAGTACCCAAGCTATTTCCTGGATGATCGAACAATTGCGAGGTGTGAATAAAAAGAATCCGAACTATGTCACAGAAATTTTCATGCACTTGGCCGACTCAAACAATCTGCCGGACGCGCAAAAATTGGATGTACTTACTTACGGAATGTCTCAGCGAAAAATGGAATACCTCACGTTGATGAGTCAGGATATCAAAACCATGTTGCACAAACTCTACGAAGGAAATGATTTACAGTTAGGGTCGTACCGCAAACTGATGCAGGGGAAACAAGTGGAATATAAGATCTAATCTGTTTTCGGCGGGGAGAATGGCAAGTTCACTCTCAATAATCAAAAAAACTCATAGATAATCGGTGGCATTTCTTTCGATAAAAATTGTCTTTCCATTACATTTTAAAATCCGATTCCCGTATTCTGCAAACTAAATTGTAGTTTTGAGCCACTTTGCGCCAAAGCAATAAAGCGATTACGAAGATGTACGAAAGACATACCAACAGAGAACGTTATTTTCAGGAACAAGTATTTACGACGGAAAAACACGTGATTCCTTACATACAAGAGGTAATGAAACTCACGCCCGACTTGGTTGTAGCAGAAATTGGCTGTGGCGAAGGCGGAAACCTGAAACCGTTTCTTGATTTGGGTTGCAAAGTCATTGGGATTGATTTATCGGAAAGTAAAATTGCCAACGGAGAAGTGTTTTTTGCCGAACATCCGCTCAAAGCGAATTTAACGTTGGTTGCACAAGATATTTATGAAGTAAGCCCCGACACGTTTCACCGATTCGATTTGGTGATCATGCGCGATACAATCGAGCACATTCACGATCAGGATAAATTCATGGAATACCTCAAACAATTTCTAAATCCGGGCGGAAAAGTATTCTTGGCATTTCCTCCATGGCGCATGCCGTTTGGTGGACATCAGCAAATTTGTCGTAGTAAATTTCTCACTAAACTCCCCTATTTTCATATTCTTCCGGTTTTTATGTACCGCGGAATTCTAAAGCTTTTTGGTGAAAGTGCAGCAACAATTGAAAATTTGCTGGAAGTTAAATCTACCGGATTATCCATTGCGCGGTTCCGTAAAATTGTAGCGAAGCGCAACTACCAATTCGATCGTGAAACGCTTTATTTCATCAATCCGAATTACGAGGTGAAATTTAAACTGAAAACCCGAAAACTCTGGCCTGTTTTTAACTTGCCGTTTGTGCGTGATTTTTTTACCACCACCCATTATTCGGTGATTTCGGTAAAAGGGAACGATTAGAATAAGCTATAAAGTTTGTTCGTTTAAATGTAGGTGGATTTCCTGATCACCACTGTTTTCAGGCTCATAAGCGTTTTAACGGTTAGTAAACGGATAATTTTACAACAAAATGACTTATCAGGTCGAACCAATCAAATCAAGTTATATTCCCTTTATTGAGTATCCGTTTTTAGAATTGGATGAATCAAAAAACAATCGACCCCAGTATTCATAGGCTCATAAGTGTTTCTAACGGTTAGGAACGGCTATTTCCATAGCAAAATGGCTGATCGTGTCGAACCAATAATATCAAGTAATATTTCCTCTATTACGAAATTCGTTTTTAGAATTGGTTTAAACAATAAAAAACGATCAATCCCAGTATTCATAGGCTCATAAGCGTTTTAACGGTTAGTAAACGGATAATTTTACAGCAAAATGACTTTTCAGGTCGAACCAATCATATCAAGTAATATTTCCTCTATTACGAAATTCGTTTTTAGAATTGGTTTAAACAATAAAAAACGACGAACCCCAGTATTCATAGGCCCATAAGTGTTTCTAACGGTTAGGAACGGCTATTTCCATGGCAAAATGGCTGATCGTGTCGAACCAATAATATCAAGTAATATTTCCTCTATTACGAAATCCTATTTTAGAATCGGTTTAAACAATAAAAAACGATCAATCCCTGTATTCATAGGCCTATAAGTGTTTCTAACGGTTAAGAAACGGATAATTCCAAAAGCGAAAACACTACCAAAACCAACCCCATTAAAACGATTAAACTAGTTCAATAACCTGATTTTTAACCATTTAAAAACAAACTCTTACAAAAGAATCGATCAAAAGCGTCAATTACTCATTTCTGTTAAAATATCCACAACATGTCTGTAGTTTTGTTCTTCACTACCCGCAACCATGGGCAGGGTTCTGAACGAACACAACTCACTATTCGCTGAACGGTTTCCGCCGTAAGGTTATACCATTATTTGATGGACAGTTGACTGTGTTTTTCAAAACCACAACACTGAAAACAAGAAAGCGGGGATGCCGAAAACCGTATCGAGTAGGCGCAATTTTATACCATTATTCATGATTACAACTTCTACATGGGCTGAAACGCCCATCCAACTAACAGAAGGTTTAGGTGACGCCGTTTGGGCAGGCGCAGGAAAATTGACCATTCCGGGCGGTTTTCTGGTTACTAAAAATGATGCGCAGTTTTTATACGCAGCATTAGACATGATTTCCGACACAGGCAATGACAGCGGTGTTGGCGATTACTTTTGGTTTACCTTCGACAAAAACAGAAGTGGAAACATTACACCGAATGTGGATGTCAACTACGGACAATTCCCCAATGCTCCCAACAAAATCGGACGTCAGTTTTATTTAGGAGCCGGCACCTGGACAGGATTGTCAACTGATAGCACACAGTTCAAATCTGATTTTGAGCCTTCGCCCAACAATCCTAACCCCCATCGTGTATGGAAATTCCGTTTCAAACTCACTGAATTGAACGTATCATTGGTTCCTGCTATTTTTCCTCCATACACGCGTTTCGGACTTAAAATTCACTCGACCAATCCGGCTTCAGACATTGATACACCGGCCAATTTCTGGACTAATTTCACGTCGCTTCACACCTTGTATTTCTCCAGAAAACCAACCATTGATCCTGCTTTAATGGGGCCGGTTATGGGCTGTGTGGGATTAATTCCAACTACAAAAATCAACGCTAGCGGTCGCGCAACAACCGATCCTGCTTACTTTATAGCCGCAAACAATGCCGCTTTTGGTGGTCGTTTGAATATCATCGGTAACAAAGTGAAATTGGATGCTTTATTGGCCGCCGGAGCACGCTACATCAAAATCAAATATCGTCCGGGTACTTCCGGAAGTTTCTCCTATTTCCGAACTGCGTGGTACAATTACAGTTGGAATGTAGGCCTAGGTGATTATGAATTACAAGCTTTCGGACCTGATGCAGCTAATTTCCATCCGCTTCCGCTTGCCGGAGTTGATTATTCCATTCATGATCTTCTATTTCAATTCGATTCGTATCAATTGACACAAGGAATTCATCAGTTTGAATTGGAGTTTTTCAACGCTGCAAAAGTGGCCATTGCTACGCCTGCACAAACGCTTACCTTGAACATCGACAATACGGTTCCTGAAGTAAAAATCAATTCTGTGAAGCATGGCGCTGCAACGGTTGATACCTGCGCCATTGTTCAAATGAATAGCCTCACAGACGGAATTGTGGTCAATTTCAATGCGTTTGAACCAGAAGGAAATCTCTTGAGTTATAGCGTTACAGCAAATTGGGGCGACGGTCAATCTGCTTCGCTATCAAGCGATTCGTATACTCCGGCGAAAGGAAACTGGACAGGTGTTCAGAATCAAAACGCACCGGGTTCAGGAGTTTGGGTACCGATCGCAACTTGTGCACATTCCATTGATGTAGGAGCATATTCCCGCACAACCAACGGTTATGGATACATTCATTACAACTCGGTAAGAAAGTACATTACGATCATTAAATAAGGTGAGTTCGCAGGTGCGGAATATTTTCGTGCCTGCGAATCATTATACATTAACTCGATCTACGTTTCCTTTTCAAAAAAGTAAGCGTTTCTCCGCTTTCAACTTCGTCATCACATCGTACAACTTATCCAAGTCCGATTGATCATTAAATGCGTTGATGGAATACCGTAAATAAACAGCGTCGCCATGTGGCATTACCGGAATTTCAATTTGATGTTCCTGAAACAAGCTGTTTTTCAACGCAATCGGATCGTTGGTTCTGATTGGAATACTAGCCAACTGACCAAAAAACTCATCGGTAATAGGTGCTAATGGATCCGTTTCCATCAAGTCACAAAAACGCTGATAGTTGGATTGGGTTAGTTTTCTGCATTCAGCCGCCACCGACCACCAATTGTGCTCTTCCATAAACTCAATGGCTTTCGGAATGGTTAAATATGCCGAAAAATCACGTGTTCCGTTGAACTGATGATAGTCTAAAAATTGCGAAGAAGACGGATAAGCTGCGTTGTATCCCCAACTAACCACCAATGGATTCAACCATTCTTGAAATTCCTTTTTAACAACTAAAAAAGAGGATCCTTTCGGTGTCATCATCCATTTGTGGCAAGCACCGGTATAAATATCGGCTTCCAATTCTTTTAAATTGAGGGGAATATGTGCAGGAACATGTGCGCCGTCAACAATGGTGAGCAATCCGCGCTTTTTAGCTTCTGCGCAAATTTCTTTTACGGGAAAAATCAGTCCGGTGGTACTGGTAATCTGACTGATAAATACCGCTTTGGTCTTCTCGGAATACCCTTTCCAGAAATCCTCCAGAAACTGTTCTTTCGATACCAATGGCAAGGAAATGTGCTGACGAGCGTACTTCGCTCCTTTCTCCGCACAATAAAAAGCCCATGTTCTATCCAATGCGCCGTATTCCAAATCGGTTGAAAGCACTTCGTCTCCGGGTTGTAAATGCAGGTTTTTCGCAACAATATTTACTGCAAATGTCGGATTTGGCGTATACACCACATCATCCGCTTCACAACCAATATAGTTGGCTAATGCTTCACGCGATTCACGAATGTAGTCATACCCTTTTACCGTTATGAACTGCACCGGATCGCGCTCCAATTCCAACTGAAAACGCTGGTATTCTTCAAAAATGGGTTTCGGACAAGCACCAAACGAACCGAAATTCAAAAACGTGATTTCAGGGTTCAGTAAAAAGTGAGAACGAAGATGTTCCATATGTCAATTATGAATTGGGAAATTATCAATTATAAAGACTTCATAATTGATAATTCTTTCATTTATAATTCCGTGTGTGTTTCCCAAATCTGCACCAACTCAATCAGCGTATCTACCGCTTTTTGCATGTCTTGAATGGAAACATACTCCTGACGTGAGTGAATGCCCATTTCACCGGTAAACAAATTCGGACAAGGTAAGCCCATAAACGACAAACGTGAACCGTCGGTTCCACCGCGAATGATCGTTGGACGAGGTGTAATTCCAGCACGTTTCATAGCTTCGATGGCAAAATCCGTTACAAAAGGTACATCCTTGATGATTTCTTTCATGTTGCGGTATTGCTCAGTCACTTTCGAAGTGTAAACAGCTCCCGGAAATTGGACAATCACCGTTTCCATAGTCTGCGTTAAACGCGCTTCGTGTTCAGCTAGTTTAGCTGTTTCATGATCACGCACAATGAACGAAACCGTTGCTTCTTCCAATCCACCTGAAATAGCTGTAGGATGCACGAAACCTTCACGATCTACGGTAGCTTCCGGACACCACTCATCGAGCGGCAAAGCACTCACAAATGCACTGGCTACCTTTGCTGCGTGAACCATTTTTCCTTTGGCATAGCCCGGATGCGCGCTAATTCCGGTAATGTGGAAAGTCATTGCATCGGCTGAAAACGATTCGTCTTCAATAGCTCCTAATTCACCGCTATCCAACGTATAACCGTAATCGGCATTCAAACGCTCCATATCGATTTGCTCCACACCTCTTCCGACCTCTTCATCAGGTGTAAACAAAATACGGATTTTACCATGCGGAATTTGCGTGTTTGCCATCAAATGAGCCGCCAAATCCATAATAATCGCTACTCCGGCTTTGTCATCTGCACCAAGCAAAGTAGTACCCGAAGCGGTAATAATATCGTCACCGATTTTTTCGGCTAAGTAAGGATGTTTCGCTGTTGTAATAACCTGCGAAGCATCATCCGGCAAGGTAATCGGTTTTCCATCGTATTGACGGTGAACAATCGGTTTTACGTTTGTTCCCGAACAATCAGGAGCGGTATCGATGTGTGAGCAAAAACAAATAGTTGGAATGCCCTCTTTGGAACTCGTAGCAGGAATAGTAGCATAAACATATCCCCATTGATCGCATTCGGCATCGGTAATTCCCAATTCAAGCAGTTCTTTTACCAACAAGCGCGACAGGTCTTTTTGTTTTTCCGATGAAGGAAAACTGGTCGCGTTCGGATCGGCAGTTGTGTCTACTTGTGCATAACGCACAAAACGTTCTTCAACGGAATAAGGTGCATTCTTCATTTCTCTGTTATTTAAGTTTTGTATCATCGGTTTCATCCACCGATTCGGTTTTGTCGTCTTCTGTTTTTCTGAAAATATCTCCTACGCCCTTTGACAATCGGGTAATAGCGGTTAATGGTCCTGCATTGATATCGTCATACGACCCGAAAGCAGAATCTATTGGCTGTTGTGCAGGATAAATGAAAATCCGATCCATTTTATCTAACTGACGTTCCATCCGCTGTGGCAACAAATCCATTCCCAGGAATGAGGAAACGGAACCTTTTCGGGCAAAAACACTCACCAACAACGCATCTTCCTGCTTGTTTTCTAGCAATCGGAGTGTTTCTTCAGGATCTTCAATGGCAATGTGTTTCAGGCTGGCGCTAAATTTTCTGAAGGTTTTATAGGCTTCTATTTTTTCAAACGTATCCTGATTGGCGTATACTACGATGGCCGAATTCAGCTCTTTAGCTGTTCGAAACACCCGTTCCATCCATTGATTGAAACTCAATTCCAATTCGGCAAAAGGCGGACAGACCAACGCAATTGTTCGATAGGTTGTAAACGGTTGATTAAACTGGCAGAAAAACACCGATTTTTCGCAGACATCCAGCAAGTGATCACGATCGTCGCCTACAAGGCGTTTCAACAGATTCAAGCTGGAATTATCATTGATCAGCACGATATCCGCCACCAGTTCTTTGGAAACACGTGCCACACCACTTGAGAAATTGTGGTCGATAGTGGCCATGGCCTGCACCGACATTTCACCTCCGGAAAAATGCCGGATAAAATCATCCATGTGTTTCCGTGACCGGCGAATGCGCATCTCGGCTTCTTCGTCGTTTTCGAGCACACTTACCACCGAAATGGGATTGATGACTTTTTTATCTGTAATCAGAATGGAAAAATCGAGGAGTTTCTCATTTCCTATCAGTTCATTTGCCGCTACCATTAAATGTTGACTTCGCAATGCAGGCCCTTCCAGCGGCTCATTTTTGGCTTGGTCAATCAATAACTTTTTACCTGCACTTTCTGTAACAAAGGACGCTGTCATACTGGTAATGAGAATCAGAATCACCGTTCCGTTCACAATATCGATCGACAACAAATGCATATCATAACCAACGCGAATTACCGCCAAAGTTGCTGCGGCATGTGCTGTACTTAATCCGAAAATCACTTGTCGTTCGGTCGATTTCATGCGGAAAAGCACTTGCGTTAACCAAGCTGCCAAAAACTTGCTAAAAATGGCAAATGACGTCAAGATTCCGGCAACGGCCCACGCCCACGGATCAGTGTACAATGCGCGTACATCTACCACCATTCCGATTTTTATCAGGAAAAACGGGATGAAGAGTGCGTTTCCGATAAACTCAATCCGGTTCATTAATGTCGAAGAATGCGGAATAAGTCGATTCAGCACCAAACCGGCAACAAACGCCCCGATAATGGCTTCAATTCCGGCAGCTTCGGCCAGGAATGCCGCAAAAAACAGAATGGCGAGTACAAAAATATAGTGCGAGCTTTTCTCCGATTCGAGCTTACTGAAAAACCAGCGTGCAATTTTGGGCACCAACCAAAACATGATGATGCTGAAAATGGTTAATGTAACTCCCAAATGAATCAACACATTGGCATTGATTACTCCATGATCGGAACCTGAAATCACCGCCAGAATAATCAACACTGCCGTATCTGTCAAAATGGTTCCGCCAATGGCAATAGCAACGGCTTCCATTTTGGAAATACCGTATTTGCTCACAATCGGATAAGCCACCAAGGTATGCGTTGCAAACATACTTGCGGTAAGCAAACTGGCCATTTGATTCAATTCCAAGGCATACCGACAAATCGGATATCCGAGCAATAGCGGTATGAAAAACGTCAACGCTCCAAACGTGATGGATTTATTGCGGTAACGCTTAAACTCTTGCATATCGAGCTCCAAACCGGCCATAAACATAATGTAAAGCAACCCGAAAGTGGCAAACATGCCCACGAAACCTGATTTTGCAGAAACGCCTTCACTAATCATGTTGATTCCGTGCGGACCGATGATAACACCCGAAATAATGAGTCCGATTAAGGCTGGAATGCGAAATCGTCGCAGAATGATTGGAGAAACCAAAATGATTAGAAGCAGAATGGAAAAGGTCAATATGGGATTTTCCAACGGAAATTTGAACTCATTTAACAAGTCCATAAACTCCTGCCCAAATTGATCAAACAATCCTTTCATTCGGTAAATGGAACAGATTCTTGAATGCTTGGCTGTCCCGCGGTAAAATTAGCAGGAAGTTTTATTCTACACGTTTCGATTCAAAAAGATATTTAAAGAAGTTATCACCAAGAATTGTTGGCACAATGGTTGGAGGAAACGCACCGAAAAACAAACCAACTTTATACATTTAACATTCCAATCGCTGGAATCGAACTTTTACTATGAAACATACGCTCCCACTCGTTTTCCTTTTAATGTTAACCGCTTGTTCAGAACCAGCCAATTCGATTAGTCAAACACCTCCTGTAAATGTGGCAACAACAGATTCCCTTTCGTCTGTAGAAAAACATTACCTGGAATTCAATTCCGATTCACTAAAAAGCACCTCAAAAGGAACGGTTAATAACGGATCGTTGGAACACGGACAACTCTTTCCGTTCTCAGGCGCCAACTATCATTATTTCGATACCAACAGTTACCTGGCCAATCGGTGTTTTGTGCATTCGCAGGTGAAAGCATGTGTGTTGGATGCTTACGGTAAGTTGGAAAAAACAGCCCCCGATCGATTGTTCGGAATCATGGAATGCTCCAACGAACACGGAGGAAAAATTTCACCGCATCGCACCCACCAAAACGGACTAAGCGTTGATTTCATGACTCCGCTACTCAAAAACGGAAAACCATACACCGATCTCGATTTTGCCGGAGCGCAGCATTACCTCATGAATTTTGATGCCAATGGTCGCTATGAAGAAGATCCGAGCGTTTTCATCGATTTTGAACTGATGGCGCAACACTTGCTTACGCTTATTGAAGCGGCTAAAACGAATGGATTAACAATTGAGAAAGTCATCTGGAAAATGGAATTGCGCGATGAGCTATTTGCCACCGAATCTGGGAAAAAGCTACAACAATCAGGTGTTTACATTACCACCAATTTGACTCCGTTAATCAATGCGCTACATGATGATCATTATCATATAGATTTTAAAATCAAGTAATTCCGCTAGCACCACTTATTGTATCTTAGATTGATAGCTGAAAATTTTACAATTATAATTTTGCCACAGATTCCGCAGATTTTCACAGATGAAATCTGTGGCAACTAAATAAGAAATCAAATCATTAGTCGAAAAGACAATTTCGCCATCACCGTTCCATTTACCTGAATTTCCAATAAATGCTCGCCAGCATAGTGTTTACGCGTGGTAAAATCCTGAATGCGTTGTTTCTTGGAAAGCGTGATTCGTTGATTGGGTTCAAGATGCAGTTCTTTCAATTTAAAGACTTTTGGCGATAAATCTCCGGCGCTTTTGCGGTAGTGAATAATGTAATCAACCACCAGTTTTTGGGAAGTGTCTTTTTCAGAAACCAGATCGAATGAGAAATCGAGTACTTCTCCCAAAGTCAGGTCAGCCGAAACCAAACGGAAGTTTTCCACCCGCAATTTCACCTCTTTTTCAAACCCGAAAACGGCCATTGAAGCAGCATTTCCTTTCTTGATGAGTGTTCGCGTTCCGTGCTTCACAATCCAGGCTGTATGCGGATGCGAGCGATCCCACGAACCGACCAATTCCAACATGTAGTCTGGATTGTCTTTTGAAAAATCGTTTAGATGATTGGCAACCGATTTACGCACGTACAACTCCGAATCGGCTTTCAGTTGTTCCAAAATGGGTTGTGTGACTTTCGGGTTTTCAATGACCTGTGGCAATTTAAACGACCAGGGCAAACGCGGACGCGAACCTTCAGATGCCAAACGCCGCACATGATGATTACCGTCTCCCGCCCACTCTATCATGGTTGCCAATGTACGTTCAAAATCATCCCTCAAAAACACGCGAATGGCAAATTCCGACGAACCGAATGTGGTGAAATACTTCAACGCATCAAGCGATAATTGTTGGTATTTCAAGCCAAATTGACTCACAAAATCAGGAAAAACAAGCGTGGTATAGCCGCCTCGCAAGGTTGGAATGGCAGTATACATGATTTCCAACGCTTTTTCATAATCGGCAGGAAGGTGCTTTTGCAAAACAACCGATGTGTTGCGCATACGTTCGTTTAGCGAAAGCGACTCAAAGTTCTGTGTAACGTCTTTCACAAATTGATCCCGATTAAAATGGGGATAAACGCGCGCGAAAGCGGTGGCAAATTGCTCGTAAAAAGCGCGATTGAAGAGTTCTTTGAGGGGTTCCATGTGGTGTTTGTGTTTGGGGTACAAAAATACATCTGAAATTGCATCCACAAGCGTTTATTCTTTTTGATTTGACTAACCATAGCGTGTTACGAGACGTTAGTTTGTCACGAATAAACGAATAACATATTGCGTGCATTTAAGCGAATACCTTAAACTTCGTTTATAATACGAATTCCGCATTAGTGAAATCGCCATGGCGATTATTCGTTTTTTATTAACTAAAGCTAGTCATTCGTTTATTCGTGGCAAAAAAGAAGTGCCACTATATTCATTCGTTAAAACTGAGCAATTATCTTTATCCGTAAAACACACCAGATGGACGAACAACAATCCCGTGAAATGGCAGCACAACTGCGACAACCAAAAGGTGATGAAGGTATCAAAACCGGTGAATGGATGAGCGAAGGCAATAAAACCATCATTCTCGATACCTTGAAAGCGTTGAATGCAAAGGCCAATGATCGCATTCTGGAAATCGGAATGGGAAACGGTCATTTTGTTTCGGAAATAGTATCCATCCATTCAAGTATTTCCTATAGCGGTTGCGATTTCTCTGAATTGATGGTGGCTGAATCACACAAAAACAACCGGGAATGGATTACCAAAAAACAGGTCGAATTTATCCATACCAATGGTGTTCAGCTTCCGTTTGAAGATCATACGTTCACCAAAATTATTACCGTAAATACCATTTATTTCTGGGAAGACCACCAAGCTGTTTTAGCAGAATTCAAACGCGTGTTGAAACCGGAAGGATTATTGGTGATCGGTTTTCGTCCGAAGCGATTGATGGAAACCATTCCGTTTACCCGCTTTGGTTTTAACCTATTCACGAAAGAAGATGTGGCTGAACTTCTCGCTTCTCACAATTTCGAAATAAGCTCCATTGCTGAAAATACAGAACCGGCTTTTGAATTGAAAGGCAAGCAAATTGTCATGGAAAATGTGGTTGTTACAGCCAAAATCTAATCCTTTTTAAAAATGACATTCGATAATTATACCGTGCGCTTGCTTGAACAAAACGATACCGAAGCTTTTTTCAAAACAGTCACGGCCAATAAAGCCCGATTGGAAGCATTCTTTCCGGTAACCATTGAAAACACTACAACGCTTGAATCTACCGCTGTCTTTATCAACGAAATGCTCATTAAAAGCCGGTTAAAACTCAACTACCCGTTTGTGGTAATCGATAAGCAAACCAACAACATCATCGGTTATATCCATGTCAAAAACATTGATTGGGACATTCCGAAAGCGGAATTGGGCTTTTTTACGGATGAACAGTACGCCGGAAGAGGAATCTTACACCAAGCCATGACATTGGTTATCGATCACTTTTTCAACGAATTGGGTTTCGAAAAACTCTACCTCCGCACACATGAATTGAATACTTCAGCCCGTAAATTGGCCGAAAAATGTGGATTTGTTGTAGAAGGTCAACTCCGAAAAGATCACCGGACAACTGCCGGCGAATTGGTAGATTTGTATTATTACGGCTTATTAAAAAACTAACATGAAACACCTTTTCCTCCTTTCCTTCATCGGCTTTTCCGCAACATTGTGGTCGCAATCGGATACCAATCGCATCAAAGCGCACATGACAGTGCTGACACAAACCGCTGTGTACCGCAATTATGAAAACATGGATCAGCTCAATGAAATAGCTGATTACCTGCATGCCGAGTTCACGAAATATGCCGATACCGTTTACTTTCAATCTTATTTTATCGGGAAACGCGAATACAAAAACGTGATAGCTTCTTTTGGTACGCAACACGCGGAACGCATTGTTGTCGGTGCGCATTACGATGTTTGCGGTGAACAAGAAGGTGCTGATGACAACGCAAGCGGTACGGTAGGTTTATTGGAACTGGCGCGACAACTCGACACGGTCAACACCACTCAGCGCATCGATTTGGTAGCCTTTACCTTGGAAGAACCGCCATTTTTCAGATCGGAATACATGGGAAGTTACATACATGCCCAGTCGCTGATCACAGATTCGGCAAACGTGAAAGGGATGATTTGCCTGGAAATGATCGGTTATTTTGCCGACGCTAAGAAAACACAAGATTATCCGTTGGGTATTTTACGTCTGTTTTATGGAAGTCGCGGAAACTACATTACGTTGGTCAATCAATTCGGACCGGGAAAATTTGCCCGAAAATTCACAAAAAGATTCAAACACAAAAGCGCTGTGAAAGCCAAACAGTTCAAAGGCCCGAAATCACTGCCAGGTATTGACTTTTCAGATCACCTCAACTACTGGCAAGTGGGCATTAGTGCATTAATGATCACCGATACAGCATTCTACCGCAACAAACAGTATCATCAAAAAGGCGACACTATGAATCGCTTGGATTATGACCGAATGGCGCAGGTAATTGATGCTGTTTTTGTAGTTTTGACGGCAAAATAATTTTAACAAACAATGAACGCTTTAGAAACCGTACAAACGTATTATCGTCATTTCAACAACCGCAACTTCGAGGGAATGATTTCCCTACTCGATTCCACTATTCGTCATGAACCCAATCAGGGAACTCCACGCATTGGGAAAGACTTGTTTCGTGAATTCATGGTCAACATGGATACCAGCTACGAAGAAACACTCACCGACATGGTTTTTATGTCAGAACCGAGTGATAGTCGTGTAGCGGTTGAATTTACAGTCAACGGTATTTATAAAAAAGGCGAAGAAGGTTTCCCGGAAGCTCACGGACAATCTTATGTGCTTCCTGCGGCTGCGTTTCTGGAAGTAAAAAACGGATTGATTACGCGCGTTACCACGTACTATAACCTCGAATTGTGGATAGAGCTCGTATCCAAATAAGCATGGAAACACTTCGTTTTATTCGTTTAACAGGCAACGAGATCGGCACCGTAATCAACGATTTAGGAAAATTACGCATCACTGTTTTTCGTGATTTCCCCTATCTCTACAATGGTACCATGGACTACGAATTAGAGCATTTACGTTCCTACATTCAATCGCCCGGCGCATTTCTGTTTGCTGTTTACGATGGTGAACAAATGGTTGGTGCCACTACCTGTGTGCCACTTTCGGATGAAAATCCGGAACTGACGTTGCCATTTACGGATGCAGGTTTTTCAACCGAAGGCATTCTTTATTTCGGTGAAAGTATTTTATTGCCTGAATATCGCGGCATGGGGCTCGGCCATCGTTTTTTTGATGAACGTGAACACTATGCGCAATCGTTGGGAAACATCCACACGACCTGTTTTTGTTCGGTAGTGCGACCGGAAAGCCATCCGCTTCGCCCGAAAGATTACCGCTCGAATGAAGCTTTTTGGGCCAAACGCGGTTATGCTCCCAACGGCTTAACATGTCAATTTGACTGGCAAGACATTGACCAACCACAAATTGATGCAAAAACCTTGAATTTTTGGACCAAACAATGGCAGTAAGTCGTTCACTTAAAGTGGCTGTAGCACAATATCCCATTACAGCATTTAATGATGTGGAATCCTGGAAAAATCATATGGAAATGTGGGTACAGCAAGCTTGTGCTGAACATGCCGAATTACTCGTGTTTCCGGAATATGGAGCAATGGAATTGGTTTCGGTATTTCCTGAAAACATTCAACGCGATTTGATAGGGCAATTGCACGCATTACAAGAGCTACTGCCTCTTTTCATTGAAACCTATACCACTTTAGCCAACCAGTTTCAATGCACCATTGTTTCACCAAGTTTTCCGGTAAAATTAACAGACTACTTTGTGAATCGCGCACATGTTTTTTCACCGAAAGGATTGGTCGGACATCAAGACAAGTGGTTCATGACACGTTTTGAAAACGAAGAATGGGGAATCACCGCCGGAAAAAAAGAACTGTCACTTTTCAAGGCTGATTGGGGAACTTTTGGAATTCAAACCTGCTACGATGTAGAGTTTGGAATTGGTTCACATCATTTATGCAAAGCAGGTGCACATTTAATTGTAGCACCAAGCTGTACGGAAACCATTCGCGGCGCAACGCGGGTTCATATAGGTGCTCGTGCGCGAGCGCTGGAAAATCAATGTTACGTAGCCGTTTCGCAAACGGTTGGCAATGCAGAATGGTCTCCGGCTGTGGATATCAATTATGGTCAAGCTGCTTTTTATACCACTCCAGACACCGGAATGCCCGAAGAAGGCATCTTAGCATTGGGAATTCCGCAACGCGAAAACTGGCTCTACCAGGAACTTGATTTTGGAGCTCTTTCAATGGTAAGAAATGAAGGTCAGGTGTTCAATTTCAATGATTCAGTTAGAACAGATCAGCAATTTGATGGGGAAATGATTCAGGTGAAAAAGCATTTTCTTTAACATTGTACAACAGAAATGGCGCGATAAATCGCGCCACCACATTTATTTTTTTGTGAAATGTAAATCAATAGTTCAATCGCCACCACATGGATTTTTGTAAAATGTAGATCAATTGTAGTAGTACGATTTATCGCGCCATTCTAAAATTTATAAAATATAGATCAACAGTCAATTCACAACAAAATCGATATTGAATTACCGCTGTCCGGAATTGTAATGGTCAAATTGTTGTTTTACATAAGCCAGATACGTTTCCTGATCCTGAATATCTTCGGCTTTTTGCCAATGCGGATACAAGTTTTTTACCGAAGCTTCCACAATTGAATAATCCGATTTTTCTAAAGCTACCGAGAACGAATAATTGATCCATTCTTTGATTTTATCAGCGTAAACGTTCGGTGGAAATAAATCAAAATGTTCTAAGAAATAAATTCCATTAGCACTCGTGGCATTGTTCTCAGATTTGTAGAACGCATAAAAATCAACCTGATCAGCAAGATTGAGGGTTTTCGCGGTTGTGTAATAGGTTTCAGCGAAAACATCCACCGAATCAGCCTCATCTGCAATCATCACTGTAATGTAAGTTTTCAAATCGGCCGTTTCTTTTTTGGAAGAATAGTATACTTTTCGAGCTTGTAACAAAGGTGACGAGGTTGGATCAACCACTTCTTTTGCGCGTTTCAACAAAGTACCTGCTTCTTGTCCACCAACCAGTTTTCTAAAAAGTGTTCCATCCGGATTGATATAAAGCAAAGTCGGATAAGCGCTGATTCCGTATTCCATCATGGTTTTCGGGCCACCTTCCGCTTCTTTTTCACCGTCTATTTTTACGTTGATAAAATGTTCGTTGTAATAAGTTGAAACCGCAGGATCAACAAACGCTGTAGCTGCCATTCGTTTGCATGGACCACACCAGGTAGCGTGCACATCCACAAAAATGGGTTTCTTCTCTAGTTTTGCCTTGGCTTTAGCTTCGTCCAAGGTTATGTGCTCAAACTTAATCTGTGCAGTAGCTCCGAAAGCCGTTAAAAGGATTAAACCAAAGGCTGCGATGTATTGTTTCATATGCTGTTGTTTATGCAAATCGTTCTTACAATAATATGGCCAAAAACATCAATTTGTTACAATGACCGCTTCATAGACGTAAATTTAAGAAAAATAGTGGCCTTAGCGGGTCACAATGTGAAAACAGGTTTGAAACAATTCGTAAGTAACCCAGCATTTGTTTTCGCATCGCAACTCAAACAAGGTCTGCGCAAGGATTTCCTTCAGATAATCGGCCTCTGCTGCATCGATTGGACGTTTAAAATCGTAGGTCGCATACGACAGATCGAACGTAGTTCCATGCAAGTGTGCACTGTTGCGAATGGCATTGCGGTTGTGGCGTAAAAGTCGCGATACAGAGCTTTTGGTGCGCAATACAGATGTCACCGTGATTCGAGCGCCGGCCAATTCGGTATTGGTGAGTTTATATTGAAAACGAGCCGCAATGGTATCAATAAGCGCGCGTGTTTCCGGAACGGCAAACGGAAACGAATACCGCATCGTATCCACCTGGTACAATTCGGTCGGAACAATCGGTACCAATTTTCCACTATCTACAGCCGGTTGAATATCGCGAATATAGCTAAGCGGAGCTATTCCATGCGTACACGAATGCATCCAATATTGTTCCACACTATCCACCATTTGCCAGGCATGAGTTTCGTGTTCTACGCAGGCAATTGGCTTGGTTTTGGGTTCAAACGTGCGATTGGTCAACCAATTGTAGGCTACATTCCATTGCGCTTTGGCCCACGTTGGATTGGAGAAAAAAACGATCAACGTAGCAGCCCATACAACTGTCAATACAACAGCCATCCGCTTCACTCGCAACAATCCGGATCGTTTTCTTCGTTTCATTGCTACAAAATTAATTCTTTAGTGCCTGATCGCACATCGTGTTACCGAATGATTTCCATGATAGAATGTGAATTGAGAACGATTTTTAAAAAAAAATCACCTTTCTCTCCTCCGTTGAAATCAAGGAGTTAGCATATTTGCCGTGATTTTTTTTGAGATTTTCGTCCTGATTTCTTGTAAAAGAAGAAAAGATACCTATCTTTGCACCCGCAATCACGATTAAGTATTCGTTACGAAATTGAGAAAGCAAATTAGATTCGGTAGCTCAGCTGGTAGAGCAATACACTTTTAATGTATGGGTCCTGGGTTCGAATCCCAGCCGGATCACAAAAAGAAAAAAGCGTTACGATAGTGACGCTTTTTTCTTTTTGTCCCTCTTCACTCACACTACACACTCACACTGAATCTATGCTTTTTTCTTTCAGG
The DNA here is from genome assembly GCA_044377135.1 of Fluviicola sp. Lineage (GTDB taxonomy): Bacteria > Bacteroidota > Bacteroidia > Flavobacteriales_D > Crocinitomicaceae > Fluviicola. Next base: position 17,834 of record JBILJP010000026.1, read on the forward strand.
GACGAGTGTGAGGACTGAGTGTGGGATTCGTGTTCGAAGCCAGAATTCAGGGATCAAATACAAAACCTGGGGATTTAAGCATAAATCTGGGATCATATCAAAAACCTGTGAAGGTTAAAAAAAATCACCTACTTTTGATTCATGAAAGCTACCTTATTAACATTAATCAATTTCTTATTTGTTCTAAATTGTATTAGTCAAATCTACTATAAACCGACTGTAGTTGGCACCCCAAACTACTATTCGATGAACAATTCGGTTGTATTCGAAGCCTTTAATGTATCAGACAACGGCTATTTCATGTATGATGATTCCAATGCCGGTGGTAATCCACAACTTATAAACATTCAGGATACGATCCTTAATTTTGGAATTGATACAATGTATGGAATCATGAGTGGTAAAATCGATTATTATAGCTCCAATGGTTATCTATCGCACTATCAATTATATTCAACTGTAGTTTTACCAAAATTCAATTATTCAGTCACCTCCTATACTGAACCGAGTACTACTATCAGCACTGATGGATCAATTACCATTTCGTTCGATTCGGTGGTACCATTTAATACACTGTTATTCTCACATCGAAATGAAACCTATAATGATACCGTAGTTATTGACGCGCATACTATTCGTTTCGATTCCTTATCAAGTGAATATTTACAAATAGCAATCGGTAATTATTCAGATGCCTCAGATTATGTAGACTTCAGAATCTATATCGGAGATCCAAACCACATTTATGTAAATACAGGAATGGACATGAATCTCACTGTGATACATGCGGATAATAATTGTGAAGGAATGTTATTTACACAAGCAACAAATTATCAAGGTTCATTATACAACGTATGGAGTGATGGTGTTTATAACGAATTCAACAGAACTTCTCTCTGTCCGGGAATCTACTCTGTTTACACGTATGATTTGGTGAATGGTTATTACCATTATGGAAGTATTGACACAATGATTATCACGAACAATTATACCGCATACATTGATTCAAGTATTTTCAACTACACACCTCAAGATACAGCGTATTTCAATTACTTAAATTGTCAATTTGATTTTAATGCTCCTATTGATTCCATTAATTATATCGAAGATACATTATACAATAGTGGCGGAGTGCTAATTGTAGGGTTTGAATTCACGATCTATCAGGGAAACAATTTTGTGAGCCTAACTGATTCATTGGTATTAGGAATTGATTCTCTCATTACAATAGATGTTGTTTTGTATTGTGATCAATTTAAAAGTACGTTTCAAGGACGCAGAATTGCTTATTTGAGAGGAGCCCCAACGCACAATTTTTATCAGCCCGGAGATTTAGGAACCAGTCAGTTCTCTTTGTCACATGTTGATCTTTATCCAAATCCTGCAGTTGATGAAATTCATTTATCTTTCCCCGAGGAGGATACAGATGGTGAAATTTTGATTTATGATTCTGCAGGTAAACTCTATTTGAAAGAATCAACCAATGGTGTTCATGATCTAATTTTCAATGTAAGTGATCTTTCAAGTGGCATTTACTTTTTGAAATTTGCTTCAAAAAATGCTGAAGAAGCAGCATCTTTCACACGCTACTTTGTAAAGCAGTAATACTTTTGTTATAGCTTGAAGCTGAGTGAAGAATAGTATTAACCAGAAAATTTTCTCCCACAGATTTTTGTAGCTTTGCCCTATTAAAAAACAATGATGAAACAACTTTTGGTTCTTTTTATGCTTGTTGGTTCAACGGCATTTTCACAAAATTCAGATTGCGAAAAATACATGCCTGCGCCAACGGATGGATCTAAAATCCACACAAAAACAACTTGTTTTCTTGATCGTTCGCCGAATTTACTAAACTTGTCTTTTATGCAAAAGGACGGCTCATTGTTTCTTGAAATCGAAAATAATTTCAAAAGCAAAGCCAGAAAAATTGTCCTTGATTCAGTCATCAGCATTCGGTTTGTTTTCATTGATAGTTCAGATTATTCCTTTAAAATGACACAACCGGAAATGCAAGCGCGATCGGTGCCAGACCATTTGTTTCCGTTTAATATTGTGGCACTTCCGGAAGATGTATTGGCCAGAATGGCTGTGCATGGCATCGAACAGGTAATCATTGAAAATCCGTATGGAAAGGTTCAACCTGAAGAAAAAATTGTATTTTCAATTCCGAGAGGCTATCAAAACAGGATTGTCAAAATTGCAGACTGTTTCAAGAAGAGCCTGAATTAATAACACAAAAATTCCACTATGAAACTGAGATTCACTGTATTCTTTGCATCGTTGTTGCTTATTGCAACCACTTTTTCGTTTGTTGAAACAGCTCAACACAACGACACTTCCTCTACTGAACCTTCTTTAACGGGAATTTCCGGAAAAGACTCCGTTGTGCGCGGGTTGAGTTATTCCGGTTTTGTTGCCCTCACACCGTTAGATTCCATTCAGGCTAAATTTCAACCCGCCATGTGGCAATTGTGGAAAGGTAAGAAATGGAGCGAATTGGAAGCATTGGTCAATACCAACAAACTCAACGGCGGTTATCCTCCGGCTTCAGGTTTTGTAAGCGTGGCTATTGTAAAGTTGAAAACCAATACCAAACTAGATCGCTATGGCAGTTTGTGGGGAACGTTTGTAGCGCCACAAGGAGCTTCATTCGGTTCACGCGCGCTACCGGCAAGCAGTAAAAACAGCATTTATTACCAGTTTAAAGTGATCAAGGATATACCGAACGTGCGCGCCGGAAAAGCAATTCCGTGGTTTGGCGAACCGGGAATGGGTACCCAATATCAGTTTCAAGACAGAATCAATACCTTGATTGCCAATAAATACCTCATTGTTACCGATAGTGTACTTCCTCCGAAAAACTGATCCCGTCTTAGTATTCGATGGTGGCGAAAACGAACTGGAAAACGAGTGGTTGCATCCTTCAGCGACAGGTATATCAGTTTCTATTTCTGTGAATCGATTCATTGATTCGCCGCTTCATACGTTGAAAGAACATATTTCCAATGCAGATTTCGAGCAATTATTGACCGATGTAAACGCCCGAAAAAGTAACGGTATCAGTCATCATTACTGCAATCAACAAGGCCTTGAACTTTTTTGGTTGAAGGAACTTTTCACTAACGATCAATTGCTGGTGATTGTTTCGTTTGGAGAAGTAAATGCCGGAAGGTATCGGTTGATGGTGGAAGGCGAAGTAGAAATGGTGGGGTGAGGTAAAAATGAATAATTGTACTTTTGAAGACAATGCGTTCACCATTCCATTTGACAAGTACCTTTTCATTAAACCAACGTAATTTCCACATTACTTCGGAAAGTTATTTATTGAATCATGTGGTACAGGCATTGGATCATCGGAATATGGATTTTGAGCGATTGGATGAAAATACACTTTTTTATCGTCAACCACTTCTGAGATCAATGAATCGAAATGACGTCCTGAGGACACTGGAAATAACAGTAAACACTGATTTTCACTATATATTATTTCGCATAAGAACAGATTTTATAAAGGAAATCCTATTCAGTTTATTTCTTTTACTCACAATTTATTTAGGAGTTATTCCCTTTCCTTTAGTAATTAAGCTGATTTTTCCGGTCATTCCTCTACTAACGGGGTTGCTTTTAAAAAAATTGAAACTTTGGAGAATTAAAAAAGACATAATCAGTTACTTCAATAACTTAAAACACTAGTCATTCATGAATAAATCGGAAGAATTTAGCTCATGGCTTTCGTTGTTTATTGCAATTTCGATCTTGGCATCGATGTATCTCAGGGTGTTTTATTGAATTTATTTTTAAAAAATCCATTTTGAACGTAGAATCCATGTTCGATCTATTTTACCTTTTACTTCTATTAGTTCCCGCGTTTTTTCTTGCAGGATTGCTAATTCTTTTAAAGCGTCAATTAAAAGTAAAACTTGTCCAATCAGGTAAGTTTACCAAACGAAGAAACATACTGCTTAACATTTTATTTACAAGCATCTTAGCTTTATCCACGATTTGGTGGAATTACACCTTGAACGATCGCACTCCCGGCAACAAAATAATCGAACGTGTCACCAAAATACCTTTGCCTGAAGACATTATTGTCATCAAAGACGAATACCACGATTATTTCCCCGATTATTCCATTGAATGCGTGATTCAATTCACCGAAAAAGATACCAAAACGTATATACGCGCAATCAGAAACAATCCGTTGTACGATGCCCTTTATGTGGATGATAACGATCCGAAACACATCAATGATTCCAAAATAGGAACCTGGTGCAAAACGAAAAACGGTTATCATTTCAGTAAATTAGACCGAAGCTATGATGACAATATTTTCTTCGACACCGTAAACCGAAAACTGTATTAACCTGAGTTCGATTTTAAATTTTGTTCAGAACGCCTATAAATGCTCAGATTTTAGCGAAAGTGACGCAGCAATATCGGGTTATTTCAAGGAGCTTTTGCGCCAAAGCTGAGCATTTAGAGG
>JBILJP010000333.1:0-6079 GCA_044377135.1 Fluviicola sp.
TTTGCAAACAAGCCCAATAATTCACCCATTGTCAAAGTTACTAAATGACTTATTCTTCCACCAAGGCGGAAGAACGTTTTCAAAAAATTCCCCTCCGCCTCCGGCTGATGCATTCGTGGGAAATAATGCCAACAAAAAAAAATCCCGTTCGTCTGCCTAAGGCGGACGAACGGGATTTTCAATTCAGCTAAGGATAGCTAATTATTTTTTAACGATACGTTTTGTAACAACGTTGTTTCCAACTGTCAATGTGTAGTTGTAAACACCAGCGTTCAAAGCAGCACCATCGATAGATACTTTTTGTGCACCTGCATTGTAGTTAGCAGTTGGGATAGTCATTACTACACGACCAGCCAAATCTGTTACTACGATAGATACTTCAGCATCAGCTTTCAAGTTGAAGCTAATTTCAGTTGCGTTCGTGAACGGGTTTGGAGACGCGTTGATACCAGCAACATCTTCGATTTCGTTAACACCAACATAGCTTTTGAAATCTACTCGTATAACCGGAGCATCAATCAATGTAGGAGTAGCCGGATCTGGTGCTAAACCAGTAAAATCCTCATTACTTCCACCTGCTAAGCCAATAAAATTATCTTGTGGCATAACACCCGAGAAAGCAATTGGAACCTCAGCACCAACAAAAGATGCACCTATAACAATGATCATTTCACCTTGACTAACTGGAATAGTAGCTGTCAATGGAAACTTAACAATTTTACCAAAGTTGGTTGCCTCAATAATTTTTGGATCCGTTTCAAATTCATATGTAAATGTAGTTCCACCATCTGTAGAACGGTAGAAATAAGCATACAATTCATGTCCGATATAATCTTGTTGTGCAGTTCCGGTAATATTTGCAATTCCCACTTCAAATGCACCGATTTCACCATCTTCGAAAATTTCAAAGAATGTACCAGCCCCTGTATATTCAGCATTTGCCTGACCTTGGAACCCTGTAAAACCGCCTGTCATACTACTAGCAACACCTGTAAATGCATCTACTGCCATAATACTTGGAGTAACTTCAAACTTCAACGTTCGTGTGTCATCAGAAGTATTTGAAAGTGTATTGTTAGAAGTTGCTGTTGCTGTAAAATTGTTTACACCTGCAACTGTAGGAATTGTAAAAGCTGAAGTAACAACCAACGAATCGTCAGAATAACCAGGAAGGGTTGCAGTACCAGTAGAAGAATATGCACCGTTTGTAGCAGTAAGAACTACATCTTGAGAAGCACTACCTACATTAGCAATATTCGCAGTTACAGTAGCTTGTGCTGTTCCAGCTTGAGTAGCCGGGAATTTAGTATATACAAGTGCAGCATCACCAACAAATGGGAAAGACTCAGTAATTTTCAAATCATTTGAATAACCTTCAATGAATTTAACGTCATCAATGAACCAACCGTACATAATTCCACCGTTAGCACCAGCGTTACCTGGCCAAACAACACGGAAACGGAACTTCAACGTTGCAGGAATAACGCCACCGAAAGCTAAACCTACATTGTAAGAACGCAAGGTAGGATTAGGGAAAGCTGAACCTCCATTCGCTGTCAACTGACCAAGATCAGCATTGTTACCAATTTCAATCCATGTTGTACCATTATCTGCAGAAACTTCAACTACTTGGCTTTCAATAAATGAAGCACCATATTCCTCAAATTGGAACAATAAGTTAGAATATGCAGAAAAGTTAAACGTTGAATCATATGTTAAAATCCACTCTGCATCTGCATCTGGTGCTGGTGCACCTGTTGGATCCCCGTTCTCACAAACAGCATAACCACCATCACTAGTTGAATTAATAGCTGTTGGATCAAAAAACCAAGTTAACAATTGGTTTGGTGAAGAAGCAATTTGCCATCCGAAATCAGCAGCTGGTGTTCCGCCATTGGCAGTAGAAAGCCAGTTGGTAGAGCTGTTAAAATTGTTCGCCCATAAAATATCTCCTTCAGCTTTCTCATTCGATTGAGCAGGTGCTTTAGGAATTTCGCCTGTGTATAAAACGGTACTTGTTTTCGCTGCTCTTTTTGGAAGAGTCATAGTCTTTTGCGCAAACAAAGATCCTGTGATTAACATCAAGGCTGAGAGTAATGTAACTTGTTTTCTCATAATTTAATTTATTAATTCTACCAAATATAGTAGCTTCTTGTTATTTTATGGTCATTTTTTTATGTAAAAGGTATTATCTGTTGAATAAACGGTAGTTGCTGTCGCTTAAAAAGGGGAGCTTCTCGCGCACTTTCCGTAAGTCTAACAATGACAGACCGGTAGTGTGGATTTCTTCATTGGCGGGCAATTGAGCCATTTCGTCGCCCAAAGCAGTATGAACCACACTATCGCCCGAGTAACTTAATTCAAGCGCGTCGACCCCTACCCGGTTCACACCAATTACATAACATTGGTTCTCAATAGCGCGTGCCTTTAACAATGCCTTCCAATGACTCGATCGCCGTTCGGGCCAGTTGGCAACATAGATCAATACATCGTAGCGCGCTGTTCCGTCTTCCGTTAAGCCGTTTCGGATATTTTCCGGAAAACGCAAGTCGTAACAAATTTGCAGGTTGATTTTCCAGCCAAGATAATCTACTATTTGTTCGCTTGTTCCGGCAGTATAAACGGCATTTTCACCCGCCAGGCCAAAGGTTTTTCGTTTGTCGTAAACATGAACGATGCCTGACGGTTCCACAAAAACACCGCGGTTGTACAATTTCCCATCTTGCCGAACAATGAACGAGGTATAAAACGCAGCGCTTTTCTCTTGCGCCATTCGTTTTAGCCAGCGAAGTGTTTCGGAATCTTCCATTGTTTCCGCCAAGGCTTCACCGTTCATGCTAAATGCGGTTTGAAACATTTCTGGAAGAACAATCAAATCTGTATCGGAAACAGGTGCCAGAGCGTGTTCAAAATGACGTAAGTTGGCTGCTTTGTCTTCCCAAACCTGGTCGACCTGTGCTAATGTGACTCTTAAATCGCGCATAATCGTTGTGCTGCTTGTTGAAGTGTTTCATCTGTTTTGGCAAAACAAAAACGAATGGTTTGGTAATCGCGTTCGTCTTTGAAGAAAACCGAAAGCGGAATGGCGGCAACACCTGCTTCTTGTGCAAGCCATGTGCAAAACGCCACGTCAGATTGATCGGAAATAGTGTTGTAACGGGCCGTTTGAAAATAGGTTCCTTCGCACGGCAGTAACTCAAACTTACTATCTTTCATCAAGGCACGAAACTGATCGCGTTTCTCTTGGTAAAATTGACCAAGTACACTCACATCGGCAATTGCCAGGTAATCGGCTAAGGTTTTTTGTGCCACACTGTTGACCGAAAACACAAGGTATTGGTGCACTTTTTTGATTTCTTTCATCAGGTATTCGGGCGCAACCATGTACCCTACTTTCCAACCGGTTATGTGAAACGTTTTACCAAAAGACGAAACAATCACCGAACGTTGTCGCAGCATTTCATGATCATGCGCAGATCGGTGTGGCGTCTCAAAGTGAATGAATTCATACACCTCATCAGAAAGCAACAACAGATTGGGATAATCGTTCATCAATTGCACCAACGCTTGCTCGTCGCTTTCGGTGAGCATTCTGCCCGAAGGATTGTGCGGGTTGTTGATGAACAGCAACCTGGTTCGTTGCGAAATCACTTCGCGCAATTCATGCCAGTTGATGGTGAAATCTTCCCGCATGGCTACATGAACCGGTTTTCCGCCCGCCAATACAATAGCCGGATCGTAACAATCGTATGCCGGATCAATAATCACCACCTCATCGCCCAGATGTACCAATGCCTGAACAGCGGTAAAAATTCCCTGAGTTGCACCAGCAGTTACCAATAATTCGGTTGAAGGATCAATCACCCGATGATACCGTTTCTCTACCAATTGCGCCAATTGTTCTTGCAAGACCGGCAAACCCGCCATGGGTGCGTATTGGTGCACATTTTCCTGCACATTTTTGGTGAGGATTTCCTGCAAACGCCCATCGATTGGGAAATTCGGAAAACCTTGCGACAGGTTGATCGCATTGTAATCAGTCGCCATTTTAGACATGGTGGTAAAAATGGTCGTGCCTATGTTGGGAAGTTTGGATTGCATGTATATAGAATTCGTGGTCGAAAAGTAATAACTATTGGTGGAAATATGGAACGTAAACACTTTTCGATTTAAAATTGATATTTGAGCCTTTGTTTTCTCCCTACCTTTACCAAAACACTTCATCCATGAAACACCTTTTCCTCCTCTTCTTTAGCTTCGGGTTATTTACCGTTTGCTTTGCAACCGATTATTATGTTTCACCATCGGGCAATGACGCTAACGCGGGCGATGTTGGTGCTCCGTGGCAAACCCTTCAATATGCTGTTGATCAGTTGCAGCCGGGCGATATCTTACACGTAGGCGCGGGTTCATACAATGAAAAAATTACCTTGCATGTGAGTGGAACGGCGGGCAATCGCATTGAAATTACAGGCGGATTTCCGAATGCCATTGTTGATGGAACCGGATTAACCTCTCAAAACGCACTGATCGCTATTTCCAACCAATCGTACATCACTATCAACGGACTGGAATTGCAAAACAATGTGATGAATGATGCACAGGGAATTTTGGTAGAAGGCAATTGTCAGGGAATAACCTTGTCAAACAATTCCATTCACGATATTCACTTTTCGGCCAATCCGAATGATCCTGCTGATGCAACAACCAATGCACAACCGATCATCGTTTTCGGCACAGATCCTGCGCAAGCCATTAGTGATTTGTTGATTCAGGGTAATCAAGTGCACCATTGCAGGTTGGGTTACAGCGAAGGTGTGGCGGTAAATGGAAATGTAGACGGATTCACGGTGGGAAACAATGGCGTGTATGCGTTGACGAATATCGGAATTGTAGCTATCGGACATGAAGGAACGTGTGCTGATCCCTTGTTAGATCAGGCGCGAAACGGAACAATTACGGGCAACACAGTACACAATTGCAATTCACCCTATGCTGCTTGCGGAGGTATTTACATCGACGGTGCGAAAGCAATTACAGTTGAGCAAAATTCGTGTTACAGCAACGATTACGGAATTGAAGTGGGGTGTGAACATCCCGGAAAAACAGCTTCTGAAATCATGGTGCGCAACAACATGGTGCGTTTGAATGCCGTTACCGGAATCGCTTTTGGAGGTTACGATTATCCCACTAATTCGGGAAGTGTGGTCAATTCCTATGTCTACAACAACACCTTGTTTAAAAACGATACCATTCAAGACGGAAATGGCGAGGTAGCCCTTAGTTATGCTCCCAACTGTTTATTCGAGAACAACATTTTCTTCACCAACGATCAAAACAGAGCTCTTACGGTTTCAACTACCATTATTGGTTTGCATTTCAATTACAACTTATACTACAATGAAGCACTCGATTCGAGTAATCTGATTGAAACAACTGATGGGGTGTTTACATTGGCTGAGTTTCAGTTGGCCGGTTTGGAAACCAACGGCTTGTTTGGCGATCCGCATTTTAACTTAACTACAATAGACGATTGGTCTTTTTCCATGGGATTCAATAATTTATCTGCTGCCATCGACAAAGGGAATCCTGCGCTTACCGAACTGGAGGTGGGGTATCAGGATTTCTTCAATATGAGTCGCATCCTGGATTTTGCCATTGACATTGGTGCCAGTGAATTTTGGATGGAAGGTCTGGCAGAAACCGATCTGAAAACCGTTATCGTTGATCCGAATCCTACAACAGGTATAGCACACTTAGACGCACAAGGCGAATACGATATGTTCTCAATTATTGGCTTGGATGGCAAGCAATTGGCAACAGGTAAACTGATCAACCAAGAGGTAAATCTGAGCGCTTTTCCCAATGGTGTGTACGTGATTCGCTTTTCAGGAACGGACGGATTGGCGCAAAGTCGGGTAGTGAAGGTGGGTTATTGAGTTGGGGAGTTTTTTAGTTCCTGAGTTTGATGAGTACCTGAGTTTAATGAGTTAATGAGTTTTTCAGTTTCCGACAACTCAATAACTCGAGTTCCTTTCTTATTTTTGCGGGTAAAATTCACACTATGAATCGAGTTGGT
>JBILJP010000334.1:0-6069 GCA_044377135.1 Fluviicola sp.
GCCAAAACTTGTTTGCCTAAACCGTTGAATTTGATAGCGAATTTCAAATCGTATCCGTCGTGCAACGTGTAGATGTATTCGATTGAACCTTCACCTACTTTGTGCTCAAGTACCAGTTTGTGCTTGTTTTTCGACTTAACGGTGAATTCTTTTTCACCTGTTGTATATTCTTGTCCGTTGAGCGGAAATGCCAATTCATTGACCTGATCACCTTCTTTGAACAAGTATAAGGGAGTCAATTTCTTGTCGTTTTTCGCAAACTCATGGTACGTTTCAAACTCTTTCAGCTGAACAGCAGATACAACACCACCTTTCGTAGAGAAATCAACAATCAGGTTGTTTGATTCCAAGGTGATAGTTTCTGCTTTGAATTTAGGAGCAGTAGTTACCGGAGCCACATCAGTTGCTGGAGTAGTAGCAACAAGTGTTGTATCGTGACCCAATGAATCCGTATAAACCGGATTTCCTTTTGCGTCTTTTACCTGATTTCCTTTTTTGTCTTTTTTAGGAGTAAGACTTGCCGTTGCAACTTGAGCAGCTGGCTTTTTTGATTCCTCTTTTTTAGCTTTTGCCTCTTCGGCAGCTTCTTTCTTTTTGTTGGCCGCCTCAATTTTCGCCTTTTCCGCTTTAATCTCGGCCTCCGAAGGCTGATTAAAGATGGTGAAGGTGACTAAAATAAGCCCTATCAGTGATAAACCGATGATTGTATTTTTATCCATTCTGGTTATTTGTTTTTGTTTTCAATAGCAGCTTTCACGAAAGCCACAAATAGCGGATGCGGATTGTCTACCGTACTTTTATATTCAGGATGAAACTGTGCTCCCACAAACCAAGGGTGAGAAGGTAATTCAACCACTTCAACCAATCCCGATTCAGGGTTTTTACCTGTAGCAATCATTCCTGCTTTTTCAAATTCTTCCAAATACGCGTTGTTGAACTCGTAACGGTGACGGTGACGCTCGGTGATTGATTCCGTATTGTAAGCATCAGAAACGCGAGAATCCGGTTTCAACTGACATTTATAAGACCCCAAACGCATGGTGCCTCCTAAATTGGAAATAGTTTTCTGTTCTTCCATCATCGAAATCACAGGGTATTTGCAATCTTCAGCGATTTCAGTAGTATGCGCATCGTCGTAACCAAGTACGTGACGGGCAAACTCGATCACGGCACATTGCATTCCCAGGCAAATTCCGAAGAAAGGAATCAGGTTCTCACGGGCATAACGCACCGCTTCAATTTTTCCTGAAATTCCACGCGAACCGAAGCCAGGTGCAACTAAGATACCATCCAATTCAGCCAATTCGGCTTTGATATTGTCTTTGGTCAATGATTCGGAATGAATCCATTTCACTACCACACGACTTTCATTGGCAACACCACCGTGAATAAATGCTTCACTGATGGATTTGTACGCGTCTTTCAACTCTACGTATTTTCCTACCAACCCGATGGTTACTTCTTGTTTCGGTTCTTTCAAACGTGTTAAGAACGATTTCCATTTGGTCAAATCTGGCGTTGAGCGAGAAGGCAAGCCTAATTTCTCAAGAACTACTTTGTCCAGTTCTTCCGATTGCATCAACAACGGAACATCGTAAATGGACTCGGCATCGCGCGATTCAATTACCGCATTCATGCTTACGTTACAGAACTTCGCGATTTTCTTACGCAAGGTAAGATCCAACTCGTGTTCTGTTCTACAGCACAAAATATCTGGCTGAACACCTAATTCCAACAATTGTTTAACGGAGTGTTGCGTCGGTTTGGTTTTCAACTCACCTGCAGCAGCAAGGTAAGGAACCAAGGTCAAGTGAATAACAATACAATCGTTTTCGTATTCCCACATCATCTGACGAACCGCCTCTACATAAGGTAACGACTCGATATCGCCCACCGTTCCACCGATTTCGGTGATTACAATGTCAAAAGTTCCTTTTTTACCAAGGATTTGAATGCGTTCTTTGATTTCGTCGGTAATATGAGGAATTACCTGAACGGTTTTTCCTAAAAACTCACCACGACGTTCTTTTTCGATTACCGATTGGTAAATACGACCGGTTGTTACATTGTTGGCTTGAGAAGTAGGCACGTTTAAGAAGCGCTCATAATGCCCCAAATCCAAATCGGTTTCAGCACCATCGTCTGTTACGAAACATTCGCCATGCTCGTAAGGATTGAGTGTTCCGGGATCAATATTGATGTAAGGATCTAGTTTCTGGATCGTTGTGGAATAACCTCTTGCTTGAAGGAGTTTGGCTAAAGAAGCCGAAATGATTCCTTTTCCAAGTGATGAAGTAACACCCCCGGTTACAAAAACATATTTGGTACTATTTGACATGATATAAAAAATGTAACTACGGGGCGCAAAGTTACAATAAAGAAGTCGAATGGCAATTTATTTGAACCACAAAGACACAAAGAAAAAAGATTCGTTCGACCTGTTAAAAGAACACAAAGATGATTATGGTATAAGTACAGCCCCTTTGTGATCTTAACACGCCTATCCTTCAAAAAAAAACTTTGAGTCTTTGTGGTTAATTATCAATACAAAAACAAATCATTAATCCCTGTTTGGAAATAGAATTTGTCAGGACGCTTTTCTTTGCGTTGAAACACATTCTCACCGTTTTCATTCAAGCGTGGGTAGTGCGGAGTGTTCCGTTCCACTCTTTTCGGTAACAATACCAAATCGTGGGTAAGGCGATTCTGAAAGAGGTGTCGCACTTGTTCGCTATCATCGCCTATTGATAACGAAACCGTTTGTTTGTAGTCAATTAAATGTTGCCCTGTTACATATAAAACACCATGATTTAGTTTTCCATACGGTAAACAAGTAAGGTCTCTGTAACCACTCGGACATTTTTCCAGAGGCGTTTTATTCCATACCGAATGCCGTGTTTCTCCGGTCCAAATCATCAATCCAACTCCCAAACTGCGCAAACTATCACGATAACTCACCTGCAGATTTCCGGTTCTGAAACGATCTTTGGCTTGTCCGCCGAACACATCGTTTTCAAATTGAATGTCCACACGTTTGATACCGATGTTCCAGGTTCCGGAGCGTTGTGAAGTTCCCAGCGGATCGAAATACCATAAATAGGCGTAGCCGATGGAATAAGGCCGTTTGGTTTGATGGAGCGAGCCGTCCCACTTAAAATTGATCGGATTGGTTTCTTTTCCGGCCATGAGCACCAGTCCAGTTGTGTGTCGCCACTCACCGAAACAGCTTCGTTGACCTAAATTAAACGCATTGTAGCGATAGGCTGTACCGATATTTAATTGCACGTAATTAAACGCCAGGTACGTATTGATTTTGAATCCGATACTGGTTTTATGTGTGCCGATGTTAGCGGTGAATTGCGCCTGAACACCCCAGTGTTTTTCCTGCCACTGCTGCGGCAATGCCCAAACGGAACATCCGAGAAAAAGACCGACCAACCATTGTTTCATTGTTGCTGTTTTGGCAATAATTGTACCGAAGATAGCAAACTTTCAACCCTTCATTTCACCGCTCATGCAATCCTGCCACCTTTTATGCACCAACGATTGTCGAATAGACCGAAAGACTTACATTTGATTCATGATAAGAGGTCAACGGTTTTATTGGATAGCGCAAATCACCGGATGGTTATTGCTTTCCATGTTTTTGATGGTTTCCACATTTGCCAGTAAAGAAGCGCAAAAGATTCCCAAAGAAGACCTCATTATTTCCTTCGTGGTTTTTTTTCTGCTGGGTGTTTTTATTTCGCACTTCATGCGTTTGATTTTCATTCGCCAGGGATGGTTGAATTTAAAATTGGGCCCGCTCATTCCACGCATCTCAGGAGCCAGTGTTTCGGCAGCTATCGTAATGGTTGCTATCAGTGCTGTTTTGTCGATGCTTTTAAAAACCGACCCAAGACCGTTTGAAGTATTTGCTTTGATTGCCAATGCCATTGTTTTGGCGATCTTCTTTCTTATGTGGAACGGACTGTATTTTACCTTTCACTTTTTCCAGAAATCACGGGTACAAGAGGTGAAAAACCTACAGCTGAGCGCCAGTCAAAATGAAATAGAGCTCAAAAACCTGCGCTCGCAACTTAATCCACACTTTTTATTCAATTCACTCAACAGTATTCGTGCGTTGATTGATTTGGATCCGGTACAGGCGAAAGAAAATGTGACTACGCTTTCCAATCTATTGCGTAAATCATTGATTCTCGGTAAAGAACAATTGGTGACTTTGAAAGACGAACTCGATTTGGTGAATGATTACCTCGATTTGGAAAAGGTGCGTTTTGAAGAACGGTTATCGATTGTGATTCGTCACAATGAAGAGCTCAATGACTTTCCAATTCCACCGTTTATTGTGCAAACATTGGTTGAAAATGCCTTTAAGCACGGTATTTCAAAGCTGATTGCCGGAGGAACCATTGTTATTGAAACGGTTTCGCAAGGCAACACTGTAACCATACGCGTCATCAACGACGGAACATTGGCCAAAAGCGTTGATACCGGAATAGGATTGCAAAACACCTTACGGCGATTGGAATTACAGTATGGCGTAAAAGCTCGGTTTAACCTGCAGGAAAAAGCCGGAAAAGTAACAGCAAGCATCGAATTAAAAGAACAAGTGATATGAGAACGATTATTATTGACGATGAGCGTTTGGCGCGCGAAGAATTAAAGAAACTACTGAAAGATTATCACGAAATTGAAATCATTGACGAAGCCAAAAATCCGGAAGAAGGAATTGAGAAAATCAAAGCCCTGAAACCCGATTTAGTGTTTTTGGATATCCATATGCCGGGAATGACCGGTTTTGAAATGTTGCAAAAATTGGATGAAATTCCAAAGGTGGTTTTTGTAACGGCACATGATGAATTTGCCTTGAAAGCCTTTGATGTGAAAGCATTGGATTACGTGCTCAAACCTGTTGATCCGGCTCGTTTAGAGGAAACGATGCAGAAAATCATGGCCAATGACGATGAATTTCAGTCGAATGCCGGGGCACCTAAAACAGATCGTTCTACACGACCGCTTTCCATCACCGATTCCATTTTCATCAAAGACGGTGAAAAATGCTTCTACGTTTCGCTGAGCAAAGTACGCAAGTTTGAAAGCGACGGAAATTATGTAAAAGTGTACTTTGAAGGAAGTCGCCCGCTGATTTTACGTTCGCTAAACAGCCTTGAGGAACGCCTTGATCCGGAGCACTTTTTCAGAGCCAATCGTAAATTCATTATCAATTTGAATTGGATTTCAATGATAGAAAACTGGTTCAACGGTGGTTTGCAGGTAGAATTAAAAGAAGGGGAGAAGGTGGAGATTTCTCGCAGACAGGCGATTAAGTTTAAGGAGATGATGTCTATCTAATTTAGAATTCTGAATGTAGAATGTAGAATGTAGAATGTAGAATGTAGAATGTAGAATGTAGAATGATTGGACATAATTCTGAATTTTACATTCTTCATTCTTCATTATCAAGTAATGCCATTCCGTTTTCATGAATCACAATCAAGCGTTGTTTGTAAAGATTCCCCACCACTTGCTTGAATGTCTTTTTACTCCAACCGGTAAGTTTTTGAATGTCAGCAGGATCTGATTTATCTGTTAAAGCAATAAAACCATCGTTTTCTACCATCAACTGCATCAACTTTCGTGTCAATGGTTCCACCTTATCATATCCTTCCGGATGCAAGAGGATATCCAGCTTTCCGTCTTCACGAACAGTCTTCACATAACCAACGGTGCGTTCACCCAATCGAAACTTGCGGTGAACATCAGAATGAAAAATAAGTCCTCGGTATTTGTTGTTAACAATCACTTTTAAGCCCAAATCGGTGGTTTCGCAAATGAGCAATTCAACCGCTGCATTTTTCTCCAATTCACCGGTGGCGGATTCATAAAAAGGCATTACACGTGCGGTAGCAGCCAATCGTTGAGTCGCTTCATCGAGGTACATGTACACCAGGTATTTTCGGTCTTCAACCATGTCTTTGGGTTGCTCACGAAACGGAACCAACAGGTCTTTTTCCAATCCCCAATTCAGGAAAGCGCCGTGAACATTTACTTCCAACACATTGAGGT
>JBILJP010000027.1:0-21916 GCA_044377135.1 Fluviicola sp.
AGGCTGTGCAGTTGGGACGTTTAATTGAGGCGTTGTTAAGAGTACATCATCTACAAACAATAATTCATCCGCGCGATTGGTGGTAACACTTACCACAAAATAGAAATTGTTCACGCAAGGAGGAATAGTCCATGTATAATTATGTGTTAGGATACTAAATTGAGCGTTATTGGAACCTGTTGCCAGAGTAACAGGTGTTTGAGCAATTCCGTCGTGGTATGCCGTAAACACTAAGTTCTCACCCGAATCCCATCCTGTACCGCTACACATCGGAAATCGATTTCCCCAATTGAAGGTCAATGTTCGGGTATAGTCATTGCTTTGAGAAATATCAACAGTGTTAAAAGTAAAGGTACGAGCTGTTGACGGACCATTCCCTGAGCCTGAAGCAAAACAATTCCCTCCACCGGTATTACCACCTACTACAAGAGAGGTTGTTCCGCTTGTTTTATTGGGTGCTTGCTGTGCTTCTGATTGTGAAAGTGCACTTGCTAATGTAGATGAGTAATTCCATGTATCTCCCGGTTCTCCACCTTGCATGGCTACAGTAATTTGACTGATTGCCGTTCCGGCTACTAACCAGACGAAGCAAAGCACTACCCATTTTTTGACGTTTCCTGAAGTAAAATTCATGTTGTTTGATCTATTTTCTGCTAATTTTTCACAAAGCTACCCCATCCTTATTCGTTGTCATTTAAGCCTGTATCAAATAAGAGTTAAACCTTTTAAAATTCATTGAAAATCAAACAGGTGAATCGATATAGTTGTGAAAAAGATACGTAATTGCAACAAAAACTAACAGATACCAACAATAATGGACCGTTCGATTTGCTAAATTTTTAGCATCATCGCAAAAAAGAAGGTTGTTTAGCCATGAAAACACCACCAAAACCGTCTATTTAAATAGATTTTGAGTATTGAAAAGACCTATATCACCGCAATGTGAACAGAACTAATCTTTACACTGATTAAGCGTCTGAAACCAGCCAAACAAAAAACACCCGCTCCTGAATTGAAACGGGTGTTGTTAACCTCTTTATACTGCTCTTTAATTCTTTACAAACCGGCTGGCACCTTTATCTGTTCGAATGATGTAAACTCCCGCTTTTAGGGAATGTACTTCAATTTCTTGTTTTTCAACATAGTTGTTTTGTGACCAAACAATGCGCCCGTCGGTGGAAATGATTTTAACAAACGCAGCCGGAGTATCTAACCACAGTTTATCGGTAACCGGATTGGGATAAATGGTTACTTCAGCCAGCTTGGCCTCGTTTAAACCGATGTACCAATTGAGATCATACGACCACATGGAGCGTCCATACGTTCCGGCAAGGAGTTTATTATTTACTTCATCAATATCCAGATCGTTCACAGCGCTGATCGGGAAATTGGTCCCCACTATATTCCATGTTTGACCGTCGTTTTCAGAGTAATAAACACCACCATCTGTACCCAAAAACAGTACTTCGTTTCCGGCTACCATATAGGTGATCAATGAGTTGATGCCAATTGCCGGGAGGTTCGATGCGATACTGGTCCAGCTTTGTCCGCCGTTTTCGCTCTTAAAAACAAGTGCCTGACTGAAATTGTTGTAATAGCCCGTCATTGCAACATAGAGTTTGCCGTTTACCTTTTTTGAATACCGAACCGAAGACACATAATATTCGGGTAAGTTGGCTGTTACATTGGTCATACTTCCATTGGTAAAGTTTCCTTTCCACACCAACCCATCGCTTGTTCCTACCAACACATCGTTTCCTGAAAACGGATTGCTGTTCAATTCAGTAATTGTATGATAAGAAGGACTTGTGGTTGCTCCCATAGCAATTCGCGTTAGGTCGGCCGACATTTCGCTCCATTGATCAAAAGGAGGTGAGAACATCACAACCAGTTTATTGGTTCCCGCTACCAGTTCACCTGTTTCCTTTACTAAATAAGGAGTATCCCAATTGAGTGGAACAGCACCCAACGAATTTTCAATCGAGAGATCAACGTATCCTTCGTTGTTACTGATCCAGTGAATACCGCCGCGTTGTGTTTCAAAAACAACTTTCCCTTCGTTTACGTCAATATAATTGGGCGTAAAACCATCTCCACCAAAATCGCGCGACCATGTTGTTTGACTGTTTCCGGCACATGTTCCATTATCCTGAGCGCCACCCGCGTAAACGCCATCTGCAAAAGTTTTAGCCGTAATACGGTAAAATTGGGTAATCGGCAATTCTCCGAAAACACTCCAGTTTTGTCCTGCATCGGTTGTTTTGTACATTCCGCCATCGGTACCAATAACCATCGTAGTTGAATCGATGTAATGTAACGCGTGCTTATCGGCATGGACTTCGTAGGTAAACCATTCGGGCACATTCCGCACCCAGGTTTGTCCGCCATCGGTACTGGCGTATTGCTCTATTCCGGGCAAAACTATCGTATTGTCATCAAACGGATTGATATGAATTCTACCGAAATACCAACCGAATCCGCCTAAAACATCAGGATCTAACCCGCTGGAAGGATTGGTAACATTCAATGGCGTCCATGAAATTCCTGCATCATTGGAAAGAAACACATCGTGAATCTGGTAATTCTGATCAACATAAACGGCATACAATTTATTGGAATTGGTTTCCGAAATGGATATTCCAACCCGCGACATCGGTACAGAAGGTAATCCGGTTGTCAGTTGAGTCCAGGTAACTCCGGCATCGGTTGATTTAAAGATTTTACTATCCGGACCATTGGTAATGGAGCCACCGAAAATATTCACGCGGTTGAACGTAGCCGCATAAATTACCTCGGGGTTTTGAGGATCGGCAATCATTTCACACACTCCGGAAGAATCTGAAACGAACAAGGTATGTTGCCAGGTTGCTCCACCATCCGTACTTCTATAAACACCTCTTTCGGTTGTTTTGGCAAATCCGTTACCCAAAGCGCCTACAAGGATTACATTCGGTTGAGTAGCGTGAACAATGCATGAAGTGATAATTCCAACTTGCTGTAAGCCCAGGTGTGTCCAGTTTTCACCCAAATCGGTTGATTTATACAATCCGTTACCGTTGTAAGAACCACCACCAAAGTTACGATCGCCGGTTCCGGCATAGATCGTTTGGGTATTGGACGGATCAACGGCTATTGCGCCAATGGCTAAGTAACTAAAATCATCGAATACCGGTTCCCAGGTTTGTCCGCCGTTTTTTGTGCGGAAAATACCACCGTTTGGAGTTCCCGCAAATATGGTGTCGCTGGTACGATGCACAGGTGTTATCACATCTACCCTGCCGCCGATATTGGTTGGCCCTTCTTGCGCCCAGGTTCCATTGAGGTCTACCCCTATTTTATCCGGATTCTTTTTGGCTTCCTTAATTTCATTTAATCCTTTGAATAGTAGCTTTTCATTAAATCCATAAATGGGGTGCATGTATTTCTTTGCCCAATAATCATTCGGTTTAGGTTCTTTCTTTTCGGAAACTGACTGAACGGTTTTGGAAACATGGCATGCACTGATAACTGCTACCAGCAACAATGGAGAAAGGTTTTGTAATATTCGCTTCATATTCACTGGTTTTACAGCTGCTAAAATTATAGCTAATTCGAAATCAAACCGTTCCAATCGCAATTTCGTTGTTACAGTTCAATCAATTAAAGTTGATTTTTCGTTAGAAACAAAAAAACACCCATTAAAAAATGAGTGTTTTCTGAATCTGTTTATCGTTTTTTACTGCACGATCAATTTTCCTGTTCCGAGTTTCAGTCCGTTTTGGCTGATGCGGTAGAAATACAAATCGGGTGTAAGATTGTTCTTTTTAATGATTGTGTGTAAGTTGAAATCGCCTGATTGAATGGCAACTACTTTACCTGTCACATCTACAATTTCAACCGTGTATTGGCCTTCTAATGTGGTAGATTGAACCAAAATGCTTGTTTGATCGGCAAAAGGGTTCGGAAACACTTCAATAGAAGAAACACCGTTTAGTTCCGTTACTTCGGTTACCGTAACCGTAATGGTATCACATACTTCGGTTGTATCACCACATTCATTCATCGCTTGTAAACAAACAGTGTATTGTCCGCTTGTAGGGAATGTGTGCGATGGCGATTCTGAGGTAGAGGTGGTTCCATCACCGAAATTCCAAAGATACGCGCTTGCTCCGGTAGAAACATTTGAGAATGTATAATCCAAATCAACTCCGTCTGTTGTGTAAGCAGCCGTTAATGTTTCCGGACAAACGGTAACCATGTAACAAACAGTATCAGCCGAACAAGCGCTTGATGCGATCAGACATACCTGGTAGGTGCCGTTGGAAGTAAAGGTATAAACCGGATTTAAGTCAGCACTGGTTCCACCGTCTCCGAAATCCCAAAAAGCAGTTGTTGCTTCAACAGATGCATTCGCAAACGCAACATCGGCACCGGTAACAACACTGGAAAAATCGGCTGTAACCGGAAAACAAACGGTTACGGTAGTACACATAGTGTCTGCTGTGCAATCGCCTGTACTGATTAAACATACGTTATACGTTCCGGAAGCCGCATAGGTATGAGATGGTGATTGCGTTGTATCTGCATTTCCGTCACCGAAATCCCAAAACCATGAAGTGGCCGACACAGATTGATCAGTAAAATCAACTACATTGAAGGAAGAATTGGTTGATTGGAAATCGGCCGTTGTAGGAAAACAAATAGTAACGTTTTGGCAAATTGTATCCGATAAACCACAAGGGTTTGTCGCGATCAAACATACAGTATAGGTGCCACTTGCGGCATAAACATGCGATGGCGATTGCGTTGTAGCTGCGTTTCCGTCTCCGAAATCCCAAAACCATGAAACCGGATTATTGATTGTATTGTCGGTGAAAAAGACTGTTCCAGCCGTATCCAACGTAGCAAATGAAGCTACAGGATTATTCGCACACACAGTGACAGTGGTACACAGGGTATCTGTTCCACAACTGTTGGTAATGTACGTACATACATTATAAATACCATCGGTCACATAGCTGTGAGTTGTATTGTCGGCAGTATCTAGTGGTGTTCCGTCGCCGTAATTCCATACAGAAACAAATGATGTATCGGATGCATTGGCAAAATCGTATGTTCCCGGAACGGTTTGATTGGAAGTAAGGTTATACGTTATCAAGGAATCATAATACAAATTCACACGACCGATATTAGTCGAAGCCTCTGTCCACAATTGTTGCGGAGCTGTTGTAGGTAATTGAAACTGCATTCCCAAACGGCTTAAGGTAACCGGACTACCTTCGATGGTTGTTGTATTTCCTGTATTACTGTAAGATGCCATTGTACCGCGACTACCGAGTACACCAATGACATCACCGGCTTCTACCTGAATGTTCATCGGAAAAATACCACTTGCGGATCCGTCTTGTACCAGAAAAAGTGTTGTAAAATCATTCGTAGTGGCCGAGTACACCGGCGGAGTTCCATTATTGAAGCGCACAATGGCAATACTTTGGTTACCCGAACTGGCATCTGTAGGAATATCTGCACCTGTAATGGTGAAACAAGTTGGGGCTGTAAACCAATAACCGCGTGCATTTCCGGTAAAGGTAGAGGTTTGAGCAGGCATGGGTGCCTGAATTTGGATTTGTGACCACAAACTACCCGTAAGTAGCAGTGAAACAAGCAGTAACAACTTCATATTAGATTAATTTTCGGGCAAAAATACAAAAAAAAACACCTGTCCGCCTCAGGCGAACAGGTGTTTCAACTTATTTTTACGTTTAGCTTACGCCAATACTTCTTTTACTTTATCTGCCGCCTCTTGCAACAATACCGCAGAATGTACATTCAAGCCGGAATCATCGATGATTTTCTTTGCTTCGATAGCGTTGGTACCTTGCAAACGAACAATAATCGGCACAGGAATGTTTCCGATGTTTTTGTAGGCATCAACAACTCCCTGAGCAACACGGTCGCAACGAACAATACCACCGAAGATATTGATCAGGATTGCTTTCACGTTCGGATCTTTCAAAATGATGTGGAATGCTTTTTCAACACGCTCAGCATCGGCTGTTCCACCTACGTCAAGGAAGTTGGCCGGATTTCCACCTGAATATTTAATGATATCCATGGTAGCCATTGCCAAACCGGCTCCGTTTACCATACAAGCAACGTTTCCGTCTAGTTTCACGAAGTTCAATCCTGCAGCGTCAGCTTCCACTTCCGTTGGATCTTCTTCTGTAGTATCGCGCATTGCCAAGTAATCCGGGTGACGGAACAATGAGTTTCCATCTAACGTTACTTTCGCATCTACTGCGATGATTTTATTGTCTGATGTTTTCAACACCGGGTTGATTTCGAACATGGAAGCATCGCACCCTTCGTAAGCAGCATACAATGCCACAACGAATTTGGTCATTTGCTTGAACGCTTCGCCCGACAAACCAAGGTCAAACGCAATTTTACGCGCCTGAAATCCTTGAATACCAACACGTGGATCAATAGCCTCGCGGTGAATCAAATGCGGAGTATCATGTGCTACGGTCTCAATATCCATTCCACCTTCTGTAGAATAAACGATCACGTTGCGACCCAATTCACGATCCAACAATACCGACATGTAGAATTCGGAAACTTCCGATTCACCAGGATAGTATACGTCTTCAGCCAACAAGATTTTGTTCACTTTTTTACCTACACCGTTTGTTTGAGCTGTTTCCAGGTGACCGCCTAAAATGCCTTTCACTTTTTCTTCAACCTGGTCAATTCCTTTGGCAAGAACTACACCATGAGAACCTGTTTCAGCTACAACGCCTTTTCCACGTCCACCTGCGTGAATTTGTGCTTTTACCACGTACCAGCCGGTACCTGTATCTTCCGTCAATTGTTTCGCTGCAGCTACTGCATCTTCAACTTTTTCAACTACAACACCGCGCTGAATGGCTACGCCGTATTTCTGCAAAATGGTTTTACCTTGATATTCGTGTAAGTTCATGACAACTATCGTTTTTTTTGGAGCGCTAAAGGTAGGAAGTATTCTTGAATTAGCTAGCGGTAGAATTGGAGGAAATTATCAATTATAAATGATTTAATTATAAAGAAGAGATTGCCAGTGTAATTCAATGGTTTCGAAACCAATTTCAATACTCCAAACAAAAAAAATCCTCCCCCACCCAAGGTTTTCAAATCTGTGGTTGTCTATAGAGGCAAAACACATTTTTGACATGAAAAAAGGATTATTTATTATCGCAACACTTTTCGCTGCAGGAACACTTGATGCGCAGCAATTACCAAATAACGGTTTTGAGGACTGGCATACTTTTTTTGCTTCCCAAGCACCCGATTACTGGACAGGAACCAACCAGATGGCAGCTATTGGTGCTCCGGCAGGAATTGAGCCCACAACCGACGCGCACAGCGGAACCTATGCCGCCAAATTTTCAACGATTGTAATGGATGTACTTGGCGAAGCGGTACTCTACCCAAGTGTGCTCTATATCAATTCTATGCCGGAAACAGATGATGAAGGAACGCCGTTTACCGGTCGACCGGATTCTTTGGTGGCTTGGGTGAAATACCTTCCGGGCGGTCAAAATCAATACCTCATTCGCGCTGACTTGCTCAAATACAATGCTGCCACACAACAACCCGAAGTGGTCGGTACAGCTGGGTTTGTAGGCGCTGAAACAGGAAATACTTACACGCGCATTGCGTTTCCGTTCACCTACAACTCTTCGGATACGCCAGATACACTAACACTCACTATTGCATCAAGTGTGCTTGAACCTACGTTAGCGAACACTGTTTTGATTGTGGATGATCTACTACTGGTTACAAATGGCGTAGCAGGGGAACAAGAACTGGCCACCAAAACGGTAGAGATTTTCCCCAATCCGGCAACTGACCAATTACTTGTAAAAAGCAGCAGCTTGCCATCGTCTATCGAGCTGTTTGATCTAAACGGAAGAAGTGTCTTGAAGGTAGATCAGCCAGCTATTAGTACCGAGATTGCTATCGGAGATTTGGCACCGGGAACCTTTATTTGTACTGTTGTTTCAGCCAACGGAACCATATATCAGGAACGCATTATCAAACATTAACTCTCTTTCTAACACACCTCAGAAAAAGTCGTCAGCTATCGGTTGACGATTTTTTTTTGAAAAAATATTCCCTCCGACCAAAGGTTTTTTAAAACTTGATTGTCTATTAGATTGGAGAAGGTTTTATTCAAGCTGTTGAACGCAACCTTGAACCCACGTTGGATGATTCCGTTTTAGTTGCAGATGATCTCATACTCGTTACAAACGGCAATATCCAACAACCTGAAAAGAAAAGAAATCGAACAAAACTACACCCCTGCGATTTGTTTGAAAAGGTCGTCAGCCCAAAGTTGATGACCTTTGTTGTTAAAGGAGTTTTTTTTATAAAAGTATTTTAAATAAAACACTAAGACTAGTCCAAATCGTATCACATTTTTTAAATTTCTTACTTTTTGCCACGGCTGAAAAAGTAAGCAAAACATCCTTTTGCGCCATTCTAAAGCCGCTCGTGATAATTGGCTTTTTCTGTGTTTTAAGGTCAAAAGTTGCAGATCAGGATCTGAAACGCAACACACAGCAGATTTGGCAATCGCTGTGCGTTTTAGCGCTTTTGACAAAACACAACGAAACAGCCATTTTTCTTACTTCGCTTCCTTGAATGGCGCTTCGTCCGCAACAAAAATCTGTCGTTAAAAACCAAAATCGATCCTAACGAACAATTTTCCCTTCCCAATTTTTGGGTCTGATCCAAAATTAAATCTTTTTCACCAAAGGTTTTGGTGTGTTTAATTGTTTATCTAATAGAACATTAAAACAAAGAATAGTATGAGAAAAATAGTGAAATTCGGATTCATCTTAACAGGCTTTATGAGTCTGCATACAATCCACGCGCAAGAGCAATCAATTGCCCCTGAAACAGAATTTACCGTACAACATAAACACTTGTTTGTGGCAGGTTATTCTCCCGGAATTCCAATTCTTCAATATGGAACACGTACCTTGTTCAATCGCGATTCGGATCGATTCAGATTATCCAATTCAGGTTCTCTTGGCACGGTTAATCTGGGATATGAATACCGCGTCAGTCGTTCGTTTAGTATGGGAATCATGGGGTATTACAGTCAATTCTCGTCGGCAGGAACAATGATTTTAGACTCATCCAGCATCGAATCAAAAGCAACATTCACCACCAATCGATTCAGAGTTCAAGCGCGCTTTAACTACCAGTTCAATGTATCAGATCCCGACCTGGATGTATACATAGGCGGTGCCATTGGTACAAACAGACGCACCAATACACTTTTCATCAATGATGTACGTAACACAGATCCGGCGAAAACTCCCGTAACATTGAGCATACCCTTTTCAATGCGTATTTATGTTGGAATGCGTTACACCATCTATAAGAATCTCGGGTTGCATGTTGAATTTGGTTTGGGCGGACCGTTAACCAATGTAGGTATCAATTACCGTTTTTAGCAATTGATTAAGAGGTTGTTGTAAAAACAGCAACCTCTGTTTTTTTAAGTTGAAACTTCTTTCGGAAATACCGTCAAGCTTCCTTAATTTTACCTATTGAACGTTTTTTCGAAAAAAAATCGTTTTCGACCAAAGGTTTTTCAAAGTAGAATTGTCTACTCGTTTAGAAATGGTTTTTTAGTATGAAACAAACATCCTTACAAGCAATTGCACATTCGATGCGAACACTTCGTGCAGGAGTGCTTTCATTTGTGCTTGCTTTCACCCTTTTGACAGTCGTTTTTAAGCCGGTAAACACTTACGCTCAAGATTCAACAAACTATTCAGTGAGTCTTAGTTATGGAGTCGGAGCTTTATTTTTTACGCCCAACCTGCAAAACTACAGCTCCTACGATTTCGATTCGGCAGCTATGCAAGGATCAACGCGCATCGAACAGTTATCTACAGACTTAAAAATCAAGCCCTTTTTGTTGAAATTCGACATGGATATTACTCCGAGAAAAAGTATCGGTCTGCAGTTTATTTACAATGGATTCACCGCATCCGGAACGCGCATTGATTCTGTGTGGGTACCAGCTTCCGGCACGTACAATGTCGATGAAAAAAACACAAAATACACCATGAACCGTTTCAGGGTTCAAGCCACTTTTACCTGGCACTTTTACCATAAAAACCCGCTGTTTGAAAGTTATTTTTATACTGGTCTTGGCTGGAGCAGTAAGTACCGAAAATACCGTGTTGGTAATGAAGAACGCAACCCGAGTGAAGCTCCGGTATTTGAATTGATCAATTTCCCCATTTCAATGCGGTTGGCCTATGGCTTCCGGTTCAATTTCACCGAACGTTTTGGTCTGCAAACAGAAATCGGACTAGGCGGACCGCTATTATCCATTGGTTTATCGGCCAAGTTTTAACTCTTGTTTTTTGATCATTAATTACGAGAGACGTGGAACTTGAATTGATAAAACAGTGTTTGAAAGAAGACAGAAGGGCGCAAGAAACCTTCTACAAAATCTGCTATGCACGTTTCATCGGTACGGCCAACAGGTACGCCACCAACAAAGAACAAGCGGTTTTCTTTTTTAACTTAGGCTTTGTGAAACTGTTGATGAACCTGAAACAATACAACACCGAAAATCCGTTTGATTATTGGGCAAAGCGGGTACTCATCAACACCATTCTGAACGAACTGAAAAAAGAAAAACGCGAACAGGATCGGGTGCTCATTACTGATGATTGGAACAGCATATCAGTAAATCATCACGAAGCAGACTACGAAGAAGAGCTAAAGGCAAAAATGGAACTGATCAAAGAAAAAGTGCAGTTTTTGCCCCCAATGACAAAAAACGTGTTTAACCTCTATGCCATAGACGGATACAAACACCACGAAATAGCAAGCATGCTGGATATTAACGAGAATACCAGTATGTGGCATTATTCGGATGCCAAAAAGAAAATTCGCAAACTGTTAGAACTTAATGAAGTGGCAGATGGAAGACTTTACTAACAATCAAAACGATTCTATTCCTGAAGGATTGGAATTCAACGAAAGCTACATGGCTCAGGCGTTCGAAATGTACGACGCCGCCAAAAAATCGCGCAAGCGCCGGTTGTTTATTTGGTTCTGGCGTTCTTCCCTGGGGTTTGCCGCCATTGCCGGTATTTCCATTGGCATCTATTACGCTACGCGCACGGAAGAACCGGTAAAGAAAGAGACTCCTAAAATGGCCATGCATGCTGCTCACACACCACTGGTTGAATCTACTACTTCAACAGGCGGAAAGGTGATCCAAGAGCAAAGCGAAATAAATCCGGCGAAACAAACCGGTGTAGTAAATCCGGTTTCTTCGGAAGCAACTCGCACTCCAAAAGCCAACAACAACAACAACAACAACAACAACAACAACAACAACAACCGTAATCAGAATGGATCAACGAGAGGATCGAATTCAACTGGTTCTCCATTGATCGGTCAAAACGCAGGAGTTACGCAACCAACTTCAGCAGGTCGTTTTTTAATGTCGTTATTGAATGGTTCACCATCACCGCTTTCAGCTGCTTCCACCAACCCGAATCGTTTGGCTGTAAGAACCAACACACCTGGTTTAGCGGATAGTACTGATCTGAGCAATCATTTGCACGATTCCGTTCCGGTAATTGTAGATAGTCTAACCGCGAATGAAATTCCAACAAAGGCCGATTCTGCATCATTCAGAAACCGGTTCGAAAACACCAGTAATCACCACATTTATATGAATATGGGGGTGAATACACTGTTTGGCATTTCGGAATTAAAAAACACCTTCACCATGCGCGAATCGTTCGGATTGGGCTACGATTACACGATCAACAAGCGGTTTTTTGTGAGTGTCAATGCCGAATACCATTCCATTTCCAAGATCAATTATTACCGCTACATCGGTGAAAACACCAAAAGTTTGGCTTCCAGTACCTATTTCACCAAAACAACATTGAAGTATCTGTCGCTCGATCCGAAAATCGGGGTCAATTTCGGGAAACGCCATTCGGCAACCCTGGGCATGGGCCTAGAATACCTGATCAAAGACAACGACCCCAACTATGAGGTGAAAGGCTACGCCGATTCGGACTCAGGCACAACTCCCGATTATTATTCAACGTTCAATCAGTTCAACCTTTACGCCGGCATCGGTTACGGGTTCCGCTTCTCGAAAAACGTCAGCATTGTTGCCACGTACCATTACGGTTTTTCAGATATTACCCGCAACTCGGGCTCTGCAAATACCTTTGATCGCAACAGCAGATTGCAATTGTTGCTGCGGGTGAAGTTGTATTAATGATTCTCAGCCTTCGGAAGGGAACATTTGGTATTCGGGAACGATACGATGTGTTAAGAGGCCCGTCAGATGAGTCGGGAGGCTCGTCAACTTCGTCGGGAGATGCGTCAGCTGTATTGGGAGATCCGACAGATGCGTTGGGAGGTCTGTCAGCTGAGTCGGGAGGTCCGACATTTGTGTTGGGAGACACGTCAGACGTGTCGGGAGGTCCGTCAGCAGTGTTGGGAGCTGCACCAGATAAGTCGGGAGACCAGTCAGATGAGTTGGGAGGTGCACCAGATGCGTTAGGAGACCCGTCAGCTGTGTTGGGAGGTCCGTCAGACGTGTCGGGAGGTCCGTCAGCTGTGTTGGGAGATCTGTCTATGTACTTAAATCCGTATCATCCCACTCAACACCGTTTGATAACATCCAGGTTAATGAATGTCTGCGCTCGTGAATAACTCCACCATTTGCAATCGGGTCAAAATTAGGTGGAACTGTATCTCCGCCAAGCTGAGCACTTCTGACTGCGTTGTGCAGGCAATAAAACAAATCTTCTTTTTCAATGAGCCTTTGTTCTGAAACGGTGCCTTTGTTTTTAATCCAATCTTCCAGGTCTTCATCAAGTGGGCAGGTGTGATTCATGAAGATTTCTTGTATTTGCTCTCCTGTCATCATTTCTCCTGTTATTTCCGGTTCAGAATAACCAAAATACCAAGCCAACGGCCAGGCATTCTCAAATTTCCAACCGATAACGTTTCGCAATTCATCATCGTCTCTTGAAGCACTTAACATTTCCTTTTCTTCATCAGACATGTATCTTTCAAGTTCATTTTTAGCTATAAAATTCACGATTGTTTCGCTCCGCAATTCTATTTCGGTGACCATCAGCCATAACACCAGTGCTTTTATAGCATTCAATCTACCGGCAATTTCAATTGAAGGACGCATCTGTCTGTCAAATTCGGTAGGTAATGAACTTGCGGGCTTAAATCCGGCATCAAGACAAGTTGTTATTGTATTGAGTCTCGTAGCCGTCATCCAGGGTACTTTTTTGTACACCTCCAGAGGATTTTCTTGATTGCTTTCAATTTTGTGGTTCTGTTTCTCTTTTGAACCCATTAGCTTTTTAAAAAAATTCATCTGTTCTAGATTTCTGGATTAATGGTAAAGTCATACTTTAGAGACGAAAAATAGTGATTTTTAGAAAAACGCTTTAAGCTCCTTTCCTCAAAATGTTTCCATCAACATCATAAATTGTCACGTAGCGATCATTTTAAGTGTGACTTATCACACCAAGTTTATCCAACTTATTACCTTTGCTTTTTGTTGTGTCATCATCCGAAGTGTGAGAAACCTTGTGTAAATCTAAAATCATCTTTACAAATTTTGACTAATGTTGTTTTTAGGTTATCTGACACAAAAATTTGGCATTCATGTTTCCTGATGTTAAACCTATTGCTATCAGGGTTTTTCATGGAAAATGGGTTAATTGTTTTCAGAATATGAAGCTCGATATAATTATCTATGGCGTTGGCGCATTTGTAATCGATGAGAATGTCGTCTGGGTTATTCAGTAGAGATTTAAAATAACCACTTAGCACTATTCTGAAATGATCTTTGTCTACACGCCAAAGAAGAAGTAATGTTAGATCGTTATTGTCTAATTGCCAAACAGCCATTCGTGTGATGTTTTTTTTGCAAGATTTCTTCTAAACAGATGTTGATTGACGATATTCTCACTCATTTATTAGTTAGACTTAACCATTATGCTCAATCTACTAATCAAATAATTACTTTTTTTAGCTCGGTATATAATTCACTAAAAGAAGAATTATTAAATCCTTCGAACAACCTATGCATGCTAAAGTTAGATGTTAGACCGCCTCTCTTTAATTGATTATCTGAAGTGAGATAAGCATATTCCATTGTCGAGGTTATATTTTTTATCTCAAAAAAAGTTCGGTTGTTTCTTGAAATGATATTAGGACCTGAGACTTCAATTAATGGCTTTTTACTAATTAGATTATAAACTTTTTCAAAAGCTTTCTCAATTGGTAATTCCATTAGCTTTATATCGTCTAACTTTATGTAAATATATAGCCATATATTATATCTATTAACTCTACGAATTTGAATCAAATCGTTTGATATTGGGTTAAATGAGAATGTAGTTTCGATCGCAACTTTTATTATATTTTGAAATGCATTTATTAGTTTATCAGAATTTAAAATTGTTTCTTTTTTTAGTTGATATGACAATTCCAAAAGCATAGACACGGCATCCGATTGATAATCAACATACTCTATAATTCTTGGGAAATTTCCAATTCCCCTTACAGAATTATTATCCAACTTGTGATGCTTATGAATTGCCTCGTGCAATAAAAATAGTTTTGTAGCTATTTGGAGTTTAGAAGCGTAATCATCATCTTGGCTTTCCAAGCGTTTTGAGACTTGCTCAAAAAAATCATAGTCAATTCTCCAAATTTCACGTTCATAATCATATTCTATTCCATCATTAACATCAATTTTCTCTTCGTCAATTATTCTATTACTAGAAGATCTTAAATATTTAACAAAAGTATTTAAATTGAATTTCCAATATAGTGAGTTAAACACTTCTGAATTATACAGTAAACCTTTGAACCAATCGTCTTCTATACTTGTTAAAAAACTTTCAAAATCTATATAATCTTTATTAAAATTAGATATTTCTTGTTTATACATTTTTACAAGTGCAGCCCTCCTTTCCTTTTTAACATCTTGAAGGGAGGGAGGATTTAGTAATTCTTGTAATTCTAATGCCGTGTATTCTTTGTTCAAAGAACCTGACATATGTGTTGTGAATACTATTTCATTTATCACAGCTCTTTCAGCACCTCTAGTTACTTTTTTGAATTCTATTTTATTAGTATTTAAAAACTCAATTGCGTCTTCTTTATAAACCACCACCATACCTAGCAGTGTATTTTCTGACGCTTCTAGAGCTCCCAAATGTACCCAGATTTTAATCTTAGTGCTCGTATTCAAATTTTTAATTAGGGTTCGAAATTCATTAACCGTTGCAATCTCAATACAATCATTTTGTATTGTTTGTGGCAGTGCTTTTATAAAAACCTGATCGCTAGTGTTTTTATATTCGCTATTAAATATAATGTGCATAATCTTATCTTTTTAATGGCATTTCTATTCTGAATACATAATTTGGATCAGATTCTTCTCTGATGTAAAATGAACCGTTCATTTCTAGAATTTTTTTTATCTCCGCTTGCCCATTTCCTGTTCTTCCTTTTACAAATGGAGAAAACTGTTTAAAGCGCAGAAAACACTTCTCATTATCAATTATTTGATACTCAATTTCCCATTTTGCATTTTCAGCATACTGTATTTTGTTTTTAATGATATTCTCAAACGTTAAGAATATCACATATTGATTCACTTCAACTTTGTCCTTGAACTCATGTTGTATTTTAATCGATTTATATTTAGGGTTAGTAATTGAAAATCGGCTTTCAATCTCTGTCCATGTTTCTTGAAGAGGGGACTCTGATTGCTGAATAAATTGATTAAATGGTGCCGTTTCAAACAAAATGTCCTTTCTATAAAATTCTATAAGTTGACTGAAATTATCAGAATCGAGACTGTTAATGTCAGATTTCAATCTGTTCTCGAAATCTTTAATTTTTTCATGAAGTAAGTTCGGACTGAAATTTAGATTCTTCGGTTTATATTCTGAAAGATTGTTAAGAATTTCTTTTACGTATTTATACTCATCCTGATCTTCAAAATACTTTTTTTCAAACCATTTCAATTTTAGCGCGAATTCTTCATATGAGTTTTTAGGATCATCTCTAAAGTCAATGAACTTCAGTTCAAGATCATTTAACTGCAATTCAAGAACCTTCTCTGGATGATTTTCTTTATTAATGGATGCAAACTCAAAATAAGTTCGAAGTTTTCGATAATAATTTATGTTAACCTGTTTCTTATCAATCTGTCCTTCTGTTAATTTAACGATGTTTTTTTGAAAGAACCTAAACTGCGAATGATACAGACTATGTTTATTAGTTTTTAGATTATGAAGAAACTGACTACAAGTCAATAAAAACTTTCTTTTAGTGAGTACATCCTCGATGTTTCTTATATCATACGCAACTAACAATAGAACATAATTCAAATAATGGTACCCGTTTGGAACTTCGTGTTTTTCAAGACTTACGATTAAATCATATAAAATTTGATTTTGAAATAATTTTTTCGGACCGAGGTAGAATAATGCCTTCACAAGAAAAACAATTTGGTTTTCATCCAAACAACTTGAGTGCTTAATTAAATTTCTGCAGAAGTTAAATAATTCATCTATTATTTCAGGCGGAACAATTCTTTTAAAGACTTTATATAGATAAGGTTCTAAGTTGAGTACTATTAAAAGAGTAAGTAAAGAGTTTTCATCGTCATTCCAAAAAACGAAATTTCCAGAATCAGGAATATCTTCGCTATATAATCTGTAACTATCAAACCTTCCTAAGTTACTTCTAAACTTCAATAATCGAACTTTAGAAATATTTTCCCACGGAATTAGCTCTGTTTCAACAGAAATCAATAATTTCTTTTGAAGAACGCTTAAAAAATCACTGAAATTTTCGTCCTCCTTATGTAATTTATCTTGTAACTCTCGCACCTCTTGAATCTCTCGATGAAATGAATTTTCCCTTTCTGTTAAAACCGGCAAGTTCATATGAACGCCAAAGAAAACGTTAATCGGTACGACTTGATTCTTTGTTCTTACACTCTTAATTCTATGGAAAAACTCCTTAAGATAATCTTCTACTCTTCCAAAAATAGATAAGACATCTATCGATTTAACAGTCAAAAAAGAGACACTATCTATCATTTGAATAATTGTACTTCCAGTACACGAGCCATCATCCAATATCAATACTCTAGAAGGAGATCCTTGCGATAAAATGTTTAGAAATTTAGGTGGAAAAGTAAACCTCCAGCCTCTCTCGGTAAGAACTCGAGGAATTTGGTAAATCTCGGGAAAACTATTGTTATTGTTTAGGTCTTTGAAAACACTTATCTCATTTTCGATTTCTTGGATATTTGACATCAACGGGTAACAAACCAAATTTATCTCATTATCAATAAACTGGTCATTTGCGTCAATCTCATTAATTTTAGATATAATCTTTGTGATTTTTTCATTAGTTTCTTCTGAGGATTTGTTTTTTAAGACGCTTAATCCTTGTGTTATCATCTTTAGTTCGGAACTATAATTCTTATTTTTTTGAACATTTAATTCATTAAAAAGCACGTTAAGAAGAGAATTATTACGCTTAGAAAATTCTCTCTTTAACAAATTATCTGTTTTTAGGTAATAAGTTAAATAGTATGAGTTGTTAACAATATTCCCAATTAAAATATCTTCTTCGTTTACATACTTTAAAAAAGTATCTTCACTCATAAGACTTTGGATATGATTTTTCTCTTTTTGTAATGTCGTAGGTGTATTTAATATTGGATTGATCCACTCAATTTTTTTGTCACTAGGAACTTCACTAATTCTATCGATTGAATATTCACTTAATGCAATTGTTGGATAAAGATCTTTGAATATTGATTTTTCTTTATTATCAACATTTCTTAAGTCAGTTAATGCAAAACAAACAATTGGTTTTGCTTCTCTTTTTTCCAGTGAATCGAAAATATTCTCTGTTAATTTTCCAGTCGAAATTATATCGTTAATTACAAGGACTTTATCGTTCTTTTGGATTTCCTCAAATCTTTTTTCTTTATAGAATTCGTAGTAATTGGATAAAGCAATAACCTTCACGTTTATACCATACAAGTCTTTTAAAACATCTCTCATTGACAACGCCAAAAATTGACTACTCAAAGTGACAGATAGTATTTTATCAATCTCTTTAAGCGAAGTAATTTTATCAGATTGGTTTGTACTAAAGATTAGGTGAGTGACCATAAATCTAGCATAGTCACTCATATAAAGTTTGTCGTTAAAACTTAAATAAGCATCTTGATAGTTACCATAGGAAGTCAAAAAAACATACCCATCCTTTTTTCGGACTATGGAATTATAATTATGATGTTCATTTTGTAGATAAGAATAATTGATTTTGGAGTTTAGTAATTCTTCATTAATGAAATTCTTAAAAATCTTATTAAGACTGTTTATAAAGTCTTCAAACATCGGTAGATTGATTCTCAATTTACATCCTCTTTTACCTTCATTAACAACAAGTATATTTGAATTTAAATATTCTAAATTGTCATCGAAATGCTCATCCTCACTGGGTCCCTTTTTCCATAATTCATTAATTTTGTTTAGAATCAAGTCATTAGTAATTCCAATCCAATCAATTCTTAAATCTGGATACAAGACTGGAATGGGATAAATATGTAATCCTTTTGATTTATTCGTGTAAACAGTGTCACTTACCACATCATTTACAGCATTGGTAGTTATGTTTATTAAGATAATTCGATATAACGAATTTATTGGTGAATGAAAAATGAAAAACAGAAACTTTACTAAAACATCATTACTCTTTTGATATAGCCCGGCAAAATCGATACAGATAATTGAATTAGGTTGGAATGAAAACAATTCATTGTTTATAGAATTGAAAAATGTCGAGAGAATTGTGACTTTTTTTTCCTCTTCAAGGTTGAGATGGTCTAATTCAAATTTTGACTGATTAATGTGTTTGATTAATGAAATATGGTTGATTGTATTTGACACGGCAAACTGCTCAACTCTACTTCGACCGGTAAACGTGATTTTTTTGATACTTGTCTTAGTCGGAAAAACAACTTTAATCGAAGTTCCTGGGAAAAGTACTTTGTCATTAGATTTACTTGCAAGATTTATTTTTCTTTGGCCGTTAAGATAAGAGATTCCCAAAGCTCCTTTGTTGCTCTTAATTTCCAAATAACCTTGATTTTTCGCCACCAATTCCTGCAATATATACAGACCTCTAGGAATGAAATCATGAACTTCAAATCTTTTATGAATTTCGTATCTCGAGGTAAAAAGAAGTAACGAATAATGAAGAATTTTGGAATCAAAGTTTGTATTTTGGTGCTGTTCAAACTCATCCCCAAATAGTTCTTTCAAGCTTTTTTTTTCATTTATATAATTAGACTCAAGTGAATGTGCTACCCCAACGCCGAAATCCTGAAAATCAATCTCAACAAAATCTATATTTCTATAGTTGTTATTTTCAACAAAAAATGTCTTTTCAGAGCCAGATAATTCCTCTTTCCTCTCATCCAATAAATAACTATTCACCTTGTCATTAGGTATTTTTTTGTTAATTGAGAAAGAGTATTGACAAAAAAGCCCAACAGATAACTCACTATGCATAACAGCATTAGAATACAACTCCTTCAAAATCGTCAGATTTAACAAGTCTGAGTCAAGATGGTTTAAATCAGCAAGTTCATTAGTTTTGTGACTAAATCGATTGAGTTCATAATCAGTATATAGATCGTCAAATAGTTTATCAAAGTCCTTTGATGTATACTTTAGAATAGGTAATTCTATGTATTCATTGGAACTGTCATAGTTTGTAGATTCTATGCTAATCCCCCCATCGAATATTTTTATATCATCAGGGATATGCCCTCGAAGTTGCCAGCTGCGTAACAATCTTGTTTGAAAGTACGATCTTCTCTCGTTGCTTAGTTTAGTGTCGGTACTTTTTGGAAGCTGAATACTAACAATGATTTCGCTTAGCTTTAAGTGATTTATCCACGCTAACAGAAACGTCATCTCGGAGTTTGATATCCATTCTGTTTCGCTAAAATCAAAAGTAATAATTCGTGATTTCTTAGATTTTTCCCAATATTGAAAAATCAGATCGTGTAGATTCCGTGACGTAAGCTTTTTACCAATATTAATATTCATCACTTTGTATTTTGGTTACTCAACACTTGACGAAACAAACGATAATACATGAACTGAAAACATTGGTCCCGACAACAACTATTAAACAATTCATCGAATTGCAAGCAACACCAACGTTGTTCATTTCGTCCGGATAAACATATCTATTCATCCACAAACCATCAACCGTATAAACACGGTAATTTCATTGCGGTAAACCGCAAAAGCGGTGTGAACAACTCGTGTATGGAATTTCTCCTATTCCCACCTCTCTATCAAGATCTCATAATCCAACAACATCCATAACAATGCGCACATTCATTTTCACAATCGGTCTATTCATCGGTTACTGGCAACAAGCACGTGGGCAAACGGCCGGGGATATCCGCCTTGATAGTTCTGTAGTTTCAGACACTGATGATCTATCTCTTCAATTGGATAGCGTTTGCGCCATGAAACCCAGTCATTATGACCCATCAATTATGGTTCGTTGTACTAATCGGTTGTTAGTACTCCGCAAAGATTCATTGTTGGTTGTTGTGCAATCTGCTTTTGAACGAAATAGCGGAAATGCTGAAGGGTATGGACTTTTTCTTGCACTACGAATGGTTTTTAACCTAACTTCCAATATGACCTACCCCGAAATGCATTTCGGAAAACCCGACATCGAACGTTCTAGATCGAAGTCAGTGGCAAATCGTTATCCAATACTACTGGTAAATGATATACCATTTCTGGTAGTGCAGCGCACATTCATGACCGGTGTTGGAGAATCTATAGACAAACATCTTTCGTTTTATAAAAAATTCGGTCAGTTAAGAACCGTTCCTATTCTTTTCAAAACTGATTTACCGAAAAAAGAGTTATTGGAACGTGTTAAAACAACGTGGGCAAACGTATATCCGGATACGGTGTTCAGTAGAATTCAAGCAGAAATAGAACAGCAGATTCAACTTCTTTATGAATAAAACCGGTTGTAAACGCGATTGTCGTTTATTGCCCTTTCTTGACGGAGTCTGATACTTATCAAAGTCATTATAACTAACGAAAATTTTCATATTGCCACGGTCCTCCCTCGCAGGGCGAGGTCATTAAGTTAAGCACGAAATAATGATTAGATCACGCAAAATAACCATTTTTCAAAATAGAATAATAAAAGCAGTAATAGTTTGCCACAGATCATCCTGAGGCTGACACGTGGCTCAGATGAACACAGATATTGAACTATACGCTTGCGTATAGTATTCAAATTGAGTTGCGGATTTCATCTGTGAAAATCTGCGCAATCTGTGGCTAAATCAGAAAAGAATCGTCAAACAAATTAAATTTCGGCATACAGTTCAATTACTTTACCACAATCGTAACATACTTAAACCAGAGTTTATCCCTTAACTTAATGACATTGCTCGCAGAGAGGAGATAGATCTATCTCTTAATTATAAGCTTTCCTAACCTCCTAATGCGCGTGCATCTTCCACATCGAATCGATATTCCGCGAAGCGGCATCGGCATTGGCCTGTTCTTTTAAGTCGTTCCAGATTTGATTGACACCGGCTTTGAGGGCTGCGGTTTCGTCTTCGTATACCGACCACATGGTGCACGGGTCTTCGAAGTAATGTTTGATGAAGTTGGTGTCGAAATCACCGGAGCGGAACGCTGGGTGTTTCATCACAAATTTCCCGAAATCGAGGGTGGTTTTGACACCTGAAATTTCATACGCGTCGATG
>JBILJP010000028.1:0-21852 GCA_044377135.1 Fluviicola sp.
AAATTTGTGTGGTTGGCGACGAAGCTCAATTATCGGTTCCGGGATGTGCCTACACAACGCCACAATACGTTATTCCCGGGGTTGGAACGCTCAAAATTGAAAAACTGGCAGGCAATCAGCAATCGAAAAAAACCAAAAGCGGTGGCAAAAAGATCATTCTGAAAGGAATGATGCTCAAAGCCAAATTCGAGGTGCAAAGCCCTGCACAAGATCCTACTCCGGTTGCTTCAGGTGGTTCACCCATTCCGGATGGAACACCAAGTTATTCCGGACAAGGAAGTTTTGTTACAACCAATATCAAGTTCAAAGTCAGTTAACCAATTTATAAAGAGCCAACAGCATGATAAGTGGTATAAAACCGAAAGAACTACTGTTCAGAGACGGCACCAGCCAGTCTCAGCGGCTGAATAATGCATTAAATCCGGATCAGGTTTTGGTGGATGAACGACAATTGGCCGATTTTATCCGCTATGCTCAAGATTTTTCAGAGAAACTCCGGTTTTTCGATCAGCGAAATGAGCTGGCCGGCACGTGGGAGGGTTTTCTGATTGATGACTATACAAGCTATAAACAACTCGATGACGAAGGTCGGAAAAAAGACCAACGCGAAAAATGGTTGAAAGACCTGTTGGCGTATGTTGAGAATCCGGAAAAGTTTGCCGACAATACTGAAATGATCCGGAAATTTGCCCGACCACACTTGGCACTTTTTGTGACATTCTTGCAATTGTTGGGCACCGTTCAGCAACAAATGAATGGCATGACCAAACGCCACCTCGATTATTTTTACCGGAAAGTATTGGGGCTGTCGGAGCGCAAACCGGTGCCCGATGTGGTAAATGTCATCATCGATTTGGCAGATGATGTGCAGGATTTTTTATTCGAAAAAGGGATGTTGCTCTCTGCCGGACGTGATAGTTTGGGGCAGGAATTGGTGTATCAGCTCGAAGCCGATACGATGATCAATCGTGCGCAATTAACGGAAATCAGAAACGTTTATACCGATCAGCAGGTTACAGGTCTGGAAGAAATCCGGAAAGAAAATGAAACCGAACCCGACGCTGGTTTGATGGCTGTAATGCAAATGGCACTCGGTCAGCCCGAGCCAATGGATCCGTTACCGCTTTACAAAAACAAAGCGGTTGTTTTAACGCAACTAAAAGCAGATCTAGACAAGAAAAACGCGGATGCAATTGCCTACATTCAGGAGCAATTAATGCTCAAAACGGAAGATTTTAGTTTCATCGTTTCTTTGGATAAAGATTCGGACCAAGACAATTGGCAAACGGCTTATTCCTTGCTCGAAAAAGCGTACCAGGCTAAAATAACCTCCAATCGCTGTCAGACGCTGAAACTGGTTCATCAAGCCGATGCTGCAAAAGGGTTTTTGAATATGTTTGAGTATGCATTGGGCACACCGAAATCTACGGATAGTTTGCCGCCATACGAAGACAAAGATGTGGATGCCGATCGCCTGGAATTGATCTACGAACATTTAACCGGGAAAGATACATCGCACGAAGCCGATGCACTTTTGTATGTAAATACCTCCTTGTTTATGTCGAAAGGACATTTTGAAAAATGCCTGGAGACTTACATTATAAGCAAAAAGCGTACGGTCGATTGGACTATTGTGTATACGCTTCTTGAAATGGCCCAAAGCGAAAAAGAACGGTTTACCCCCGGATTGCCGCAACAAACAGATTACCTGAATATCTATGCAATCAATGATGCGCGTAAAACCGCTTTTACCGCTGCAGGCGAAGAAGGTGAAAGCAGTGTGCGGTTCAAAACATTCGGTAAACGCGTTCCGTTTGTTCCCAACGAGCAAATTTCTCCGGCGTTTATTGGCTTGGCCGTTGCATCACCACAGTTTTTACTCCAAGAAGGACTTCGTACCATCACGCTTTCGGTCATTTTCGATAATCCTTCCGAAGGAACAACGCTCAAAAAATTAAAATTACTCACTTCGCCTTTTTCGTTTTACCTCAGTAGTTCCGAGTCGTGGATTGATGTGAAACCGAAAAGTCTGGTTTTTAGTGAGCAAGCACCGTATCAGGGACAAATCAAACCTTCCATTCGGTTAGATGTAACACTTGAACTTTCGGCAAACGAACTACCTGTTTCTGCGCCCGATGTGCTGGAACAAATGCCCGTGATTTCGTCTGATTTACCCTTGCTTTGTGTGTTGCTGAATAACCAACATGTACCCGAAAATAAAACCATTCCGTACGGATTACTGAAAGATTTAACTGTTCGTAAAATGACGGTTGCTATTACGGTAAACGAAATCAAAAAGCTCAACCTGCAAAACGATTTCTCAAGCCTCAGTTACAAAAAACCGTTTGAGCCTTTCGGCACGGAACCAGCCATTGGCGATAGTTTGTACCTCACGCATCCCGAATTGTGTACCAAGCAACTGGATACATTATCGTTGCAGTTTGAATGGATGAATCCGCCAACAAATCTAAAAGATTATTACGCCAATTACAAAACGCTTGCGGCACTGCCTCCTGTCTTGACAACCGAAACGGCGTTGATTACAGCCAATACGGATTTTAAAGTCAACTTCAGTTTGGTTGATAAACATTCCGGTATTTCATTACAAGAATTGAATCTGTTTGATTTAAACGACGCGAAAATACCCAAGGTGGCTACTGTGAATGTAAAAGCAAAGCTTACTGAAAAAGTACCAACGTTTATCTACGAGCAACGCATTCCGGATGAAGAACCACCGCAGGAAATTCAAGATGCTGAGCGTTATTGGCGTTTGGAATTAAAATCACCGAGTTTTCTGGATGTCTATTATCCGCAATTGTTAACCCGACAGTTGTTGCTCGACTCGAAAGACCCGAACAAATCCTTGGTGCTCAGTCCACCATATACGCCCAAGTTAAAAACCTTAACTGCCGGTTACACAGCCTCGTTTACCCTTGATTTATTTGACACGAAAAACAATAGTACCGATCATCGATTGTATCATTTACATCCGTTTGGCTACAAAGAATTGCCGGTAAAAACCGCAGATATAAGTGCCATGAATTTGCTCTTACCGGATTATACCGATGAAGGTGAATTGTACCTCGGTATTTCCGGGTTGAATGCGCCGCAAAGTGTTTCCGTGCTTTTTCAAATGGCAGAAGGAAGTGCCGATCCGGATATTGAACAGCCTAAGATCATGTGGGAATACCTCAGCAATAATCAATGGAAAGACTTTCCGCAAGGCAGTTTTACCAAAGACACCACCAACGGACTGATCGACACCGGGTTGATGGTGATCAACATTCCCGCAGATGCCTCCACCGGAAATTCACTTTTGGGGTCAGATCAAACATGGATTCGCGCCAGTGTGAAAAACAATTGCATGGCCATAGCCGATACGGTAAGCATCCGCACACAATCTGCGCAAGCCGTTTTTGTGGATAATAACAATGCAGAAGAACATTTGTTGACCTTATTGGCTCCGGAAAGCATTCAATCAACGGTTGATCCCATTCCGGAAATCAAAAGT
The DNA here is from genome assembly GCA_044377135.1 of Fluviicola sp. Lineage (GTDB taxonomy): Bacteria > Bacteroidota > Bacteroidia > Flavobacteriales_D > Crocinitomicaceae > Fluviicola. Next base: position 3,512 of record JBILJP010000028.1, read on the forward strand.
ATTGAACAGCCTTACACCTCATCGAAAGGAAAACCGGCCGAGCAGGATATTTATTTCTATAACCGGGTCAGCGAACGCTTGCGGCATAAAAATCGGGCTGTAACCATGTGGGATTACGAGCGCTTGGTACTGGATCGTTTTCCTGAAATTCACAAGGTAAAATGTGTTCCGAGTGAGTTTTTGATCGGAAGTGAAAGTTATGGAAATGTAGACATTATTGTGGTTCCCGACATTTGCGGAAAATTGCCTTTCAATCCGTTTCAACCAAAAGTACCTTCCGATTCCATTTGGCATATTCAACGCTTTATTGATCAACGCAAACCGGCATATGCCGATGTAAAAGTCAAAAATGCGTCGTTTATCCAAGTCAAAGCCCGATTTGCAGTGAAGTTCAAAGACACTAGCAATGCAGGCTTTTACACCAACGAATTAAACGAATCGTTGAAGCGTTATTTATCGCCGTGGGCCTACGATGAAGGTGCAGATATCGTACTCGGAGGAAAAATATACGCCAACATGATTGTCAATTTCCTGGCCGAACAGCCTTATGTGGATTATGTGGCAGGCTTGAAATTGTTCCAAAGTGAAAACGGTGTAGACTTCAAAGAATCGAAATACTTAAACAAAGGAGAGAATGTAGTGCAAGCCGATAAACCCGATGTTATTCTGGTTTCAGCGCAACAACACGCCATCGATATCGTGAGTGAAAACGGCTACGAAGCCAAAGATTTTACGGGAATCGATTACATGAAAATAGAATTGGATTTCACCGTTTCGGGGTAACCAAAAAAGAATACACAAGCAGTTAAAGCAAGATATTTAATAATTGGAGTATGAATATTGATAAAAAAGATCGCACGCAGTTAAAAAACTATTTCAGGTCAAATGCAGCACCAACTGAACAAAACTTCAAGGATTTCATTGATGCAAACCTGAACCAGAAAGACGATGGAATTGCGAAGATTCCTGATGGACCGATTGCAGTGCAGTCGGCAACTCAATCAGAAGAATTGCTCCATTTTTACAAAGATTTCAAGGATGTAAATCCTTCATGGACGTTGAGCCAAAAATCGGGAACCAGAAACGGTTTTTCCATAGCCGGTGGCGGATCAAGTAAATTGTTCATAGATGCCGCGAACGGGAATGTCGGGGTAAATCTGTCAACAACCCCAATGGCCAAGTTACATGTGTACGAAGAAACAGGAAGTGCCGCAACACCAAATTCAGGATCGCTTTTACTCGAGCATGGCAATACTGGCGGTCAAAGTTCGATTGTTTTCAAAAGTAAATCTGGTGCGGGAACCGACTATGGTTACCTTTCATTTATAGACAATATTCCCGGCGGTTCCGGTAAAGTAAGTTTGCTCACCATTGGTTCGGTAGGAGATGCGGGAGATCACATAGCGTTGATGCCCGGTGGAAATGACGGTTTTGTAGGAATCGGTACACAAAAACCGGAAGGTCGACTTCACATTTATGAGCAAAAAGGAACAAAAGCAACAGCCACTTCAGGATCTATTTTGTTGGAACACGGAGATGTTGGTGGTCAAAGTTCGATTGTATTTAAAAGTAAAAACAATGTCGGTTCCGATTTTGCTTACATTGCTTTTCAAGACGATGCTATAGCAGGTGGAACAGGTGAGGCCAGCATTCTAACCATCAGCGCACAAAACGATGCCGGAGATCACATTGCCCTCATGCCAAGTGGTAATGTAGGTATTGGAAGAATACAACCTAAAACAACACTCGATGTTCGTGTAGGTTCTGTTATCGGAACAGCTGAAGCACCTGCTGATGAGAGCGCAGCCACTAACCGGGGTTCAAAAGTACGTTTCGGCGGAATGGTGAACCAATTTGTGGGAATGGATATTCTTGTAAAAGAAGGCACAAAAGGTGCAGGAAACTCATCCGATATTGCGTTTAGTACCTGGGAAACGAATACTTCTGCTTCACGAGAAGTGATGCGATTGAATGGTACAGGAAATTTGGGGTTGGGCATTAACGCACCTGCCGGAAAATTACACCTTTATGAAGCTGTGGGAACAGCACCAACCGGTACTGCCGGTACATTGGTGTTGGAACATGGTGATGCTGGTGGTCAAAGTTCCATTGTGTTTAAAAGTAAAAACAATACAGGTTCAGACTATGCCTACATTGCTTTTCAAGATGATGTAACAATTGGTAGTGCTGGTGAAGTCAATGTGCTAACAATCAGCACTCAAAATGATATTAATGATCACATTGCACTTATGCCAAGTGGCAATGTGGGAGTTGGCTTAAAAAATCCACAGTCAAAGTTGCATGTGTTGACATCCGGAAGTGGTCCTGGAGTGAATGGAATAATGGTAGCCAATGACTTCACCACAGCTGGTCAAGATGCCATTATCACTGCAAAAGTGAAGGGTGCCGGTGCCGGAAATCCATTTATTTGCATGGTGGTAGATGGAGTGATGGGATGGACTATGGGCGTTGACAATGCCGATGAAGATTCCTTTAAACTATCCAGTGCATGGAATAGTTTGACAGGCGATACAAAACTGAAAGTGAGAAGTAATGGGAATGTTGGAATAGGCACTCCCAATCTCCCGGATGGTCGTTTGCACATTTATGAACCTACTGGTACCAAACCAAGTGGATCAGCAGGAAGTATCATACTGGAACATGGAGACACGGGCGGACAAAGTTCAATTGTGTTCAAAAGCAAGAATAATGGAGGTAGTGATTATGCTTTTATTGCTTACCAGGATGATGCTACCCTTGGTGGAGCAGGTGAGTCGAGTGTACTCACTATTGGTAACCAAAATGATGCTGAGGATCATATCGCACTCATGCCTACTGGTAATGTTGGTATTGGAAGAACACAGCCCGTTACAAAACTGGATGTGAAATCTGGTTCTATTATCGGAACAGCTGACTTTGTTGCCAATCAGCATGATGCGGCCAACAGAGGAACAAGAGTGCGTTTTGGTGCGCTGCCATCCGAATTTGTGGGGATGGATATCGTGCTGAAAGAAGGAACTGCCGGTTGCGGTAATTCGGCCGATATTGCTTTTAGTACCTGGGAATGTAATACTTCTGCTACACGTGAAGTAATGCGTATAACAGGTTCCGGTAATATTGGAATTGGCACCAATAATCCACTAGCGCCTTTGCATGTTAAAGGCGTGCGAAATACCCAAACTACTGCCGGCGGAGATGGTGCAGTTGGAACCAATGATGCATGGGATAACGGTTGGAACAATGGAAGAAATGCATCACTGTCAATTTTCGCAGAAGGCGGTATCGGAACCCGTTCGTTCTTCTATCAACACACAAATTTAACCATGTCTGACGCCCGCATTAAAGAAGTGGTTGGCAGGAGCAATGCACAAGACGATTTGGCCCGTTTGCGTCAGATCCAGGTGACCGATTACAAGCACATCGATCGCAATACATACGGTGATAAAATCCACAAAAAAGTCATTGCTCAAGAGGTAGAAGCCGTTTATCCTGAAGCTGTTGGGAGAAGAACGGAAATCATTCCGAACATCTTTGCCCAAGCACTTTCTTCGGTTTACAATGAAGTCAGCGAAGAATTAACCATTACCCTTTCCAAAGAACACGGGCTGAACAGCGGCGATTTAGTGGACCTGATTCATGAAGACGGCGACCGCAAAACCTACAAAGTAGCAACTGCTAGCGAAACCACATTCTCTGTATTTACTGCTACCAATCCGGGCAATGTGTTTGTGTACGGAAAACAAGTAGACGATTTCCGGTTTGTAGATTACGACAGCCTTTTCATGTTGGGAGTAAGTGCTATTCAGGCATTGAGTACCGAAATGGATTCGGTGAAACAGCAACTGAAAGACCTTCAACATACCTTATCGCATCAACCAATTCAAGCAAATTAATTTAGTACGCATACCATGAACAACGATCGAAAAGACAGAACGCAACTCAAAGGCTATTTTAGGTCGAATGCAGCACCGACAGAACAAAATTTCAAAGATTTTATCGATGCAACCATTAACCAAAAAGAAGATGGAATAGCCAAAATCGTTGATGGCCCGATTGCATTGGAATCTGCCGGAACGAAACAGGAAGTTCTGCATTTGTATGCGAAGTTTTCAGACAACGAACCCGTTTGGATTTTAGGTCAAAAAGCAGGAGATAGACCTGGCTTTGCTTTGTTTACAAGCACCCAGAAAACCACGCCAAAGTTGTTCATTGATGGCGCAAATGGCAATACGGGAATCGGAACAGGATTGCCTTCCGGAAAATTGCACGTCTTTGAAGATACGGGAACAGCGCCCACTCCAACTACCGGAACGGTGGTGTTGGAACATGGTGATCCGGGCGGACAAAGCTCCATTATTTTTAAAAGTAAAATCAACGCCGGAAGCGATTTTGGGTTTATTTCTTTTAAAGACGATGCCGGTGCTTCGGGGGAATCGTGTTTGCTCACTATTGGCGTTCAAAATGAAACAAATGACCATATAGCACTTATGCCAAGCGGAAACCTGGGCATTGGCAGAACCTTACCAAAAACCTTCGTTGACGTAAAAGCAGGTGCTGTAATTGGAACAGGAGAAGCTCCGGCCGACCAGCATAGCGCGCCCAATAAAGGAACCAAAGTGCGTTTCGGTGCGTTGGTAAATGAATACGTTGGAATGGATGTTGTGGTGAAAGACGGCACCAACAACGGCGGAAATTCGGCTGACCTGGCTTTTCAAACATGGGAATGCAATACATCCGCTTCGCGCGAAGTTATGCGCATTAACGGTCGTGGAAATGTTGGAATCGGCACGGCAACACCGCTTTCTAAACTACACATTGCAGCCACCGGAAATGCCAATCCGCAAGGAAACGGTTTATTGGTAGCAAATGATACTGCTTCAGCCGGACAAGATGCTATTATCGGTGCGCGTGTGAATGGCACAAGTGCGGGGAATCCGTTTATTTCATTGGATATCAACGGTTCGCCTAATGGTTGGAGTGTAGGGGTGGATAACAAAGACAACCAATCGCTAAAATTTTCGGCAAATGCAGCGAATTTGGTAGCCGATCCTAAAATGACCCTTCAGCGAAACGGAAACCTGGGACTTGGCGTGGTGATTCCAGCCGGAAAGTTACACCTCTACGAAGCTGTGGGGACCAAACCTACTGCAACTGCCGGAACAATTGTGTTGGAACACGGCGATCCGGGCGGACAAAGTTCCATCGTGTTCAAAAGCAAAAACAATGCTGGTTCCGACTACGCTTTCATCGCTTTTCAGGACGACGCAACCTTAGGAGGTTCGGGAGAAGCCAATATTCTCACGATCAGTACCCAAAACGAGGCCAACGATCACATAGCCATCTTGCCAAGTGGTAATTTGGGGGTCGGAACAGCTACTCCGAGGGCAAAATTGCACGTGAAAGCAAGCGGTGGTGTAAATCCGGAAAACAACGGGATTTATGTATACAATGAATCGACCGATGCCGGACAAGATGCCATTGTAACAGCACGTGTAAACGGAGCAAGCGCAGGTAATCCGTTTATCTCATTGGATATTGGTGGAGTTGTGGGGTGGAGTATCGGTATTGATAATAAAGACAGTCAATCGCTCAAGTTTTCCAGTAATTGGAACAATTTGGCAAACGATACGAAAGTAACGATCCAACGCAGTGGAAATGTGGGATTGGGCACCAATCTTCCCAACGGACGTTTGCACATTTATGAGGCAACCGGAACCTTGGTAAATGCCAATACCGGTAGCCTGATTTTAGAACATGGAAACGCGGGTGGACAAAGTTCAATTTTGTTTAAAAGCAAAGTCAATGCCGGAAGCGATTTCGGTTATATTGCCTACACGGATAACAATGGCGGAGCTTCAGGCGAAGCAAGTTTGCTCACAATCGGTAATCAAAACGATGCCGAAGACCATATTGCTTTAATGCCGAGCGGAAATGTAGGAATCGGAACTCAAACACCATCGGCAAAATTAGAAGTAAACGGCAGGGTACGTATCACCGACGGAACTCAAGCCGAAGGAAGGGTGTTGGTGTCTGATGCCAACGGTTATGCAATCTGGAAAACCCCCGAAGTACGCAGAGATTTCAGACCATACGGAAAACCCAGCTATTTGTGGGATGGAGTTGATGGCGTAAATGATAAAGGTGCCGATCCACAAGGACAATTAAGTATTCGTGGAGTAGCCAATTTTGGTAAATGGGGAAATTTCGCTAAATGGGGGAATAAATGTATGTTTTCATTAGCGACGCTTTCGCAAGAATCAATCAGTAATGATAGTGCACCGGCTAATGGCATTTACCTGACTTTACCTGCAACTGCCGGCATACACAATGCTTTGTTGTTATCTACCATAGATCATGACCGCTGGAGCGTGTTTACTGTTTGGTTGTGTGATGCAAACGGAAACAATCCGGTAAAACTCATGCGATCTGTAAACAATGCGGCGATAGGTGGTTCAGGAAATGCTTCCTCTTATCTTATCGGTCCACGCAACAATGTAAAGGAAACGCGTGAACACGCATGGATGACATTTCCGATAACAGCTTCACTCGTGTCAACGTATATCAACGGCGGAAATCTGAAATTTATTATTACATCTGCCCAAAATAACACAGAAACGGGGCTACTTTACCTTTCGGGGTTTGCACTTGTTCCGAATCCTTACGGATTTGTGCAACATCCGGCTCAAGCACATTTCTGGGGACTCAACTCGGCTATTACAACAAATATTTTGAATGAAATATTCCAAAGTGAAGCGTTGGTGAGAATTGATGGAAATACTACCGGATATGTCCATGTAAAAGTAATTGACCCCGATCAGGATTTATTAGTGACATTTTATGAGCACAACAATGGTTGGTATGGAGGAAGCTTGCTGATCAATGTTGGTACTGACACCAATGTATTTGCGCCATCGCCCGGTTTTAGCGGTATAGGATCTAAATTGTACGAAAGCAAAAGCTTCATGCGTCCTGAATCGATCTTGATTCCAAAAGATATTGTGAGAGCACAACTGATCGCTAAAACTGCAGCTGGTGTTACGAATATGTTGCAACTGAAGTGCCGCAATGGTGGAGGCTCACCTTTTTATTTCAGAGGAGTTGATACGGAGATTTTTTTCTAAAAAATACTGAATAACACATGTTGACATGGAAAACACAAAAAAAGACAGAACGCAGCTAAAGAGTTATTTTAGGTCGAATGCAGCACCGACAGAGCAAAATTTCAAGGATTTTATTGATGCGGGGCTGAATCAGAAAGAAGACGGAATAGCAAAAATTCAGGATGGTCCGTTGGCGATCGAAGCCGTTGGTAGTGCTCAGGATTTATTTCATTTTTACGCAAAGTTTTCCGATGTGAAACCTGCCTGGAAATTAAGCCAGAAAATCGGCGATCGTCCCGGCTTTTTGCTACTTACAGGCAATGATGCTATTCGTTTGTTCATCGATTCTGAAACCGGTAAAACAGGGATCGGTACCAAAACTCCTTCGGGGCGTTTACATGTGTACGAAGAAACGGGGAGTGTTCCATCTGCTGACACAGGCGCATTTGTTCTGGAACATGGCGATCTAAAAGGTCAAAGTTCCATTGTGTTTAAAACAAAGGCAAACCGACCAAAAGATATCGGTTTTATTACCTACCAGGAAGATACAGCCGAAGTTCCGGGAGCAAATATTCTTACCATTGGAACAGGTGAAAGCGCCAGTACCAGCAATCACGTGGCTTTATTACCAAGTGGAAATGTTGGAATCGGAACCAAAACGCCGACCGCTAAATTAGATGTAAGCGGTACTGTGCGCCTCAAAACAGGTAATCAAGGTGCAGGCAAAGTATTGACTTCAGATCTGAATGGTAATGCCAATTGGGCTCAGCCACAAGTGCGAAGAGATTACCGCCCTTATGGAACACCGACTTATTGTTGGGATGGAACATTAACAACGGCTCAAAACGGAACAGATCCACAAACCCAATTAAGTTTGCGGGGAGCGGCTACATTTAGTAAGTACGATGGATTTATTCCATGGTTTAATAAAAGCATGTTCATATTAAGTAACTTGTCTACTGAAGCAATTGGAACAGATGCACCACCGGTCAATGGCGTTTATTTGACACTTCCGGCTACACCTGGTGTTCACAATGCGTTGCTTTTATCTACTATCGACCGCGATAGATGGTCTGTGTTTACTGTTTGGCTGTGCGATGCAAGTGGTAACAATTGTGTGAAAATCATGCGCTCCAGTAACAATGCGAATGGTAGCCCAACAGGTCTGTCAAATGATGGTACAACTCCGGCAGGTCATATGTCATCTTATATGATAGGACCTCGTAATGCTACGAAGGAAACAAATGAACATGCTTGGATTAACTTTCCTGTGACAGCCCAGCAGGTAGCCACCTATAGTAATAATGGAAATTTGAAGTTCCTGATAACAAATGGTTATAATTTTCATACAAAGGATACCAATTGGCTCTATTTGTCAGGTTTTGCAATGGTACCCAACCTGTATGGTTTTACTCAACATCCTGCACTAGCATTACATTGGGGGTTAAACGGCAATGTAACAAAAGAGCTCAGTTGGCACAGTATATGGAACAATGACGGATTGGCGCAAGTTTTAGCGAATAGTGCAGCTGTTGTTCACGTGAAAGTGGTAGATGCTGATCAAGATTTATTGGTGACATTTTATGAACATAACAATGGCTGGCATGGTGGAACGTTACTGATCAACGTAGGAACCAATACCACCATTTTTAGTCCTTCTGCCGCACTTTTAGGTATTGGTAAAATGCTGTATACCGGACTGCTGTATTCAAGACCACAATCCATTTTGATTCCGAAAGAAATTGTAAAAGAGCAATTGATTAAAACAGCCGCCGCAGTGCCATCTATGTTAAAGCTCACATTGCGCAATCCCGGTGGAATGTCATACCATTTGCGGGGTATAGACACCGAAATATTCTATTGATTTTTCACATCTTTATATGGACACTTTAACGACATCACAAACCATTTCAAACGCTCCGCTCGCCGAGAAAGGAATGGACTTTCAATGGTTGCGCGATGAAGGAATCAAACACTTGCAGCGCTTATCTGGCTCAATCTGGACAGACTACAACCTGCATGATCCGGGAGTAACGATCCTTGACCAATTGTGTTATGCGCTCACCGATTTGAGTTACCGCATCGATTATGATATCGACGATTTATTGACCGGAGAAGAGGGCGATACTTTTGAAAGTTTGTATAGCCCGGCTCAACTGCTAACCACCAATCCGGTAACCTTGCTCGACATTCGCAAAATTGTGATCGATGTGCCCGACGTGAAAAATGCGTGGGTGGAATTGGCAACAGAAACAGATCCGGTTATTTATTTAAACCCAACCGATAAGTCGTTGCGTTTGACCAATCCCGACGATACGAATGTAGTATTGCCCATCAAAGGTTTGTATAAAGTTTTCATTGAGAAAAAAAATGTAGGAAGCGACATTCAACCTGCTGTGCGGAAACGATTGATGGCTTGCCGAAATGTCTGCGAAGATTTTGCCGAGATTACCGTTCTCGATTCTCAAATGATTTACCTGAACGGGAATATAGAAATAGGTGAAGTGGAAGATGTCAACGCTTTTGCGGCTAATCTATTCCTGCGCATTTCACGGTTTATCTCACCCGTTATTTCGTTTTATACATTAGACGAAATGCTTCAAAAAGGACTCCAAATTGATGAAATTGTTGATGGCCCGCTATTACAGCATGGTTTTATTGATACCAACGAACTAATCAAATACGATCGGAAAACCGAATTACATACTTCCGATATCATCCGCGAGTTAATGGATGCGGAAGGTGTGAGTGCTGTGAACAACATTGAACTGATTACCAGTGCTACTTCCGAGAAATGGCGCTTGATCCTGGATGCACAAAAAACACCCAAACTCGATGTCGGAAAATGCCTCGGTTTACTCAAATTCGTGAAAAACGGTCTCACCATTACCCTTGATGAAGAAAGTGTGATTAACCGTTACGAAGCATTACTAAGTGCCGATGAGCAATCGATTTTGGAACGATCAGAACGTGATATTGTACTACCGAATGGAGATTATCGCAATCCGGGTGATTACCATTCCATTCAACACCATTTTCCAAAAGTTTACGGAATAGGTGAGTTGGGATTGCCCGAATCGGCTACGGTGGAACAACAAGCCAAAACACGCCAACTGAAAGCATACTTGCTGTTTTTTGATCAGCTTTTGGCGAATTATCACCAGCAATTAGAGCAGGTGAAAGAGTTGTATTCATTCTACTCGAAAGATCCAACAACCTACTTTGATCAGTCAATTAGCGGTTTAGTACCCAATTCCAGTGAGTTGCTAGCCGAAAATTATGAAGCATGGCTGGAAGATAAATCCGATCAGCGAGAAACCGATCAGGTTCGAAAAAACAAGTTCCTCAATCATCTGTTGGCCCGGTTTAATGAGAGTTTCACGGATTATTCATTGTTCTTGTTCGATTATTCCAATAAGTTTACCGAGCATAAAATGGAACCGTTGGAGCAATCGATGCATGCTAAAATGCAATTCCTACGCAATTATCCGGCAATTAGCTCCGACCGTTTCAAAGCCGTCAATTATGCCGAATCGTTTGACGACCCTAACAACCGTTCCGGGTTGGAAAAGCGCATTGCGGCCAAGTTGGGAGTGCCGATACAAGATGAATTATTGTTGAGCGAACAGGAAAATCAAGAAGGATTTTATTTACTCGAACATATTTTACTTCGTCCGATAGCTGAAGACTACTCGGCTTATGCTGATTTTTTGGTTTCGCGCAACATCACTGCTTTTCAGGTAATTCCGAATGATGCGACGCATATAAAATGTGTTTCACCTGCACACGGTTTACAAAGCGGAGAGCAAATCACCATCAATGGAACAGGAACACTTACCGATCCGGGATACGATGCCAATTACATCGTTAGCCAAGTCTTACCCGATTCGTTTGTGATCGAAAGTGCGTTTATTCCGGCATTAAGTACTGAGGCGGCCGTAAAGGAATTGTTGCCTACATGGATCAGGACTACGGTAGATACAACGTTTCTGTTATTGACACGACCGATTGAAGAATTTACAGCAGTTGCGGGGATTGCAACCCAAACACGTTGCAAAGCTACCGGCCATGGTTTGGTTGATCAGGAATTGATTGAAATCAATGGTACGAAAGAATACAATGGCAAATTTGTGGTCACGGTATCTGAAGATCAACCCAATTATTTCACGATAGAAAAAGATTTTGTGGCCGCAGAATCCAAAGGAAGATGGATCAGTTCAAGTCAGAAGAAAGATCCGTATTCATTGCAGTTAACCTATGTTTTTCCTGATTGGCCTGATCGGTTTAAATCGGAAAACAACAACAATTTCCGCGAATTTATAGAACGTGTAATCCGTGAAGAAACCCCGGTTCATCTTACCGTTTATGTTCGCTGGCTCAACAAGGAGGAAATGAGCGCGTTTGAAAAGACTTTCCGCCAATTTTTAGATCAACTTCGTAATACTTGATGCATATGGAAGATACTCATCGATTTCAGTTGCGCATTGCCCGGGATAGTTTAATGGATCAGGTGCTGTTTCCGTTGTGTTCCAACTATCCGTTGCCCGATTTGCCCGTTACACCACAAAACAAGGTGGTGATGTACGAGAATAAAGGAAAACTTACGATAGACCCAACGCAAGCCAACGTTGACTATACGCTCTATGACGAAACCGGAGCAACGATGGCAAGCTCGCAAAAACGGGTTGATCAACAGGTGGTTATCGACACAAAGATACTCACGAGAGAAGATTATACGTTTAGTATTACTGCCGTCAAAACCCAAACTAAACTGACCAAACAATTGCTGAAAACGGTCACAATAAGAGTTACGGTCGATGAGAATATTCCACTTACATTGATTCCTGAAACACCGGAATACAATAAACCGGTTAACGTTTTCTTGCAGGAAACGCAAAGCAATAACTATTACCAGGTTTTCGATACCAAAGGAAATGCGTTAAGCGAAAATATTTATTCGAAAACGGGAGGTGATTTGACCATTCCAACCGTTCCGTTTACGGAAGACACGGTGTTGAATGTGAAAGTAGTGAATAAGAAAACCAATCAGGAGGGTACTTTGTTGATAAAACCGACCGTTCGTGTTTTCCCAAACACCGCCGTTCCTGTGATACTCAACGCAGCCGGAGGAACCGATTACAATGCCGTTGCCGAATTATTGCTCAACGGAACACAAGCTACTGTAGATTATCAGCTCATTTTTAAAGACATCGACGACGATTCGGTTAATAAGCAAGCACTTCTGAATACGGCAATCGGTAATTCGGGAGAAGGAAAAAGTGATGGAACAGCTTTGAGCTTAAAAACCACCCAACTCACCGAAGATTTAACGGTGGCGGTTTTGGCAACCAAACACGGTACAAAACTCCAACGCGAACTAACGACTGTTGTGTTTATTCCGGTAAAACCAGATCCGTCTAGAAGCCTTATTATCACAGATCCTATCAGTGTTGCAGGCGATACGGGAACCATCGAAGTATTGCCGCCACAACGCGGAGTGTACTACCAATTGCGCAATAACGCCACTAATGCCGAAGTGGGGTGGAGACGTTATTACCACAAAAATTATGGAATCGGTAGAGCCCGAATCGGTGTAGAATTTGCTGTGGATACTGCGCCAGACGATACGGTGTTTTTGGCAACCGGACCGGTGAATGTAGAAACCGTTTTCAATGTGTATGCAGTGAAAGCAACTACCGGAATGGCAACGCAACTCACACAATTGGTGAAGCTTAAAATCGGTTGAGTTGGCTGAGCAACAACATATCATCCGGCAACATGTGCTGGAATTGGAGTTCACCGGTGAAAACGATACGGAAGCTATTCAGCAGGAAGTAATAACGTTGTTCAATAAGTCGGTAATACCAATGTTAGATCGTTTTTTTAGCGCTTACAGTAATGCGCATGAAATTGATCAGATTGCACGCCTGGAACTCGATTTGGGAGAAATTTCACCCGCTCATCTTGAAATGGAATTCCTGAATAAACTAGCAGATGCACTGGATGATCAATTGGAGCAATTGTGCGGAAGGTCAACGCTTTCGAATGATCCGGATGAACTAGCTGCTCAACTGGGGTTAACGCCAAGCGCTTTCCATTCGGATGCTTCTGGAACCAAAATAGATGATTTGACGGCCTTCTTCGCGAAGTACAGTCCGGATGAATCAATTCAATCCGAAAATGTGGATTCAAATTCGCACGGAACACATCTACCAGAAATTGACGAAGCGGAAGCTCAAAAACGACGCAATGATCTGATTCGTTTTTTTGAACAACAGAGCCAACTAGATGCGTTCACCAACGATGAAGATGATTCTTCTGACATAGAAGAAGAGGAAGTAGACGAACTAGAACCGATTCGGGTTGAGATAAACTACCAGTCGCCCGAAGATATTGATTCAGAGCTGATTTCGGCACTTCAAAACGAAACGGTGGACGAATCGACTGACGAATTAGTCCTTCAAACAGATCAGGTCGTCACTGAACAATTGTTGCAATCAAACAGAAACCTGGTGCTTTACTTTTTGCAAACAGGATTGTTTCCCTGGTGGGCAAAAAGCAACAGGAAGAATCAATTGGAACAAGCCGTAACGGAATTAATTCAACATCAACCCGATGTCTTTCGAGCAGATTTACATGCTTGGTTGCAACACAAAGCCGTTGTAAAACGATTGGTGGCCACTTTTTCGGATGAATACTTAACGAAACTGATAACGCTGTTTTTGCCTCCCAACCAAAACATCATAGAGACAGAGCAACTATTGAGTATTCTCACCCGACAATCATTCATTTCTGAAAGAAACCGATTTCTTATTTGGGAAGAATTGTTTCATGAAATTCAGGTCTTCTCGCAAGGATTGGTTGCTGTGCCTGAAAGATGGATTCACGTTGTTTTTCAGGTAACGGAAAGCATCTCCAATTCATCCGTCAAGTTAGCAGTGCAAGGCAAATTATTGGCAACAATTGCATCGTTGTTTCAACTTGGTGAAAGAGATGCTGATTGGTTGCAATTGACACAATTAGCCAAACGTTTTGATACGGATTCTACATCACAATCGTGGTTTTCAGAAAATCAATCCAAAAGTAACGAAGAGGAACCGTTCACGCATGTTTTGGAAGATTCAATTCAACAAACAGAACTGAATAACTTGATTGATCTGGTGCAACAACTTCAACAAACCAGCACTATTCAGCAGGCAAAGGATAATCGTACAGAAGATCAATCAACAATTGTTCCACCGGTTCCGTTAGCCATTGATCCGTTTAGCGAATCGGAAAAATTGTACGTACGCAACGCCGGAATTGTGTTACTATGGCCGTTTTTAGAGCGTTATTTCGAGAAGAATGAGCTAATGATTGAAGGTGATTTCGTCCATCAGGAAGCACGCGAACAGGCATGCTGGTTGTTACAACAATTGGTTATAGGATCAGATACCGAATTATTCGAACCGCATTTGGCGCTTCCTAAAGTATTGGTGGGAATGCAACCCGAAACGCCAGTCAATGCTCCTGAAGTAATTACAAACGAACAACAATTGTTGATGGATGAATTGCTCAATGCTGTGATGGAACACGTACCTGCCTGGAAAAATTTAACGGTAGCGAATTTACGCAAGGCTTATTTGCAACGCGAAGGGGCGCTTTCTGCCCGCGATGGTCAATGGCTTTTGCAGGTGAAACGCGAAACCTATGATATTTTGTTGGATAAACTCCCGTGGCCGATTCAATTGATTCGATTGCCTTGGCTGGATCACTTATTGGTTGTAGAATGGTAACCCGCATAAAAAAGATGGAATTGAAAGAAGAATTGATAACGCAGAAAAACGCTTTTAGTGAACACGCTGCCTGTCTAACACAAGAAATGGACTGGTTGGCACAGGTGATCGATTTGCGTCTACGCGACCATTTGGGGCAAGAACCAATGGGAGATATTCTCCGGGCGGTACCGGCTCCTGATTTATCGGATTCGGAATCGTTTTACGCGCAAACATTAAGAAATAATGGCGTTTCCATTCCCGAACGACTGCTGATGTTGTTGGCATTGGCGCCACACATCAAACCCGAATTACTGGATGTTTTCACCATTCGCAATAGCGTTTCAGATAAGCGGTTTACCGAATTTGGTGGCGCAACCGATAGTACAATTGCGTTTATCCCAACTGGCGAAACAGCGTTGTTTTTACTCGGTGGAACATCACTGGAAGAGCGTTTCAGGTACTTAGAGTTCCTCACAAATGAAGGCAGGCTGGCAAGCAAAAAACTGCTTCGAGTTGAAAATGTCGGTCGTTTGGAACCTGTTATGAGTGGTCGTTTGTCCATTGACCGTGATTTTCTGCATTATTGCCTCACGGGTAAACAGCAACAACCCGAATTCAACGACGATTTTCCGGCAAAAATCATTCATACCAAACTCGACTGGCAAGATGTTGTTTTGCGCCCGGAAACGCGCGAAAGCTTGTCGGAGATTAGTGATTGGATCGAACACGGAGATACGTTGTTGCAGAGCGGAGGATTGGGCAAACGCCTGAAACCAGGTTATAAATCGTTGTTTTACGGTCCACCGGGAACAGGAAAAACCTTAACCGCAGCATTGATTGGCAAAAGTACCGGTCATGATGTCTACAAAATAGACCTGTCCATGATGGTGTCGAAATTCATTGGTGAAACCGAGAAAAACCTTTCCAAAGTGTTTGATTTGGCCGATAGCAAGCAATGGATTCTGTTTTTCGACGAAGCTGATGCCTTGTTTGGCAAACGTACCGAGGTGAGTAGTTCGCACGACCGTTTTGCCAACCAGGAAGTGGCTTACTTGTTACAACGCATAGAAGATCACAATGGCATCGTTATTTTGGCTTCCAACCTCAAAGACAACATCGATCAGGCATTCACCCGCAGGTTTCAATCGGTGATTCATTTTGCCATGCCGGGCCCCGAAGAGCGGTTTGCTTTGTGGAAACAAGCTTTTGCCGACGATGTACCGCTCGATCCGGCCGCTGATTTAAGACAAATAGCCGAAAAATATGAAATAGCCGGCGGTGTCATCATGAATGTGATTCGGTACGCAACATTAAAAGCGATCAAAAAAGGAGATAAAGTAGTTTCTCAAGCAGAATTGGAAATCGGTATCCGAAGAGAGTTACAGAAAGAAGGCATTTTATTTATTTGAAAATTCGAGCTTATGAAGCAGAGTCAAGAGGTGCAACATGTTCAGGAATCCAAATCGGTAAGTGTTAATTCCGATTCCAAAGGAAACCATTCTGCCATCCAATTCAGACATCCGATGCAATTAATGGCGAATTCCAGTCAGCGTATTGTACAATTAAGGTCAATGCAACAATTGGCTGATCAAACAACTGTTCAACGTCAGGTCAACAATACCGGCATGCCCGACAACTTAAAATCGGGCATTGAAAACCTTTCGGGTTATTCTATGAACGACGTAAAAGTGCATTACAATTCAGATAAACCCGCACAACTCAATGCACATGCTTACGCGCAGGGAACCACTATTCATCTGGCCTCCGGACAAGAAAAACACCTTCCGCACGAAGCCTGGCATGTTGTTCAGCAAAAACAAGGAAGAGTGCAGCCGACAAGGCAATTGAAAGGGAAAGTTGCCATTAACGACGATGCAGGCTTGGAGCAAGAGGCAGATGTGATGGGGGAGAGGGCGTTGCAACTAAAAGTAAAGGAATTTGATGTTCCAAATGATCTGCTCAGTCCGCTTAATTACGGAAATGATGCACCGGTTCAACGCTATGCCCTAGTTGCGGGGCCATCTATCCAGGGAAGAGTAGGAAATCTGAATTTTGATACTGCTGTTGCGGGGGATGTTGTTGCCTTGCGCGCATGGGTTGAAGAAGCTGCAATCAACAATTATCCGTCGCTGATAAGGCTTGCTGAACAAGTTTTACTGAACGCTGATGCTATAGACCAAGATGATCGAGCTCTGGTAGATTTTATACTTCAACGGACTGATCGTGCTAAGGCAGAAATTGAAGTTGAAGGTGCCCAAATGATTTATTCCGATAATAATTTTGCTGCACTTACAGCTGCAGATACTGTTGTGATGCGGGCAATTAATACCGGCGACATGTATCATATCAGAGCTGTACTTGCTACCGCCCCAAGATTAAGGTTGCTTATCTGGGGAGTAAATCCTGCTTCAAGGTCACAGGCAAGGATGGTTGCATCTTTGATCAATAACCCGAATATTGTTTACGCTACAGATAAGGGGAATCAACCAGCTGGATTTAACCAAAGCGAAACATGGGCAACAGCAGAAATAGAACGCTATCTTACGGCAGCTATTATTCAGAATGTTCCCGAAATATTGGCAAACGATGCTCTTAAGGCACGATTACAAGCAACGATGAATGCAAATATGCTTGGAGTGGGACCATATAATCTAAACACAATGACGCTGGTGGAAGTAAGAACAGCGCTAGGAGTATTGAGTGCAGGAAGTGCAGGGGATGGTAACCACAGTTTTGAGCGGGCAAAATCAATCTTGAGAGAAAGTCGGCAAGCTATACTTGCACAAAATTTTGCTCCTTATACGGATGAAGAAGCGGGTGAATTTTTGACTGACCTGGAGACCCGAGGAAATATGAACATGAATGACCGTTACATATTGGTCAACTTCAGGGCAACAGGCCACAGTAACCGTCCTGGAGCGAATGCTCCCGCTTTGGATACAGGAACAATGGGGGTGAGACAGATTACCTCGATTATTGAAGGTGTTTTTGGAAACAATGTTATTCCTGTTCCAATGGGTGAAGAACCAGCAGAATTGGCAAACGGTCCTAACCTGTTGAATTATTGGACATGGCCTTCGATGCAGGGGTCCCGACTGAAACAGGCATCTATACTCCGTTTCTTAAATGAAAATTTTAACATAATTGGTGCTGTTGGAATGAGAAGCGGTGTGATCGACCAAATGGTTTTTGCGGGCATCAAAGTGCTTTCACTCGATATTGGCCCAAACAAAGGATTAGCTGATCAACATCTACCTGACCTTGCTACGTCCAAAGGTTGGGACAGAGGTCTGAAGCTCGAAAATGGCTACCATGAAAAATACGGACGCGCATTTATTGATCATGAAAGAACCGACGAAGAAACGCGCAATGTACCGGCATGGGAAGGTGAATTTCATGACAATGATGTTGCCACTATCTCTAACGCTATTGGTTTCTACTTTAATAACGGTGGAGCAACAGCAACCAATTTCAGACACACTTC
>JBILJP010000335.1:0-5976 GCA_044377135.1 Fluviicola sp.
AGTGGTTCCAAACCCAATTTGCGGGCTTTTTCGCCTTTTGTCAAACGTTTTTGTTTGTACGGCAGGTATAAATCTTCGAGTGCGTTTGATTCAAAACACGTTTCGATTTTCGTTTTCAGTTCGGGAGTAAGTTTTCCTTGCTCTTCAATGGCCGACAAAATGGTTTGCTGACGACTGATCAACTCATCGTGTTTCTTCGCCAAATCGCGAATCAATGCAATCTCTACCTCATCCAAACCACCGGTTTGTTCTTTTCGGTAACGTGCAATAAACGGAACGGTAGCTCCCGATTCCAATAACTGAATGGTCTGAAGAATTGCCTTTGGCTGAAGTCCGGAATTGGACTGAACGAAATCATTTTTTTGCATGACGCAAATATATTAGCAATTATGAATTGAAAATGTAAAATTGAAAATTGAAAAGACCTGTCACAAAAAGACTCCATTTTTGATCATTAGTTCATTCAAAATTCCACTTTGCAATTTTACATTTTCAATTTTAAATTCTCTTCGGGCAACCTTTTCAAAACAACCGTGGTCTCTCTAAAAAAACAGTTATGAAAATACTATCTACATTCTTACTTTTCGCGGGAATACTCGCAGGAAATGCGGCTTTTGCGCAAGCAAATGCATATACGGCATACAATTACAACGATTCGTTAGCCGGATGCATGGAACTCATGCATATTTCTATTTCAACCGGAGGTCTTGACGAAACCAATGGTATTGTCACCGTTGATTGGGGTGACGGATCAACCACCAACGGAACATTTGCCGGAACCGGTGGAGATTCGTTTGCGTTCACGTTTCAGCATGGTTATGCCGTAGGCGGAAATTACACTGCTCTTGTAAATGTGTACAGTACTACTGCCGGGGCTTATGTTGATGGAGGTCAATCAGTCGCGATTACGGCTTACGATCCTTCCAATTGCGGGTACATGTACATTAGCACCTACCAACAATCACCGTCAATGTCTTATAATGATGCACAATATGACTTTACAGATGTAAATGGTGTTACTACTACTATTTCACAAAGCGCTAACCCAAATGCATTTTGGGGATACACCGGTTTGAATGTAGCCAACGCTCCTTATTTAGTAAGTTTGAACGATACATGGCTTGTCAATAATGGTTTGGTTCAGGTTTCTCCCGATTTTACCATTACCGGATTCTCAGCAAATGGTTTGGCTAATCCCGGACAAATTAGCATGGAGGTTGATTGTTCTGTAGCAGCAGCCGATCCTGACGTAGCGCTAAGTTATTCGTATGCCTGGGGCTTCGTTGCTCCTTTACAAACAGGTAACGTAGGATTGAATCTTTGCAACTACGCTTGTAATAACACCACCGATGTTCAGGTTTCATTGGAATTCCCGGCTATTCTTACACCAAATACGGCAGGACTTACCAATGCAACGGTAAACGGAAACATCCTTACGTTTGATGTGTTAGGTTTGAGTGATTGTAATTACCTGATTATTCCTTTCACCTTCCCGGGTAATGTGCTTGCAGGAACACCTTTGGAATTCTATTTGAATGTCACTGCACCAAACGATACGGATCTTTCCAACAACATGGATACATTGTTTACGACTGTCCTTAATTCATACGATCCGAACAATAAATTGGTGAACAAACAAATGCACATAGATGTCAACCAAGACGAAACATTGCAATATGTGATTAACTTCCAAAACGAAGGAAACATGGCTGCTTTGGATGTGGTGATTCGCGATACGATTGATGCTGAATTGGATTTATCTACCTTCACTGTTTTGGGTTCTAAACACGGAATTGCAACTTCTGTTGATCAGGCTACGCGCATTGTAACATTCTCGTTCAACGAAATCAACCTGGCTCCTGCTTCACAAGACGAAGAAGGAAGCAAAGGTTATGTGGTGTACAGCATCCGCGAAAATGCCGGTTTGTCTTTAGGTAGCGAAATCGAAAACACGGCATACATCTACTTCGATTTTAATCCGGCGATCGTTACCAACACTACTTATAACATCAACTCAGTATTGGCGACTACCGAATTGACTACCGAAGCCATTTCCATGTATCCGAATCCTGCAACAACTGCCATTCGTTTCAACGGCGCAACGGTGGTAGCTGCTCGTATTTTTGACATGGCCGGAAAACAAGTAGTGGATGCAACTTCGGTAATCAACAACGAAGTTTCAGTAGCGGCTTTAGCTAACGGAATGTACCAGGTTGTGATTGAAACCGCTCAAGGAATTCAAACACAAAAATTGGTGATCCGTAAATAATAATCAATTGTTTAACTCAAAACCTCTCAGCTGATTCTTCTGTTGAGAGGTTTTTTATGGTATATAATCACCTATTTAACGTGAATTCTTGCACTTTCAATAGCGCTAAATTGACTCTTCGTATGAACTATCTCCATTCAATGGAACAATAAGTGGCAATCGGAAACAAGCCCATTCTTGAATTCCTTCGATTTACAGATTCTTTCGGAGCGCGTTGTAGCAACATCAAATTTTTCCATTCTTTGTATTAAAATCATCCAAATGAAACTATTTTCCGCCTTTTTAATAAGTCTGCTCGTAACACCTCTGGTTTCGGCACAAAATTTCGAGATTACGCACGAACTTGGTCAGACAGACGTTTCTGCTACCATCATTTATTATTCGAATCTTACTCCGGATACAATCCTGACAACATCCTTTTCGTTGATCAATCTTTCAGGTTCAACGCAAGAAATAAGTGTTCAGCGTTTAAAAATGGATGTTCCAGCATCGTGGACAGACAATGTTTCGTTGCAACCGATTCCAGATCCTACTTTTCAGCAAGCTTGCTATGCGCCAAGTGAACTGAATCCGTGGACAACTCCTGCAAGTTGTACTATACACAACAATGAAGTCGCTAAAATGACCGTTACGTATAACCTATTGCAGGAATCCGGAGACGGGGTTTACAGGTATTATTTCATGAACGGGCCGACAATACTTGATTTTGTTGATGTATCTCTTTCAATGGTACTTTCAACAACTGAATTGTCAACGGAACACATTGTGATGTATCCAAATCCGTCAAAAACAGTCGTTTGTTTCAATGGAGCAACTGTTCAAAAAGCACAGATTGTTGATCTCAACGGAAAATGTGTCATTGATGCCGAAGTGGTAACCGACAATGAAATTGCCATTGCCTCATTAACCGACGGAATCTATCAAATTGTACTGGAAACAGAACACGGGATTCAGACTCAAAAACTAGTGGTTAACAAGTAATTACCCCCTTCATTTCAGAAGCCTTTCAGCTGACATTTTGCTCGGTTGAAAGGCTTTTTTTGTAACCACAATTTTGTTAACGAATTGTAAATGAACCCGAAGACCGGTTTTTTGGGTGTATATTTGCCCCCTCAACAAAAAATTATGAAGACTATTTTTTTGATTTTCACGATAGCAGCCCTACTCAGTTTTACTGTTGCAGAACAGTTTTCTCAGATGGCGCAGACGGCTAAAACGACAGACAAAACGATACACACTTCGTTTTTCGCACATGCTGAACAACACTTGATGCACATCAATTTTAAGTCAGTAGATACGTTAACCGTAGTTCCAAACGGGTATACTAAAACCGGAAACGTGAGTTATTATGCCAATAAATTTCACGGTCGCAGAACTTCTTCAGGAGCAATTTACCACAAAGACAGTCTTACGGCTGCTCATAAAACACTCAAATTCGGAACACTTTTGCGTGTTACCAACTTAGCAAACGATTCGGTGGTTATTGTAAAAGTGACCGATCGCATGGGGAAATCGCCGCATATTCTCGATTTGAGTTTAGCCGGCGCCAAACAATTAAATTTCGTGCGAAACGGAGTGGCGAAAGTGAAGATTGAAGAAGTTATTCGGTAAACCTCTTACTTTTTGTCTAACGCAACAAAGCGTAAGCAAAAAATGCCTTGTCGTGGCAAAACACTCGATCCATTAGCAGGTCGTTCACTGGTTTTTCTAAACTCCTCGTCGTATCTCCTCGTCAAACAAACGAAAAACCAACACTCACTCCTGCATGGATCCCCGGGCTGTTTTTGCGACACGACTAAGATCTTGGTTCTTGAAAAGAACTTTACTTAACCAACAAAAGTTGGTGATTTGATTTTTTCAACCTAGGATAGGAAGTTATAAAAGAAAAAAGGTTGAACTTAACCATTAAAAACTTCCAAACTACTTCAACTCACAAGCATTTACTACATTTGATACATGTTTGAATCGTTGAAAGTAATTGAATTGGCAACCGTTTTGGCCGGTCCGGCTGTGGGAATGTTTTTTGCAGAATTGGGGGCTGAAGTCACCAAAATAGAACATCCTTCATTACCTGACGTAACACGCTCGTGGAAATTGCCTACCGAAAACGATCAGGATACGGTTTCCGCTTATTTCTCAGCGGTCAATTACCAAAAACACTACCAAAAAACAGATCTTTCTTCGCCCGAAGGTGCATTGGAAATCAGAAAATTGATTGAAACGGCTGATATTTTACTGCTGAATTTTAAAAAAGGCGATGACCGCAAATTCGGGTTGACGAATGAAGAAATCTTCGCTTTAAATCCACGCATTCTTATTGGAAAAATATCCGGATTTGGTGATGACAGCGATCGCGTGGCTTACGATCTTATTCTGCAGGCAGAATCGGGGTTGATGTCGATGAACGGCACACCGGAATCCGGCCCTGTAAAAATGCCCGTTGCCTTTATCGATGTATTGGCTGCCCACCAACTCAAAGAAGGATTGTTGGTAGCCTTACTTGAACGTCAAATAACAGGAAAAGGTCAGGTAGTTTCGGTTTCTTTGTACGACGCAGCCGTTTCTTCGCTGGTCAATCAAGCTTCCAATTACCTCATGGAAGGTCATGTACCGCAACGCATCGGAAGTTTGCACCCCAATATTGCTCCTTATGGCGAATTATTTGCAACAGCTGATCAAAAACAAGTCACGTTTGCTATTGGCAGTAATCGGCATTTCGAAGGATTGTGCACCTTTCTGGGATTAACAGAACTCATAACCGATGACCGTTTTTCTGTAAATGCGCACCGTGTAAAAAACAGAACTTCTTTATTTGAAATCCTTCAAACAGCCATCATTCAACATACGTCCGAAAGTTTAAATCTCGGTATGCAGCAACAACATATTCCTTTCGGAATCATTCGTACGCTTGATGAAGTTTTTACCGACCCGATGGCGCAATCGTTGGTAAGAACAGAAGTGATAGCCGGAAAAACAACACAACGCGTTACCTCAATTGCATTTAAACGTCATGGAAATTAGAACACCAAACACTCCCGCCGAATGGGAAACGTATTACGACCTTCGTTACCGTGTTTTGCGCGAACCGCTTGGGAAAGAACGTGGTTCGGAACGCAATGACGGTGACGAAACAGGAATTCATTTTGCTTTATTCGAAGGCGAATCCATCTTGGCCATTGCGCGGTTGGATCGTGTAGATGAAACGGTCTGTCAGGTACGTTTTGTGGCAGTGGAAACCAACATTCAAGGAAAAGGTTTAGGAAAACAAATCATGGATGCCGTTGAAAAATGTGGGGCCGAAAGCGGTTATACCAAGTTGATGCTTCACGCCCGCGATTATGCGTTACCGTTCTACGAAAAGTTGGGGTATACCTTATTAGGACCGTCGTATAAGTTGTTTGATGTGCTACAGCATTTTGAGATGGAAAAAGAGTTGGTGAGTTAATACGTTTTTGAGTTGGATAGTTTCTAAGTTGGTGAGTTGCTAAGTTGGTGAGTTGCTAAGTTGGTGAGTTGCTCCTAAACTAAAAAACGCAAGAACTCAAAAAACTTAAGAAACTTAAGAACTAAAAAAACTCAAAGAGATCGTTCAATAAACTGTGTCAAAGTTTTTCTTTTTTGGAAAAAGGAGTAAATTTTGACAATTATGAAAGAAGAATTTGATTACGAAGCCTTCAATAAACAGTTGATCGAAGATATTCGATCAG
>JBILJP010000029.1:0-21740 GCA_044377135.1 Fluviicola sp.
AATGCAGTACCAAGTACTCCGGGAATTACGGCTGGAAGTTCAACAACCTTCTGTTCGGGTGGAAGCGTAACCTTGATTTCTTCGTCATTGAGCGGAAATCTTTGGTCAACGGGAGAGACTACCCAATCAATCACCGTTTCAACTTCTGGAACCTACACCGTAAGTATTGATAATGGAACGTGTGTTTCAGCGCCATCTTCAGGAGTTATTGTTACAGTGAATGCAGTGCCAAGTACTCCGGGAATTACGGCTGGAAGTTCAACAACCTTCTGTTCGGGTGGAAGCGTAACCTTGATTTCTTCGTCATTGAGCGGAAATGTTTGGTCAACGGGAGAAACAACACAGTCTATCGTCGTTTCAACATCAGGAACGTACACTGTGTTTGAAGATAATGGAACATGTGTTTCACCTTCTTCTTCAGGTGTTATCGTTACGGTAAATCCGGTACCTGCTGCACCAACTGTTAGTGCGAGCGGTTCTACTACTTTCTGCGAAGGTGGAAGTGTCGATTTAACTTCATCATCAGCAACAGGTAATGTTTGGTCGACTGGAGAAACAACACAAACAATTACGGTTTCAACTTCTGGTACCTACACTGTAATGGAAGATAACGGAACATGTGCTTCGGCTTCATCAGTTGGAACAACTGTTACCGTAAATCCGTTACCGACCGTTTCTTTCGCTCCATTGGCGACGATGTGTGATTACAATCCGGCGATTACGTTGACACAAGGAGCTCCGGCAGGTGGTGCTTATAGCGGAAACGGTGTGAATGCAGGACAGTTTGATCCTTCTGTAGCAGGTTTGGGAACTAGTACATTGACGTACACTTATACCGACGGAAACAATTGTACAGCGTCGGCAACTGCGGATGTGTTGGTTGATGATTGTGCTGGCATTTTAGAAACGGAAGCTTCTATTATCCAGTTGTTCCCGAATCCTTCAGCTGGTGTGTTTACGGTTGACGCAGGAAGTACGGTAATAGAGCACATTGTCATTTACGATAATGCAGGCAGATTGGTAGAAGATCTTGGAACGGTTCAGGTTTCTATTCTTACCGTAGATTTGTCTAAACACAGCAGAGGCATGTATACCATATCTATTAAAACAAATCACGGAACAGAAAAACTACCGTTTGTTCTGAATAATTAATCGGATAAATAGAATTAAAAAATCCCCGCTTTCTTTGGAAGACGGGGATTTTTTTAATGAATAAACATAAGAACTTAGAAACGGAATAACTCAGTTTTTAAGTTTATGAGTTTCTAAGTTTTTAAGCAAATCTACTTGCTTGAATGTCTAGCCATTCCAAAGTAGCATTTGCGAAAATATCTTCTATAACTGCTTGAGGTAAATTGCTGTCTTCAATGAATTTTCCGATTTCCAGATCTCCCAACGGGAATGGATAATCAGAGCCTAGGCAAACGCGCTTGCTTCCTTGCATTTTCAGCACGTATTCCAGCATGTCAATGTCGTGGGTAATGGAGTCGATCCAGAACTTGCCCAGGTACTCACGCGGATTTCGTTTGTTGTCGATAGCTACCAAATCAGGACGGCAATTGAAGCCGTGTTCAATGCGACCGAGTGTAGGTAAGAAGGAACCTCCGGCATGCGAAAAGCACACGCGCAGGTTTGGTAATCGTTCCAACACGCCTCCAAAGATCATGGAGCAGGCAGCACGTGATGTTTCAGCTGGCATTCCTACTAACCACGGAAGCCAGTATTTCTTCATGTCGTTTTCGCCCATCATTTCCCAAGGGTGAACCATTACAGCCATTCCCAAATCGGCACACGCTTCAAAAATAGGGAAGAGTTCTTCCTCATTTAAGTTTTTGCCATTGATGTTGGATCCGATTTGAATGCCGAGATGACCATTGTTTTTTGCACGTTCCAATTCCTCAATAGCCAGTTTGGAATCTTGCATTGGCAGTGTGGCAAGTCCGAGGTAATTTTTGGGGTAACGAGCCGATAATTCAGAAATGTGGTCATTGAGAAATTGCGCCACTTTTAAACCGTGATCGGGTTTTGCCCAATAAGCAAACAATACGGGAATGGTGCAAACTACCTGAACCTGGGTGTTGAATTGTGCGTATTCTTTAATGCGCATGTCTTCTCCCCAACAATTTTCTTCGATGCGTCTGAAGAATTGACCACCTTGCATCATGTCGGCCGTTCCATTGTCGTTGTGTTCGAGGTGAATGAAATTACCGTATCCGAATTCTGTAGCCCATTTGGGTAGATTTTTCGGAATGATATGGGTGTGCATGTCAATTTTTAGCATTGTTCGAAATTTTGCAGTCTGCGAAGGTACGTTTTCAAGATAAATGCCCGGTTGTTTTGTGAAATTATTCACAGAATTAATCAAGCTTTGGTTCGTTTACAGAATGGCTTTTAATCGGGTAATCACCCCTGTTACCTGAATCAATCCTTAAACGATGTATTTGAATGCTTCGGTCGAAATAATAACATGAAAAGGGCGTTATAATTTGTTAGTTTCGTTTACTATGCTTGGATTAATTGAACTTTTTTACTTGAAAAGGTTTATTAATGCAATGCCACTATTCATTTTTTATGTGTTAGTTGGGTATTTATTGCATTTGAATAATTGCTTTTCACAAATAAACAAGAATACTGTAGTCTCTTATACATTTAATGACCACGGTATAATGGAAGATAACAACCTTGTGAAGCCACGATCATTAGGAATTACCCTTACAGAGGATAGGTTTGGAAATAAAGAATCTGCAGTTCAGTTGAACGGACATTTGTTTAGCTATTTGAATTTGGGAGTATCTCCACTTTTGCAACCAAAAACCACTACAATTTCTTTTTGGGTAAACATCAACATGTACATTTATACTGGTAAGGGTAGTGAAGGAAATCCATTGCTATTAATTAAAAATAGTGAAAGGGATGACTTTTTTGTAGCCTATGGCATTTATCTTGTTTCTGATAATGGAAGCTTTATAGTAACTGCTACCAAAGATTCAACTGAAGAAGCGATTGTTACAAGTATTGAGAGATGTGAATATAACAAATGGTATCACTTAGTAATAACAGCTGATAATCATTCATTAGCTTTTTATGTGAACGGAAAATTGCAAGGACGTTCAAAAAAAAACTTTGAAACACGTTTTCTAGAATCAGATTCTTTAATGATTGGGAATTCCGCTAATAAAAAAAATGAGCGATATTCTCAAGGGTACTTTGACGACATCAAAATATACCATCGGATATTGAGTGAACAAGAAATTGTAGACCTCTACAATGCACCGAATCCTAATAAACGGGCTCTTTTGGTAAAAGAAATTAGTTACTGGATTGGGGTATTAGTCAGTGTTTTTGTTGTTTCATTTCTTCTGGTATGGCGAAGAAGACGACAGTTGAAAATCAGTAAAGAGAACTTAGATCTCAATCGAAAATTACACGAAATGGAAATCAGGACATTAAAAGCACAGATGAATCCACATTTTATTTTTAATGCGATGAATGCGATACAAGTTTTTATTGTGAATCGAGAGAATGAAAAAGCCGAAGTTTATTTATCAAAATTCTCTAAATTATTGCGCGAATTGTTGGAATCCAACATGAACGAAAGTTTAACGATCGCAGATGAAATTGCCATTTTGAATGGTTATTTAGAAATAGAATCGCTGCGTTTTGGTGAATCATTCTCTTATTCAATTGAACTTGATCAAAGAATTATCGGTACTTCAGTTAGAATTCCACACATGATGATCCAACCTTTTGTGGAGAATGCTATTTGGCATGGATTGCTTGCCAAAGAGCATGATCGAAAATTAGCCATTTATTTTGAATACGATTCTCCGAATACAATTCGCTGCACAGTGGATGACAATGGAATTGGGAGGACACAGAGTACCTTAAAAGAAACAACAATGAAGAAAAAATCATTGGCTTTAAGTATTGTGAGACAACGTTTGGAATTGATGATGATATTATTGAAAATAGATTGTAAAGTTGAGATCATAGATAAAATGACAGATTCAGGAGTATCAACCGGAACGCGGGTAATTATTATACTGCCAATTTTACTAACTCAATAAAAGATGTTAAGAGCAATTATCATTGATGACGAACAAGCTGGAATTGATTTGCTAAGGGTATTGATTGAACGAAATTGTGACAGTATTCGATTGATTGCAAGTACGGTGAAACCGGAAGAAGGAATTATTTTGATTGACGATTACCGTCCGGATGTGGTGTTTCTAGATGTTAGTATGCCTCTCATGAGTGGGTTTGAATTATTATCTCAATTGACGTACAAAGAGTTTAAATTGGTATTTACTACTGCTCACCGCGACTTTGCAATAGAAGCAATCAAAAATAAAGCCTACGATTATCTGTTAAAGCCAATTGATAATAACGATTTTAATAATTGTTTAAGTAAAATGATTTTAGAGAATACACTCGAAATGAAAGTGTTGACTAAAGAATTATACCCGTCGGTTATCGAGTTACACAACAAAGACGGCATCAATTTTATTAAACTTCAAGAAATCGTTCGAATAGAAGCTTCGCGGAGCTACACTGTTTTTTATTTGGATGGTGGAGTAAAGTATATTGCATCCAAACCAATGAAAGAGTTTGAAGCAAAATTAGATCAATCATTGTTTTTTCGCTGCCATAATTCGCATATCATCAACCTGCAAAAGGTTAAGAAATTTATTAATTATCAAGGCTATTTTGTACAAATGAGCGATGATTCTATGGCTGATATTTCTAAAAAATCGAAAGATAAATTGCTTGAACGATTGAAGAATTTGTGATTAAACAAGGTAGTTGCAGTAATTCTCCCTTTTTCATACTTCGGGAAAGTTGCTACGTTGTTCTGCATACTCAAACCTGTTTTCGGGAAACTTGCTAAAATTGATCGTGATAGTGTGATTTCATTTGTGGTATTGATATCAATGTTTTATAAACTTTTTAAATCACTATCATGAAAAAAATCACATCACTCATTCTAGGTGCATTTTCTGTTCTATTGGTGGATGCACAAACCCAAATTGTAGATTTATCTACAGGAGTTTCAACTTATCATGTCGGATACCAATTGTATGACTATGATTCCATTTGGACGGTTCAAAAACCGGGCTCTTCAACCTATCAACCAGTTGGAGTAGGTAATGGTAAATGGAAGCACCCAGGTTGGAGCATGGTTGATTATAGCGTAATTCCAACCTTACTTTCACCTACTTACCCTTCCCCCAAATGGTTATCACCACACTTGTGGGCTACAGATAATTACCAATTACCGAGAGCGGGTCAATTCTATTCACCTGAATTATTAGATTCTCCGACAAATGAAGATGGTTATTATATCTATAAAATGTCGTTTCAAACCAATAATACAACTGCTTGTTTTATTCCTACTGAGGCTCAAATAAAGGTCAAGATCCTTACAGGATTAGGAAGAGCTGAAGAACTAATCATCAATGGATACTCTTATCCGCTTAGCAATTTTGTTCCTAGTGTCCCTAATATTCCTTGGATTCCGATGCTAAATGATGGGGGAGATTTACTCTCATTGTGCGAAAGTTATAATTTAAATCCTTCAAATTACTTACCTTCAAATTATACAATACCTGTACATGCTTTCCATCTTCATAATGGAACCAATTACATTTATGTTAAAGTAAAAAAGGAGACTTATAATAGTATTACTCCTGCAGCTGCAATGGCTTCAGGATTTCTGTGTAGTGCAAAGTTGGAGATTAAATATGGTGGCGATCCGGCTTACTATCCAAACATTGATATTGCAGGTACCGTAGGTCAAGTGGTGAATAGTGCAATTAATGCGACACTCAAAAATGTAGGTGGGTCATTTACAATCGAGATCTATTCAGATGCAAATTTGACACAACAAGTGTTTAGTACAAATGTTTCTGCCATTTATCCATTTCCAGTAATCAATGTTCCAATAACAGTCCCAAACCCATTGTTGCCGGCAAATTATTATTTGGTTGCTTATAATAACAATCCGAATCATCCAGGATGTAAACTAGTAATGAAAATTCCTTTAGGCGCTAATTATGGTGTTTCCAATTCCAATTCTAATTCCAATTCACCAGTACGAAACGTAACCGGAACTCCTGTAAATGATGAAAACCTCATTGCGGATACAAAAATAAAATGGTCTGTTGAAGAATTAGATGCGTTTACAGGAGAATCATTGTTTATGATTGATAATCCTGAATGCTGGGAAGCGAGCAATGCAGTGGGGGCTTCTAATACCTTTAACGGATTTAATTACGAAAATGAATATTCGGGCTTAGTAACTACGATTCCTTGCAATGGTGATCCAGGCGTATTTGCTACGGATCGTGTTTACCGCATTACCCGCTCGTACAAAATCATGGATGAAGAATGGGAAAGCAGTAGTTTTATGATCGGTCCCGGATATGATGATCTCCATGATGAAAAAAGAACTTCAGCTACCTTAGTGGGAGAAGTTGATAGTGACCTGTTTAATTTAGCACACGATCGTGAAAATGATCAAATGCAGCTGATTTCGAGCATAGATTTCGGAACAATTGAAGTGCTAGATGTCTTGGGCAATAAAATGATTGGCATTGATCTTCAACCTGAACAATTTAATTACGTGTTATCCACTAAAGGATTTGCGGCAGGTGTTTATGTTGTTTCACTGAAATCAGGCAATCAAATTTTGACAAAGAAATTTATGGTTGAATAATCTAATCTTGAGTTAAATGAGGAAAGACCTGCAGCAATGTAGGTCTTTTTCTTCGTTATACAACCACCTTCACCAAGGTCACAATCCCTGTCACCAGAATCAATCCTAAAACAATGTATTTGAATTGTTGCTGTGAAATATGAAGCAGAATTTTTTTACCGATATACGTTCCGATAATGCTAACCACTAATAGAATAGGGATGAGGTAGAGATCGTGTGCATGTAAATAGCCGTTTAGTCCGTACACCACACTTCTGCTGGCATCTACTCCCAAATCAATCACTGCGGAAGTTGCAATGAACACTTCTGTTTTGAGATTAAAAGCGGCAAGTGCCAACCCGCGAATGGCGCCTCCGGTTCCTAATAATCCGGCAATGAGCCCTGAAAATACGCCGCTTCCGATAGCATTTCCTGTAGTCGGTTTGAAGTGAATTTGCTTGAAAAGGATCAGCGTAAGGCTGATAATGATTAAGAAGCCGGCGAGGAGCAATTCAAGTAAATCGCTGTTTAAAAAACGACTGAGAAACGCACCGGCAACCACAAATAACAAGGCCGGAATGCCCATTTGAAGAATGAGTTTTCTGTCTACACCTTCCCGGAAAAGGACAATTTTGGTGAGGTTGCTTGAAACATGAAACAAGGCCGTAATTCCCAATACGGAATGGAAATCAAGGAAATAACCGGCAATCGGCACAAAAAACAATGAAGACCCGAATCCGCCAACCGTGCCGATGATTTCAGCAAGCAACGCCAATAAGATGAATAGGAGCAACTGTTCCAAAACCATACGAATCGATTTGAACCAAAAGTAGTGTTTTGGAACAGTTTATTTGCTTTTTACGATTTAACCTTGCAGGTTGTCACTCCTATAATGCGGTACAACGGACAAAAGCTGATCAATGAAGTCAATACAAAAACTCCTGATACCACCATTAAAACAATTCCCAAGGTTCCTGAAAGAATGTGCGTGAAATAAAGGGTAGCGATGACCGCTGCAATGATTACCCGAATAACTCTGTCTGCGATTCCCATGTTTGATTTCATAGTCTGTAGTATTACGATTTTCTTATTGATTTACAAGTAAATGTAACTACAAGGGGAAGGACTATATGTGACTTAGGTTACGGAAGAACGTTTTCAAGATTTGGAAAGAAAAGGAGGTGAATAGGTACTGTGAAAACCGCCGGCAAGTAAAAACAATTTACCTGCCGACGATGGTTTTCTAAAATGAGATTGTATTGAACTTATAGCGTTTACACGGAATTCCGTTCATACGTGAAAGTACCACCATTCCATTTTCTGTTGTGAAAAAGAAAGACGGATCAATGGCCATTGGAAATGCATTCGGTTTTTGAATTTCATCGAGTGGCAATGAAGCAAAAGTTCTGTCATTGTACACCAAACTACCATCGGCATTGATAACCGTAAGCAGAGTAGGATAGAAGGCTTCTTTGCCATACAAATTATCGATGTTGATTTTATTACCGTTTAAATCGACCCAATAACGGAAATTGTGAACAGGAGCATCGTTGCGCAAATCGGTGAAATTCCAGGCAAGGAATAATTGGCCGTTTTTGAGCTGATAAATAAACGAACCGTAGTGCAATTTTTGATCGCGTGTTTTCTCGGTTTGACGTTTATCGTAATAACGATGCCATTGCTCTGTTCCTTCATTGTCTGTTGAAATGGCAATGATTCCTCCGTATTGTAATTCGTATTCGTATACTGCCGGCATGGCTGTTCCGATTACTGTGCTGGTCGATTTGAAATGCTCGGCTAAAAGAATAATGCCTCCATCGGGTTTCACCAACACATCTTTCATCACGAAATCGGAAAGCTTGGCATCGGGTTGTCCGGCCGATTTTTCAGACAATTGCGCCATTAACAAATCGGTTCCCAACGGATTGATCTTGTTGGACAAAATACCCGAAGCATCTGCTTTCAAGATCCACAAACGTTCCCAATTGGTTGCGCTAGAACCTGCAGTTGCCAGCATACCACAAACAACCAGTTTTCCTTGAGCGTCAAACACCATTTTGAAGTGTGTGGGGAAATACGTTTTCAGGTCAATTCCCTGCGTTTTGGAACCTTCGCCGTTGGCAGTAATCAACTGGTAAATGTGTTCTTTGTTGGTGATTTTGATGTCTTTGTAGACAAACGCATTTCCCTGATTGTCAACAAGAATGTTGTTGTTGGGATAGCGTTCTGATTCCGTATCAAGATTGAGGTCTTTCGACCACAAAACGTCAAAGTTATCGGTAGAAAAAACCTTTAAACGCAGTTTTTCCAGACCGCCTTTTTCAAACGGACGTTCTGTCATCACAAGCAACTTACTTCCGTCGGGCGACAAAGAAATACGGTAATTGGCGCTTTTCATCTGACTTTCGGCAGGTTCGCTGTCCAATTGTTTTTCTTCACCGGCCACACCATCCATTCCGTAAGGAATGACACTGAAATAGGTCGATTTGTCTGCTTTAGTCCAACGATCATGAAAGGTCAGAATTCGCCCCTTGTTCAACTCAGTTTGACGGTGTAGTTTTCCATCGGCGAATGTGCCCGAAGAACCGGGAATCTCAATCGATCGCACCAGTTTCAGTTGCTGATTGTAACATTCCACAATGGTAAACATGTTGCTGATATCGCCCCTTTCGCGCAACAGGTAATGACCATTTTGATCACTTCCCAAGGTGCGTTTCCAAGACCCGTTTGCCGGTTCACTAGGCATTTCAGCGCTACTGCTTACGGTAACGGTTTGAGCATTCGCAGAAAGCGTTAGAAGCCCCGCGAACAAAAAGAATACAAATTTCATGCAGTTGCTTAGTTTTCGGCTTTCCATTTGTTGTATTCCTCAATTACCGCAAACATTTGCAAGAATTTGTAACCATCTTCTTTATTGGCTACTTTTTCTGCCATTTCTTTGTTGTCAGCGATTAGTGGTGGCATTTTTTTAGCGAACTGCATTCCCAAAATTCCGTATTCGATCGGATCCACACCACCTTTGGCGATAATGGTTTTTGTATCAAAACGACGAGCGTCATACGTTTTCCAATCTTCACCACTTTGTTGTTGAATCAACGCAAAACCTTCTCTGGTTGAATACCACTCATAGATGCGAATAGCACCGTCTGTGATCACCAGGTTGAAATTTGCTTTTTTCAGCATTCCTCCGCTATAAGCAATAGATTCATACACTTTATCGGCAATCATGTAACCTTTGATGTCTTCGGGTTTGTATTTCGCTGTTGGTTTTTTGTCGTTTTCATTCAGGTAAAATTCAGCCAAATTCTGGTTGCTGTTTCCTACTCCTCCGATAGCGCAACGCATTTTTGCTTCCAGAAAACCTTTTACGGTATCGCCACTTGGCTGAATGATATAACCCGGGTATTTTTTTCCTACACTATAGATTTCAGGACTCCAATCAGCAGATGATTGAATGTTGTCTTGTGCAAAATTTGTTGCTGAGATCAGGCAGAATAAACTGTAAATAACTGTTTTTTTCATTGTTAGATAGTATTAATGTGTTGTAAGGTACGGATATACGAGCGGTTTGCCCGCACATTTCACTTTATTAACAAAGCTTTTACAAGTTGTGAGGGAATCGGTTCAAAGATGAGGCGATTTAACAATTGCCCGGTTTCGTTATCGCCGTCTTTTTTTCTGAACAAGAAACCGCATAGTTTCGGTGAGGAAACCACTGTTGTTTGAATTAAACAACTTTAATTCGTTAATGACAGATGGCGTTTCGTGTACATTTTCTGAAACAATTTCATAGGCAATTTCTCTTAATTCGGTAGCGAGTTCAGGTTGCTGGGTATACTGAGCTTTAATCACTTCTAAAAAAGACAATTGTTGTTGCGTATCCAAATCACTTTGGTATATCCGGTGAATTTCCTGTTGTAAAATGTCCGTGTCATCAATGTTCTTGAAGTAGGTTTTTAAGCAATTTACAGCATCATGCTTGTTATTCCAACCTCTGAGAAGCGTCTTTTGAGCAGCTTCAAACGACATGATTTTATCTTGGTAAATGGCAGAAGCTTTGATGTAGTGATTGCTTTTGATGTATCGTTCAGCTACTACTTCATACCGCTCGATTGCTTTCTTTCGTTCTCCGATTTTCATGTAAAGGTCTCCGGCATGTTCCTGTTTATCCAACTCGATGAATAACTGAATTGCCTCATTGTACATGTTGCCTTTTTCGTAGCAATTTGCGGCTCTTTCTTTTGCATTCACTTCAGGGTGCAGGAAGATGGCGGCCGCTTTTTCGTACAACATTCCTTCTTCTAACACTTCGGCAGCTTTAAATTTGTTTTTCAGGAGTTTAATGTAAATAAAAGCCGCCTTTTCATATTCTTTATCTTTCCGGTAATTTTCGGCCATTTGCCGGTATTGCTCTTGCAATGTTTGAAATTGGTTCCCGATTAAAGCTGATCCGGAACCCGAACCGGAGTGACTATTGCCAAATAATGAAAAGTTAGACCATCTTCTGGATAAATCGATTGAACCCATGGCACCACCTCTGGATGACCCGGTTTCGTCGAGCGGAATGGCATATTTTAAAGCTTCATCCGGATTATCACGCAGCATTTTCATCAGTCGATCAATCATTTTTTGATTGCGCTCCTCCAATGCTTCCATGTCTTCTTGCATGCGGTTGATTCCTTTATCAATCTTCAATGAACTCAACAGTTTACTGAAAAAACCGGGTTCTTTTGGTGCACCAACCGGAATACCTCCTCCAATGCCTTTTCCGGTAGGACTTGCAACTCCTTTGTTACCTTTTTTTCCGAACAACGCTTTGTAAAAACCCAATTTTGTTTTTTCAATAAACGAAAGCGGTTTGTCTTCCAGTTTTTCTGGTTTTGGAAATGTTTTTTCTTCCAGTTCTTGTAGTACTTTATCGGGTTCAACTGCTTTTACCTGAAAACCATACAGTTGTTTTGGCGGTACAACTCCCGGATGAGGAGAAAACACGTTTAGTTGTTCCGTTTCAGGTAATGTGATTACGGTTTCGTATTGAAGTCTATCCGTTAGTTCTGCCAAACCGACCAAAGGGTGAAAAAGTGAGCAATTGGTGTGAAACAAAGCGTTCAATTCTGCTTCACTGACGTGAGGGAACAACTGCGCTTTTTCAGGGATAAAAAGGAATTCACTGATCTGCTGACAATATTCGTTTTGTCCGATGAGATCTTTGGAAATGGGGTTGGAGGTCACCACCAAACATCCGATAATACTGTTGGCTTGAAGTCCCGGAACGGGATAACACTCAATTTCACCAAGCGTTAAACCCATACGCTGGATTTCCTGAAACCATTGTTTCACCGATTCATGACGAATCAATACTCCCAAAAGCGGAGCAGCATTGGTATTGCTTGGTTTAATACTTAGTTTCATTCGATATCAGGATATGCTCAATAAACTTGTTTATAAAGCGTTGAAAGAAAACACTCGTTGCGATTACGTCATAATTTAAGTCTTTGGATTCAATCAAGAGCTTTTCTTTTATAGAGGGATTATTGTTCGCCAAATTCGCACCACCATTAAATTGTTCCATTTGTTTAATCGTCGATTTTGAATAAACACACGATAGTTTTAGCTTTTTGGATTGAATGAGTTCCGTTGTATTGTGATTCATGTAATTATAATCGGAATAGTAGCTGTAGAAAGACAGCAATGCTGAGGCAGATTCATTATTGTTGTATTCTTCCTGAACTTCATACATCGGTTCTTTCAGGTAGTATTTGTTACCTGCAAAAAGATTTTTAGTAACCATGCCTAAACTAGTGCCAATGATAGCAGGCAAATAAAACGTTGGAATTTCAGTATTACTACTCACAAATTCTAAAATCAATGGATTGATGATGTTGATTTTACTACCATCTTCAAATAAATAGGATTTGAGATCTTGCCGGGCTCTCACGTTGACCTGGTATTTTGACTTTGAATATTCAAAATGCAATCCTAATTTCTGATCTATAAATGTTAGCCGATGATTATTTATATAGAGTTGTCCTTTATCATCAATATCAATAAGTTTAATGTTGTGTAATGGACTGCCTTCACTGTAAGAATTAGTAATACGTTTTATTGATTCTTCTTCAGGCTCATGCATCTCAACCGGTAATTCGTGAGCCTCTTGAATAGTTCCCTGTTGATCGATTGTCCATAGCTGTTTTCCTAAGGCAACATAAAACAAGGGATAATGAAAGTATATGTGGTGGTTTTTCTGTTTTGTAGGGTGTGTAAAAGGAAGTTGACTTAATTCACCGGTGTTTACATTGAATAAATTGAAAACAATTAAACGCTCATTGAATACAAGCAAGAGAGTGTCACCTGTTGTTGATTTTCCGATTTGTGCCTGAGTAATTGTTCCTTTAAAATCGGAACATAAGATTTCCCAGCCTTTGAAAAGGCTCCTGGCAGATTTGGAAAAAGAACGAAGAATTATTCCATCTCTGCTTACACAAAAGACATCTCCATTATCTGAAAACAACAGCTTGCTCGACTTGTTTGATCTGTACGTAAGAATAGGACAAGCAGAATGGTTACTATACGTATTGCTGGCAACCTGGGTTTGTGGCTGTTGTTGCGATTGCGATTTAATCGGTTTTTTCTTCCAAATTTCAGCTAACGGAAGCACCAATGTTTGCAAATGCCGTTTGCTATGTTGCTGTTTTTTAAATACGTCGATTGTTCCATCTTCATAAGGATGAATCATGTAATCAATGGCTGTTTGGAAGTGATGAATTGCTTTGAGCATTTCCGGTCGTTGCAGCGTTTCTTTGTGCGTGATCAGCATGATTTCCTGATCCTTACTTGGTGGAAAATCTTTGAAAAAAGATAGTAATCCGTTACTGCTATCCAAACCATGATGCAATTGCTGCAAGCCTTGAATCAAATCGTTTACATTGTTGAATTGAATGCGATTGTATTTATAACCAATGGCATACGCAGTGCACACCATATCTGTTTTCGGATGAGTAGCCAACGCAAGCATCACCGCAAATGCAATGGTTTTGGGATTGCCCCAATTTTTGAGCGAAACGTCGATGAGAATAATTCGCTCCTGATTGTTGTTGTTGGGTGGAATTTCCCGCTGAATATACAACGCCTCATTGTTGGCTAATCGATTGAGAAAAACAAGGTCATCATTGGCAAATTCTGAAATGAGCAACCGTTCAAAACTTCCCTTGTTGGTAATGTCTGAAATACCCCCGATGGGTTGATCGCTTGGTACTTTTGTGTGTATGGGAATAGACAATCCGCTCCACAGTTGTTTTACCAAAGCGGCCGCTTGAAACGTAATTTCGTTTTCAAGCAGTTCATCAATAAGGTTGTTTTTGGTACTTGAAATGGTTTGCTCTTCTTCCGGAATAACAATTTCGGGTTTTGGCGGTAATCCCGCTATCAGATTGAGAATGTCTTGCGTGGTTTTTAACCGGCCATACAAAATAGTAAATTGACGAAGGTCGAAATCAAGCTCTTTTAAGGTTAGTGATTTTGCATCATTGCCACTCACCATTTGGCTGGTAGTAATTGCACTTGCCACCGACATCGATTGACTGATAGAGCACCGATTGTGCGATTTTTCAAAGATCGCCTGTAAGAGTAGTAAACGATCGTTTCCTGATTTATAGTTGGACGGTAACCGTTCCAATAAACTTAAAAATGAAAGCGCTTTTTCTAATTCATCCGGGTGTTTTACCGGTTGTACATTTAAAATCTTCCCAACACCTAATAGCGATTCTTTGGCAGATGGATTAGTTGCAATAACAGCAAGCAGAATCGCACCGAATGAAGGCAATCCCTGGGGCGCTAAATGCTGGATAATTTCAGCAATAACAGGTTTGTAGGCAATTGTGTTTCCGCCGGGAATAGCCAGCAATTCTTCGGCTTCTTCCCATCGCCAAAAATAATTGAGATATGTCTGAAAGTAGCTATTCCGCATGATGAAGCTTCATTGATTGGATGGTCAAACGGATTGAACTTAACGAAAGTTGCTGAAAAGAAGATCGTGAGATCAATTGATATCCGGCATTTTCTTTCCAAAGTACAATGGAAGGTGTTTCTGGTTGAAGCGCTTTGTAAAACACTTCAGAAAGAATAGGAAGTTCAAAATCGGTTCCTGCAGGAAGAAGGTGGTTTTCGTATAACCAAAAAACATTTCCTGAAAGTGGTAGCAATGGTTTTCCGTAAACAAGCACTGTTTGATCCGCAAGAACCACCCATTCCAAGTTTTTCATCCGGATTTCAGGTGCCGAAGTTGCATATGCCAACAATGAATCCAAAGAATGGAGTGAAGCTATGGCCGATTGTTCCGCTTCCGATTTCACCAGTGAACAGCTGAGTGTTTGATCAAAACCGAAGTAATTGTGATTTAAGTCAGGAAGTTCCACAGGCAACGCACGCTCTATCGGAGTCCACAATAAACCGGGCACCGTTCGTTCGGGTAATAGACTATTCAGCGGAAACAATTTACCGTCTTTCGCTTCATAACTCTGATGAAACGGAATGCTTTTAACGGTTAACGAGTTCAGTTGCGAATAATCCAGGTCTTTTACCCAAATCAGGTTCTCCTCAAACGCAAGTTTAAGTGAACTCCAATGACGAATAGAAGCCAAATCTTCACTCTTTGAGGCATCAATCGAAAGGAAGTAGGTTAAATCGTTTGAAGCATCTTTTGCCATAATGATTCTATTTCCTGTTGAATATGGGTTTTATGCTCATTGTTTTTGATCCAATTCACACGTGTTTGCACATAGCGTAATTTATCTTTTACAACGTTTTGTTCTTCAAAGCTTAAGCCTACGCTGTTCCATTTATCGGTGAGTAAATTCACTTCCTTCATCAATTCTTCCGCATTCGGAACTTTGTTGTAAAGTGCTTGCGGATGCATTTGCGCGTCTGTTTTGTCTGCAATGATATTGTCAATAATACCGGCTAAAATCTCAATTTGTTCTTCGGTATCCCAAATGTATTTCATGACCCATAAATCAGATAAAATAGCTTCTTTTCGTTTGCAAATGATGGCACTGGCGGCAATGAGGTTTTGAATTTTAACCGCACGTCTGTCAGAAACTTTAATACCGGTATTGCGCAGATTGTGGATGAGGTCAACGTATTGTTTTCGAATCGGAGACAAGTCCACTTCTTTGCGCATTAATTGAAGCTCAATGATTTCTTCCGGAGTAATGGTAGGGGCTTCGTTGGCAATACCATTTTCAATTTTCCATCCGGCCAGGATCACTTCTTCCAAATGGTCGGTGTCTACGTAATCGCATTGTATGCGCACCAAGAATCGATCCAGTAGGGCGTTTAGCGTTTCGTCTTCGGGCAATAAATTACTTGCTCCAACAAACATTAAAGCAGGTAAGTGTTTCGTTTCTTTCCCCCGACGAAAGATTTTCTCGTTTAAGGCCATTAACAAGCTGTTCAAAATAGCACTGTTTGCATTGAAAATCTCATCAAGAAACACCATGGAGGCTTCCGGCATCATGCCTTCGGTATTGGTAATCAGCTCACCGTCTTTTAGTTTTCGGATATCAAAGGGTCCAAACAATTCATTCGGTTCCGTGAATCGCGTGAGCAAGTATTCGAAATTTTTACCGTTGACCACACAATCGGATAATTGACGGATGATGGCACTTTTGGCTGTTCCCGGAGGACCTAATAAGAACGCATTTTCGCGCGCTATCAAACTAATGCCTAATAAATCAACCACTTCATTTTTACCTACAAAAGATGCTTTTACGTGTTCCAAAACACGGGTTAGTTTGTCAATGTTATTCATGTGTTGTTAGTTCGTTCCAAAATTGATTTTTATACAATCCCAAAGCAGCATCGATGTGTTGCTTCAGAAAGGTGTTTTCATAAAAAAGGATGTGTTTTTGTTCAATTACTCGGTTGCAATACAACATCTGCAGGCATTCATTCGACTGAATAACCGAAAAATCGAGCTGATCAGGGTTTTCAAGTGCACTCATACCTGAATAATGCCACTTTTTCAACAGTTGTTGTATGAGTTCGATCAAGGCATCTTCATCATCAATCAACGTTAATTCATCCAGAATATCAGGGATAAATCGCAGACTTAAATCGGCTGAAAGAATTGCTCCGGCTGTAACAGGGCCTTGATAATCCGGTAAGAGTGCTTCTAAATCTTTTGCCGGGTCATCGCGGTAAAGCAATAACTGGGCAATGAGATAAACGGTTTGAGCGGCCCAAATTGCTGCAGAAGGCTCAAAGGAAGGCGGTGAAAAAGGGAATCCGGATGATTCATCCCTGTATTCGCGTTCTAAAAATTGAACCACTTCTGTTTGCTCACTTTCACCAATAGTCGAAATCTTACCATAAAGCAATACGGTTTCATCCTTCCGTAAATGGATCATCATTGAAAGAAAAGGAGATTTCTGCATGGTCTGTTTAGCTACGAATCAGTCCGCGATAATTGGCGGTAGTCGGTTAAATAAGCCTTAAAAATACTGATTCATTTAGTTGATTGCAATAAGATGCTTGTAAAACAACCAATTCTTTAGAAAATCAATGTGCTTCTGTTAAGATCATGGATTGCACCACCAACTTCCCCCGTTTTTTTGTTTCTTTGATTTTTCTTTCCAATATCTGTGATTGTAGCTAAAAAAGTGTGGTTGTTATCGGTACTCATGTGCTTGTTTGTTCACGAAATTTCGGCGCAGACAGCAACTTCAACTACAGCACCTGTTTTGGTCTTCGAAGCACATCCCAACCAGCAATACGGGTTTGATGCATTTGTGTTGAAAGAGTGGTCATCAAACTATGAAACGTGGGAAGATGCTCCGCAAAAACCGTACAAAATACCGTATAAGTCGGTTGGTTTTGAGCAAACCGATTTGGTGAATGCCCGCATTCTGAATGGAGATACGCTGAATACGGATAGTTTGTTGTTTCGCATTTTGACAACCGGTCAGGAATTGCAATTTGTACCGAAAGGTCAGGGATTGTTTACCCTGGAATTGCCGCCGATGAGTGAGTATTACACGGTTTCAGCAAGCTACAAAGGGCGTGAAATTGGTCGATTGAATGTAGTGCCGTATAAACAACGAACGGAAAAAGTGTATTTGATTCCACTGGCTTCCACGAACATCAATGTAGATTCCCTTCAAGCCAAAATCAACCGGATTTACCTGCAAGCCAATGTTCAGGTGCAATTGGAATTATTGCCTGTATTTCAACACCAGGAATGGGATGCCACCACGTTGTTTGATAATCCGAGTTCGATTCACGAGCGTTATAGCAATCAAATGCACGATTTGCGCGATTTGTACCTGGAGACGCATCCGAACATGGATAAAAAAGCCTATTACCTGTTTCTCATTCCCGGATTTAACGATCCAACGATACGAGGTTATATGGTGCGAAATAAGGCGTTGGGTTTTGTGAAAAGAGACAAACCTTCAAAACTTGCGCAAACAATAGCGCGGCAATTGGGCTA
Organism: Fluviicola sp.; assembly: GCA_044377135.1. Classification (GTDB taxonomy): domain Bacteria; phylum Bacteroidota; class Bacteroidia; order Flavobacteriales_D; family Crocinitomicaceae; genus Fluviicola. The sequence continues at coordinate 18,183 of JBILJP010000029.1, forward strand.
CGGAATGGGTTTCTTCAAGGATACCTGGATGGATAAAGGACCTGAAAAAGGAACCACGAACAACCTCATGGATCTTCCGTCAGGAGCGGAAATGCGCTATGAACAATGGGGGCAATTGCGGTTTTCGGCTCACAGTTATTCCTTGTTTGATAATTACGAAGATGTACGCTCCAACAACGGTTTTGTGGCCTATTATTTTTGGAAAGAAAAAGAAAACGGTGAGTTGGATTTGGGGAAAGGCAATTTTCTGGCAGCTATCAAACATCCGTATAAAAAGAACTATTTATCCTATCATCTCAACATTGATAATGTGTTGTTTAAACCGTTGTTTACCTTGGGTGGACAGTTTATCAATGTTCTTCATTTACTGGGCTTGGTGGCCGTTGTTTTTCTGAGTTTCTACTATGGAAGAAAATTTGGCAGGTGGATCTTAACGCGTTTTAAACGTCCGCGATTGGTGCGTTTCGGTTGGCGATTGGCCCAATTGTTTCTGACGCCATATGCCGTTTATTTGATGGTGTTATTTGTGAACTTGGGCTATAGCTGGTTTGAAGTGCGTTCGGGCAAACTCACCGGTATGAACGGATTATCGATTAACCGGGCCATCAGTTATATGGCGGTAAATGACAATATTAAACACCCCAATGAAGTTGATTTGAGTTCTGAATTGGTGATTCAGCGTGGTAAAAACTGGCGAAAAGAAGAACGAATGCCGGTGCTGTATTTTGCGGTGCGGCAAGACAAAAACGGTGAATGGAACAAGGTGCGTTTGCAAGCACATTCGGATAGTTTGGTATTGTCAACGCGTGAATATGCCGAGAAAGCCGAGAGCCATTACATGGTGTTTAATTACATCAATGAGCAGGGGGCATTTCAGCAGCAACGGGTATTCAATCACACCGGAAATGAGATAACGGATAAGCTGACTATTCCCGATCCGGCAAAGCGCATTTTATTGTTTGTAAACGGCTACCGGCCTACATCTATCGGACATAGTTTTGAGGAGAATTTTGCCGACATCAAACAAAAGGGATTGGAGTTTCCCGACTCGCGCAATCTGGTGTATACCTTCGATCGTTACGAATATTGGCGGCCGTGGAATGCCATTGATTTGAAGTTTCAAAAACGCATCAATCCAACTGAAACCTATTATGCCGACGGTCATTTTTCGGTGAGTACGTCCAATCACAGAAGTTTGATCAATTTCACTACCACTTCGGCGGCTTACCCAAAACGGTGCTCCAACAAGAAAAAACACCATTGTTACACCAGCAGTTCGGTAAAGAATCTATTGGGAAGTCGCACGGTTCGAACGGTGACGATGCATCGAACCCGTTCAAACAAAAGTGGATTTCGCAAGCGATTGAACAGTGGGCACATTGCCGGACGGAACATCTATCAAATGCTCAATGAAGTTCCCAACCGTTCGGAAAACGATACGCTTTACATTGTTGCGCATAGTATGGGATATGCTTACGCATTGGGTATTGTGGAAGAATTGCGTGGGAAAATTCAATTCGGTTCGTTTTACATTATTGCGCCCGAAAATGCTTCCGCCGGAAAAGTGAATATTTCGGAGTGGCAGGATGTGTGGCAATACGGAAGTCGTTTTCAGAAGGGAAGAGGTGATGCTCCGTGTTTGTTAGACGGTGTGGCACCGCAAGTGAAAGCCGGCGGACTCACCACTAAAAACCGCATCTTTATTCCTGAAAAACTCTATAAAAAGAAAGGCTTTTTTGATTCACACTTTATCGGGTATTATACCTGGGTGCTGGAGATTGAGAAAGGAAGGAAGGGGTATGTGGAGGCTCATTAGTTTCTAAGTTTCTAGGTTTTTGAGTTGGACAGTTGCTAAGTTGGGTAGTTTTTGAGTTGAGTAGTTTCTACGTTGAATCATTTTTCCTTTATTCAAATAACTCAAAAACTCAAAAACTCAAAAACTCAAAAACTCATTTGTGGTACAGCATTTGCATTAATCGTCACCGAAAACCGATCAAAAACTTGGTTTAGTTTAAAAAAAAGAAGACATTCGAAAAAAAAAAGGAATTATGTTAAAGTCAATCATGCTACTCTTCGTAATCGCGGTATCAGGTGCGGTTTCTGCTCAAACCTTTACCAACGCTGTAGATTACAACGATCATATTGTAGGACTACAAAATGAAATCGGTTATAAAATGATCGCATTTAATGATGAGGTTAGTTCTGAATACGCCAGTGCGGAATCGGTGCAGCCTTTTTATGATGATTTGTTGAAAACCACACGTGAAGTGATCGGAAAGCTTGAAAAAGTGAAGCCGTTTGAAAAGAACGTGGATTTGAAAAACGCGGCTATGGAGTTGTTTCGTTATTATGAAACCACCATTTCAGTTGACTACAAAGAAATGATTGAACTGATTTTCGGTAGTGAATTGGATGAAGCAGCCATGACCCGTGTGCAAGAATTATTGGTGAAAGTAACCGAAGCGGAAGCTGTGGTTGATGCGAAATTTAAAAACGCACAAGAAGCTTACGCGAAAAAATACAATATTGATTTGGAAGAGAATGAGTTACAAGAAGAGATTGATGCCGAGTAATGAATCTTTTTCAAGTACAATTTTAGAAAGCGTCACTTAGACGCTTTTTTTGTTTCAATAGTAGTGATTGGCAATGATAGCGTAACGGCTGTTCCTGTTGAGCCTGTTTCTACGCTAATGTCGCAATCAATGGCTTTGGCCAAATCTCTTACCAGGTGTAAACCTAAACCTGTTTTGATGCCCACAACTTCCGTATCATCATACAGCGCTTTGAAAGCGGCTTCGCTAGCTCCGGGACCATTGTCTGAAACAACAATAAGGACTTGGTTGTTTTGCACACTTGCTTTCCAGCTGATCACCGGATTAGTTGTTTTTACAAGTGCTTTGAGCGCATTGCTGGTGAGATTACGGAGAATGGTTTTGAGGTAATTTTCATCTGTTACCAACAGCAAAGAATCGGCTAGTTCAATTTCAAAATGCACATGTTCTTCGCTTTGAAAATGACGTTTTAAGTCGTTGAAAACTTCCTGTAGTTGAATGGTTGTAGGAACGGGTTTAAAATGTTCCATCTGACCTTTACTCCACAAAAGCATGTCTTCCATTGAACTCAGTAAGTTTTCGGCTCCTGTAAGTGTACTGTTACCTAAGCGTTCTTTGCTCGCTTCATCCAGCAATTCGGGGTTGTGTTGCTGCAATTGTAAAAAGTGAATCAAGTTGGCAACCGGACTTCTAAGATCGTGGTTCAGAATGCTGAAGAAGCGCATTTTAATAGCATTTGCTTGTTCCAATTCTGCATTTAACCGCTGTAATTGCAGGTTGTTCTTTTTACGGTTGCGGCTTTGGAAATAAAGCAACAGTCCGAGAGCAAAAGTCAGCACCAACCCAATGATCACTAAAAGTAGTTGTCTGTTGGTATTTTTGATGGTTAAATCGTTGATGGTGTTTTTGGTAGACAGCTCATTGATTTGTGCCTGCTTTTTTTCGTTTTGGTACAAGCCTTCAATCGCGGCAAGGTTTTTCTTGGCTTTTTCGGAAAGTAATTTGT
>JBILJP010000336.1:0-5963 GCA_044377135.1 Fluviicola sp.
GTAACGGATCATCCGAATAGGTTTGTTCAGGTTCCAATGGTGTGCGTAAAATGCCTTTTTCCAAATCCTCCAATCCACCAAACGGATCAACAATGTTTCCAAAGGTTTCTGCTCGTAAATCGAGTGCTAGTGCATTGATGGTGAAATCGCGGCGTTTCTGGTCATCGCTTAAGGTGCCGTCTTCCACAATCGGTTTGCGTGAATCGCGTTGGTAGGATTCCTTGCGCGCTCCCACAAATTCTACTTCAAGGTCTTTGTACACAAACTGTGCGGTACCGAAATTCTTGAAGTACGAAACTTTCTTCACCCGCAATGTTTCGGCAGCAGCTTTGGCCAATTCCATGCCGTCACCCACCACCACGATGTCAATGTCTTTGGAAGGACGCTCCAACAACAAATCGCGCACAAAACCACCGATAACATAAGCTTCTAAACCTTGTTCCGTGATGATGCTTGAAATGACTTTAAACACCGGGTGTTTTAGTCGGTCTGCGTAATTCTGTTGTTGCATTGTGTAATCGTCCTTCGTTTGACGGGTGCAAATATACGAAGAGTAAGTCATTTTTTGTTCGGCAATTATGGAGTCTGACTCAGATCGGTGAACGCACTGATAAAGAGGTGTGATAGATGTAATTCTTCGGCTTTAGTCTGCAACAATCCTGCTCTGAAAGGCGCGTAATTTTGTGGTATAAACTCATCAAACAACGCATGAAAGAGACGCACATCCATTTATTGATCAACCATATGCCCATTTTCGGATTCCTTTTCGGTGCTATTGTATTGGCTATTGGAATTTGGTCGAAAAGCACAACAGCCAAACTAGCCGCTTATGTGGTTCTTTTAATTTCAGCTGTAGGTGGGGCAGTTGCATATTTGACCGGTGAAGCGGCAGAAAAGACCGTGAAACACATTCCCGGAATTGCTGAGAAAGTGATAGAACAGCATGAAACTGTAGCCGGATATGCTTTGGTTGCTATTATAGTGATAGGAATTATTTCCGTTTTTGCCGCTGTTTTGTCGGTGTTACATCCTTCAACTACCAATGTAGTAGCTTGGTGTACGCTATTAATTTCGTTAGTCGGATTTGGTTTAGTTGCTAAAACCGGTTATTTGGGCGGACAAATTCGTCATACGGAAGTGAACGGTTATACTGTTCCTGATGATGATTATGAGAATCACGATGAATACGATTAGGCTTTGATCAGCATAAATTAAATCGCAAGAATGCAAACAGTATTTACAGACAAACAATAAAGCAAGATGAACGGATCAACAGAACACAAAAAAGATGGTTATCACGTAAACATTGAAGAACTTACACTAGCTAATACGAATTTCCGGAAGGTGCTTTATACCGGGAAACACTTACAACTTGTACTCATGAGTTTGAAACCCGGAGAAGAGATTGGCGAGGAAGTTCACACAAATGGCGATCAGTTTTTCCGATTTGAAAATGGTACGGGAACGTGTGTTTTGAATGGAGTATCAAGTCCAATCAAAGCGGGAGATGCGATTATTGTTCCGCATGGTGCACTGCACAATATTATTAATTCAGATTCGGTTTTACCATTGAAATTGTACACCATTTATTCTCCACCACAGCATAAAGACAAAGTTATTCGCTTGACCAAGCACGATGCCGAAACGCAGAAAGAATCTTACGATAATAGAACGACCGAATAAAGAGTTATTTACGAATGATTTGAATGGAACTGTCCAATCCGATTTTGATGATCTGCGAAGGAGTGGTACATGTTTCTTCCAAACGTTCCAATACGATTGCGTCTACGCCTTTTTTGATGAGATCGTTCATTTCGCCAAATCGAGTAGGGTGTGGTTCGCCCGAAAGATTGGCTGAAGTAGCAACAATTGGTTTACGAATAGCGCGAATGAGTTTCAAACATATCGGATCTTTGGTCAAACGAATTCCTACAGAACCGTCTGCGGCCAAAACTGTAGGCGCCAATCCTTTTGCATTTGGGTAGATAATGGTTAACGGTTTCTCGGCCAAATCGGCCAAATCGTAACATACATCCGGAAATTCGGGAATGTATTTTTCAATCATCTGAAAACTGTCGGCCAGCAACACAAAGCTCTTTTCTGCCGGACGTTGTTTGATCTCCATAATGCGTTGACAAGCTGCGTCATCTGTGGCGTCGCAACCCAATCCCCAAATAGTGTCGGTTGGGAATAGAATAACTTTACCTTCTTTCAGGCATTCAATGGCGTCAATTATATTCTGTTCAGTCATTCGGCTTTTACTATTGTGTAAAATTATTACTTTATTGACAAGTAAAATTGACTGGCTGGATTATTAGCAAAGAATTGCTGAAAAGATTGAAACCGTTCATGACTTTCTTCATCAATAGATAAGTTATAGCAATGAGGGGAATACTCAATGTAAATGTATCCGGCATCTTTAAGTTTTTCGACATGATCTCGAATTGCAGGCTTTGACATTTGAAAGAATTCAGCTAAATCAACACAGGTAATGCCTTTGTGTTCTCTTATTAAACTCATCATTTTCACCCGACATGGATGATTGAGCGCACGCGCACCAAGTGCTACTGAAAGTTCAAAATCTGAATAATTGAAAGGTTTAATGGCTCCCATAGGAAAGATATTTATTTGGTTTCCATTCAAGTTAGTGAAAAAGTTGATTTGCAACAATAGCGAATTAGAAAAATTTTGGAAAATAGTAATATTGTTTACCTGGAAACAAGTTAGGTATATTACTTACCCGGTTGAGCAAAAAAGCAATATTCCTTTCGCAGAAACAAGTTAGGTATATTATTTCCGAAGTAGAAGCTAAAACCCTCAAAATTTCTTCACGTTACTTGTGCAATACCGTCTGTTTAGTGAGATTCCTGATTAAACTTTTTAAATAAATCAGGTCTTCTAACTTTCGTTCTTTCAATAGCTTGTTCTTCTCGCCAGACATCAATTTTGGCAAAATCACCGCTCAGCAAAACGTCGGGCACTTTCCATCCGTTAAATTCAGGGGGACGTGTATAAACCGGTGGAGAAAGCAAGTTGTCTTGAAAACTATCAGTAAGCGCCGAGGTTTCGTCGTTCATAACTCCCGGGATCAATCGTGCGATGCTATCCACTAAAACAGCAGCAGCCAGTTCACCTCCTGTTAAGACATATGACCCAATAGAAAGTTCTTTGGTAATGTAATGCTCACGAATGCGTTCATCCACACCTTTGTAATGACCACAAAGAATCATGATATTTTCTTTCAAACTCCAGGTATTGCTGTGTTGTTGTTCCAGCACTTCACCATCGGGGGTCATGTATATGATTTCATCGTAGGAGCGTTCGGCCTTTAGTTTTTCAATCAAAATGGCAATCGGCTCAATGGTCATTACCATTCCGGCTCCGCCACCATATTGATAATCGTCAACGTTCTTGTGTTTGTTGGTCGAATAATCGCGGATGTTGTGGATATGAACTTCCAGTAAATCACGGTCCTGAGCCCGTTTCATCATGGAAGCAGAGAAAGGTCCTTCCAACAATTCGGGCAATATGGTAAGTATATCAAAACGCATGAAGCAAAGGTAATGATAGCCCGACGTATACAGCTTTTATTTTGAAAATTATTCGTGTATTCAAGTAAAAGACGCGAATGAACACACAATTACCTGACGAATTTATTTACCGAAAAATCTACGTTATCAGAGACCAAAAGGTGATGCTTGATAGCGATTTGGCTGAACTTTACCAGGTTGATACCAAACGATTGAACGAACAAGTAAAACGTAATACCGATCGTTTTCCCGAAGATTTTATGTTTCAATTAACCGAAAATGAATGGACTAACTTGAAGTCGCAATTTGCGACCTCAAGTGTACATGGTGGCAGAAGAACCTTACCTTACGTTTTTACAGAACATGGAGTTTTAATGTTATCCAGTGTTTTAAGCAGCAAACGCGCAATTGCCGTGAACATTCAGATCATGCGGGTTTACACCAAATTGAAAGAAATGATTCAATCCAGCAGGGAATTGCAAGAACGGATGGATTTATTGGAAGATCGTTTGTTTGATCAAGACACCAAAATAAGCAGGGTATTTCAGTACGTTCAGGAAATGAATGAAGAGGCAGAAGTACCGCGAGCACGCGTTGGTTACAAATAAGTTAGTTGATTATCGACTTCTCATACAAATTATTCAGCGAGTGCGGCATTTGTATCTGTCCCACTTTTTTGAATCCTTGAGATTCGTAATAGTTACACAAAGCCGTATTTGTTGCTATACAATCCAATCGCATGAATGGAATGTTGTCTGAAATTGCTTGCTGAATCATCAATTCGATGACTTGTTTACCCAATCCAAGACCGGAAAAACGTTCGTCAATCACCAGAGAATGAATGTATCGTGCTTCGGAAGTTTGTTGTCCCCAATAAGTTTCGTCTGTTTCTGAAAGTCTTACAATTCCAATGCGAGATTTCTCTTTTAAAATCAAGTAATACTCACCTTCCCGGATTCCTTTTTCAACCCAATCAATGTTGATTGGTTGTGGATTTAACCAAACTGTCCATTGTGGAACTCCTTTTTGCAGAAGTGTTGTAGCGGCTGAACGAAGGTAATCTAAAACTACAGCTAATTCATTGGGTTTGATCTGTTCAAAATACAGGCTCATTTTGTGGCATTGAAATGATCAACCGCAGCTCTTACGGAGCCTAATTCCTGAAGTAATTGAGAACTAGTGGTTTCATCTGCGCCAGTTGCATCCATGATCATGCGGATACCGCGATCGACTAGTTTGTCGTTGGTCAGTTGCATATCGACCATTCTGTTTCCGCGAACGCGACCCAAACGAATCATAATAGCCGTAGAAAGCATATTCAACACCAACTTTTGGGCTGTACCACTTTTCATACGCGTACTTCCGGTCACAAATTCAGGTCCCACAACAGGCGTAATGGCAATATCAGCCAATTGACTCAAAGGCGATTCCGGATTACAGGAAATTCCACCGGTAAGAATACCGTTTGTTTTTGCGGTTTCCAGCGCACCCAATACATAAGGTGTAGTTCCGGAAGCGGCAATTCCAACTACGATGTCTTTATCGCAAATTGCATGTTCTTGCAAGTCTTTCCAACCTTGTTCGCGATTATCTTCGGCAAATTCGACAGCTTTGCGAATGGCTGAGTCACCACCTGCTATTAATCCGATCACCATTCCTTGAGGAACACCAAAGGTTGGCGGACATTCACTTGCATCAACAATTCCCAATCTTCCGCTTGTTCCGGCGCCGATGTAAAACAATCTTCCACCTGCTTGCATACGCTCTACACAAGCGTCAACCAGTTGTTCGATGTGTGAAATTTCGGCTTCAACAGCCAGTGGAACTGATTTATCTTCGTTGTTGATGCCTTCTAGCAATGAGCGCGTAGATTGCTGCTCAAGGTTGTCGTAATGACTAGCCGATTCGGTGACGCGTTGAATACTCATACCAAAAATGCTTCTAGCGAGCCATTCGATGGCATAACTTCCACACGGTCTTTAAGGGTTGTGGTCAAAGTCATTCCGACAAAATCACACTTGATAGGATAACGACGGTGCAAACGATCAACCAAAGCAACGGTTTTCACACTGCGCACCGGTTGTTCCAATATTTTCATCAAACCGTATTGCATGGTAGTTCCGGAATTGATCACATCGTCGACTAAAATCACTGTTTTTCCATTGAGAATAGTTGGGTCGATGGAACATGAAATAGGGTGCTCAAGCGGGAAATCTTTGTGCAGATCGACCGTAAAAACGGTTAATTCCAATGTGGTGTGTTGTTGAATGATCTTCGCAATCTGGTCGGCAAAAACTTCACCATTCCCAACAATTCCGCCAATGAATAACGACGTTTCACCATACGTGTTTTCGATGATCTCATGCGATAATCGCGTGATTTTCTGCTCTATTTGCTGTTGATTGAGTACCAGTTGCATGTTGCGTTTTTTGT
>JBILJP010000337.1:0-5944 GCA_044377135.1 Fluviicola sp.
AGTTGGATCTCACATTGATGCCCGCCGGTATTTATTTCATCCATTTACGTGATTTAAACGGTATGGAAAGCACGCATAAAGTGATCAAAGAGTAAGCGTTTATGCTGTACTCCATACTATTCTGATTTATTCAATAGCTATAAACAAAAGTGAAAATCCTTCTCTGCTGCGGTGGAGGAGGATTTTTTGTTGGGTTTAATTCGTGTACTTCCTTATGGAATTAATGAGATCCGGTTTTGAAAAAGAGCAATTCCCAAAAATGGTGTTCGGGAATTCGGGTGTTTGGGAATTCGGGAATTTGGATGTTCGGGATACTGTGTCAGCCTAAGGATGATCCCGAACACTCGAATTCGCAAATTTCAGCTCAAAAAACCCGAAAATCAACGAATAAATAACCGATAACAACCCTAAATCAGTTATTTCCACTAATTTCCCATCATGAAACAATTCGTACTCATTCTTTTGGTGGCGACTGCAATTTCCGGCTGCAGCACCTTGAAATTAGTAAAGCTCTTAAAGCAAGGCGATGTAGAACAACCTTCCTTCAAAGCCGAAATTCCCTTCGAAATGCGAATGGGTCTGGTGGTGGTGAAAGTCAACATCAAGGGCAAAGACTACGACTTTTTGGTGGATACCGGTGCGCCCAATGTAATAACCAAAGAGTTGGCCGCGGAGTTGAATCTGGAAACGAAAGTAGAACAGAAAACCGGCGATTCACAAGGGAAGAAAGAAGTGCTCCAATTTGCTGAAATGCCTGAAATGCTGATCGGTGGAGTGCACTTCATAGAAATGGGAACGGCCATTGCCGACCTTAAACGTTCCAACGAAATTGCCTGCCTTGATGTAGACGGTTTTGTGGGCGCAAACCTCATGAAAGAAGCTGTGTGGCAGTTTGATTACGAACGAAAAGTGATTACTGTTTCGGATAATCGTTCGGCTTTTGAGATTCCTTCCACGGCTTTCCGTATTCCGTTTACACCAGCCACATCTTCCACACCGCTCATAGACATTACCTATGATGGCGTTACCGACAAACGAGTGACCTTCGATACCGGTTCCAACGGTTTTTTCAACAGCTCACCGACCATCCGGAAAACATTGCAGTCTACAGGTAAGCTCGCCAATCCTGTGATCGGTGTCGGTTCCAGTTCATCGGGTTTGTATGGCATGGGTGATCGCGATTCTACCTACAATGCTAAGATTTCAGAGACCAAAATGGGCAACTTCACCATCCCAGAACAAGTCATTTCCTTCGGATCGGGAGCGCGTACCATCGGAACAAAATTCCTGCAGCATTACCGCGTCATCATTGATTGGTCTGTCAGCGAGATCATTTTGATTCCTACGGATGACTTCGTGAACAACAAACTGGAAAACTTTGGTATCAGTCCTTTTTACAACGAAGATCGTTTAGAAGTGCGCCTGGTGACGCTCGGTTCCGAAGCAGATAAAATGGGCATTCGACTAGGCGACCGCATTTTGGAAGTCAACGGAGAAGATACCCGCGTTTTCACCAAAGACATGTGGTGCAACGTATTGTATGACGGTCTGGTTCCTGAAGAAGAAAAAATGTTGACCTTGCTAATTGAACGTGAAGGCGAAAACCTGAAAGTGCAGCTGCATAAAAAGGATTTGATGAAACCGTAGATTCAGCTAGAAGGAAAAACAATTGTGGTGTGTGAGTATCACTTTGAGATAATGGAAAGGACTTCGAGAGAGGTCCTTTTTTTGTTTTGGAAACACTTCTATTAAGAAGGCAAATCCTTCTCCTCTCCGCTTGTGGCGGAAGGATTAACGCTTACACCGATCGCGTGCCGCCAATAGCTTTAGCGATGGCACAAGCTTCAGCGCAGGTGCTAAGGAGGGTGGCGACTTTAATACAATCAAACCACCTCATATTTTGCGGAAAACCGCAAAGAAAATACCGTATTTATACGGTTGACGGTGTGGGGTGGAATGGGTAGGTTTGACTTGGGAATGCTTGACAGGTACGCATGAAATAAAGTGTATGAAGTGCAAAAGAATGAGTATTAAAAATGCGTATTCATTAATTGGGAGAATTTATTGAATAACAACATGTAAGACTGAATGGCATGAGCTTAGGAGAATTCGTATAAAGGAAAGTTGGAGTCTATTCTAACGCAACTCCAACTGAAAGTGCTAAATTCTAAAGGACAACTCTTGAATGACAAACAAAACTTTTAAAATCGGACAAACACTTGAAATAAAACGGATTGGCTTAGGGACTATGCGTTTGACGGCGGGAGAAGGCAAATGGGGTATGCCTGCTGACAAGGAAAACGCAATTAAAGTTTTACAAAAAGCTGTTGACCTTGGGGTTGACTTTTTCGATACCGCAGACATGTATGGACCAGAGATTTCAGAAAATATTATAGCAGAAGCTCTCTATCCATACAATTCCAAAATAGTTATTGCGACAAAAGGAGGCAATGAGATTTTTAGCCCAAACAATGTTAAACCAAATTGCTCTCCAACATATATAAGAAAAGCGGTTCACGACAGTTTGAGAAGATTGAAATTAGAAAGGATAGATTTATACCAACTACACACAGTTGACCCTAAGGTAGAAATTGAATTCTCTATTGAGGAATTAGCAAAACTAAGAACCGAAGGTAAAATTCGTTTTATCGGTGTTAGCAACATAGACATGGAGAATTTCAAAAGGGCATTGACAGTTACTGATATTCAAACAATACAAAACAGATTTAATCAAAACGACAAGACATCCGAAGGACTAATCCGTTTTGCAGAAGAACTAAACATTGCTTTTTTATCCTACTACCCTTTAGGAAAAGGTTTATTGGCTAGACATAATTCTTCTCAAGAAAGTCAAATGGAAAGTGAATTAACCCTTTCACAACAAACCTTGCTTTGGCAACTAAAACAGTTTTCAAATTTAATTCCGCTACCAGGAACTACATCCATTGAGCATTTGAAAGAAAATTTTTCGACTTTAAATTATTTGTATCAGTGAAAGATTTGAACCTTATAAGTGTAGAAGAGAAAAAAGCTCTTAATCCTCTTTTGTTAGATGTAATTGCTTATAGAAAGTCGGGACTAAGTTTAAATCACATTATTGGTTGCTCACTTGATTGTGCATATTGTGTAAGGCATTTCTTTGACAATTTTGAAATGAAAGAACCGCAAATGCTTTGCACTGACGAAGAAGCGGTAAATCAATTAGTCAATCATCATTTTTTTATTCCAAATGTAACTCCAATTCAAATTTTCAATAGAGCGACTGACCCCTTTTTGACAAATGTCAAAAAGCACACTCTCGAAATATTGAAAAGGTTAGATGCACTTGGATTATCAAACCAAATTTTAGTAATCACAAGAGCAAAAGTTACAAAAGAAGATGTAGAGCAACTTGAGCAGTTAGAAAATATCAAAGTGAACTTGCTAATAACATATTCTGGCATTACCGATGCGAGGATTGAACCAGTAGCCAAAAACAAGATTACAGTAAAATCAATTGAAACCATTTCAAAGTACAAGAAAAAAACAAAACTCATTCTATACTGGCGACCAATTGTTGTAGGTTGGAATGATGATGCTGAGAGTTTTGAAAGAGTATTTAGCGTTGCTAAATATGCAGATGCAATAGTTTATACAGGTTACTATCATAGACCTGAAAACTATGCTTACCTAAAAAGCATTGGCTTAGAAATTTCATACGGTGAATTTGCAAGAAGAAAATTCTTGCCGAAGGAACTTGAAAATAGAGTTTTTGAAGCATACAAAAAATCAGGGCTTAAAGTTCCTTTATTCAGAAAAACATCGTGTGGTGTAACATATACACAGCAGTTGCCTGACTACAATGGACATTGGGGTGTAAATGAACTTTGCGACATTTGCCCACAACTGCAACGAGAATTGTGCGACAGAGAATACAAAGCACCGACAAAAAATGAATTTCAAAAACTACTTGATACATATCACTACGACACGCCTTTTCTAATTGAAGACGGTCATATTTGGACAGAGGGTTTAGGCGAAGAAAAACGATACCACCTTCAACATACTTTGGGCTATCAAATTTGGGACATTGAAAAACCACATTTTAAAGACCAACATGGCAGGTCTCCATTTGGACACTTGCAAAAAGTGGAAGACAAAGAATGGTATGAAAAAATAAAAGCACAATTTTATAATGACGTAAAAGAAAATGATGACTAATACACTTGATTTGAATTTACCTTGGTGGAACTCAAACTTTATTGTGCTTGACCTTGAAGGAACTGGAGCACAGCATAGAGAACGAGAAGGAATAGTTGAGATTGCAGCTATACAAATAAACAACAAGCAACTCACCAGCAATTACTATTACAAACTTATCAATCCTCAAATTGATATTCCGTCAATGATTTCACGGATACACGGTTTGAAAAATAAAGATTTGGAGAGCGAACCAGCTTTTGATACAATTAAAGTTGAACTGTTCGATTTTCTAAACAACAAAATCCTTGTAGGACATAATGTAAACGTAGATTATCGTCTATTAAAATTAAAAATGCCTGACTATACGCCATCATTGATTTTAGACACAAAGAAAATTTCAAAGCATTTTTGGAGCAGTGAACCAAAACACGGATTAGATGATTTAATTGAACGCTTCCAAATACAAAACCTGCTAACTGACTTACCAATTAAGAGAAGTAGGCATAGTGCTTTTTATGATGCTTATGCAACAGGAATAGTTTTTCTGAAGATGCTTGAAGAAAAGTTTGCCGAAGGTGCTTCACTAAAGATAGTTGCAGACTTGTGTAGTATAAATTCAGAGCCAGATAAAAGCAATCAAACATCTTTGTTTTAAATGAGAAAAATAAAAATTGGTATAAGTGGCTCTCACAGCACAGGTAAGTCAACTTTCATTAAACAACTTGAAAAATCTCTTATTGACAAATGCGTTAAATTCAAATCAGTTTCAGATTTGGCAATCCAATGTCCACTACCAATTCTCCTTAACCATACAGTTGAAAGCGCTCTTTGGATTGCTTCAAAAGGCATTGCAGACGAAATAGAAACCGAACATAAACATGAGGTTGTAATAGTTGATAGACCAATATTAGATTGTTGGGCTTACTTCAATGCAGCTTGTAAAGACCGATATGAAGTAACTAATCCTAAACTACAGACTTTAAAATCTCTGATTTCAAATTGGCTTCCTACTTATGACATAATTTATCAAACTGTAATAGATGAGAGCATTCCAATTGAAGATAAAAAAGGACGTGTTTTAGATGAGGAATACCGCATACAAATTGGAATTGAAATGATTGATACTAGTAGACAGTTCAACATAACGCCACGACTATTGACATACACTAATAAAGACACTGAACTTGAGTTTATACTGAAACAAATTGACAATGCAATAAATAAAGTATGACACAAAATCTAACGATACGACTTCGGACGGAAAGAATAATAGCCGATAACATGGGGGGCGATATCTGGAGTTCCGAGCTTCGCAGACACTTTCGTGCAAGGTGGAAGTTTAGTTCTCGGCATTAAGTTTAGCGCTAATAATCCCCGCATCGCGCCCCTCTCCTCCGCCGAATCGTTATAATTAATTAAGATAAATAACAGGCAAACTCAATGACAAGCACGGAACTGTTTATAAGGAATATTGAAGGTTTTGGACATTCTCTTTCAGACTTAGGTTTTTTAGAAGGTGCTTCAGATGAACAAATTGATGAAGTTGAAAAGTTGATTAAACAGACACTACCTGACGATTTCAAATTGTTTCTCAAAAATATAAATGGGCAACTCTCAGACAAATTATACTTTCTTCCTGACCAAGCATTGCTGTTTTCTTGTGAAGAGATAATTACTGAATATAATGGACAGTCTGAATATTTTGAAGACACTCTTGAATTTTATAACAAGTATCAATATAAAGACAAGATAAGATGCACTG
>JBILJP010000338.1:0-5942 GCA_044377135.1 Fluviicola sp.
TTTTCAAATACTACCCGGAATGGGGTAATCAACAAATCACTTTGTGAATAGACATTAAATCCAATAAATAGCGTTGCAAGTAAGAATAGTTTGTTTTTCATGATAGATCGTTTCCATCTACCATTTCAACTTTCAAACCAATTTTTTCAAATATCTAAAAATCAATCAATTAACATCTTGTTGGATTTTGATCTTGTCTTTTATTCTTCGTTTTCGAAGATGTTTTTTTCAAAAACGAAGACTTTCGAATGATTCACAACTGATACTTTTGTAATCTTCTGTGAAGGGCATTCCATTCAATGTTCAATAATCGTGCGGCTTCGGCTTTATTAAAATCGGTTTTTTCCAACGCACGCATAATGGTGTTCTTTTCTATTTCTTCCAAATCAAATGTTTCGGTCAATGATTTGGTGTTGGAAAATGACTTGATGATATCAAAATGCTTGCTTTGAAGTTCAGTTTCGTTGCAAAGAATCACTGCCCGTTCCATTAAATTTCGTAGCTCTCTTACATTTCCCGGAAAACGGTATTCATGAAACAAGGCCAAAGCATCATCGCTAATGCCGCGGATATCTTTTCCCATCTTGGTATTGAGCGATTTCAAAAAATGATTGGCGATAATCGGTATGTCCTCTTTTCTGTCACGAAGCGGTGGAATATGGATGATGAATGTGCCCAAACGGTGAAATAAATCTAGTCGGAAGCTCGTGTTTTCTGTTAAGGTTTCAATGCTCTTGTTGGTTGCAGCTACAATTCTCACGTCAAACGGAACACTTTTTTGAGTGCCGACTTTTGTGTAGTTTCTATCCTCCAATACACGTAGTAATTTTACTTGCAGGTTCAATGTCATTTCGCCAATTTCATCTAGAAAAAGGGTTCCTTTATTGACGGTTTCAAACCAACCTGCTTTATCCGTTGAGGCATCGGTAAAACTACCTTTCGTATGCCCGAAAAACTCACTTTCAAAGAGCGCATCAGGAATGGCAGACATATTTGAAGCGCCGAATAGTTGATCTTTTCTATTGCTGAAATCGTGAATGGCTCTTGCTACCAGTTCTTTTCCGGTTCCACTTTCACCAATAATCAGCACGGAAGTATCCGGCGTTTGGGCAACCATTTTAATTTGATCGATGACTGCTAAAATCGGTTTTGATTTTCCGATGATCGTTCCGATTTCACTTTTCAATTCTTTCTTTAAAAGAACATTTTGTTGTTTTTGTGTCGTTAAATCTTGTTTTAGCAGGGAGTATTTCATGACACGTTCAATAGACATCCAAATATCTGCAGGGGTAAAGGGCTTTTTAAAATAATCGGCAGCTCCTCTTCTCAAGGCTTCAATTACGGTGTCCATATCTCCCGAATTACTGATCAAAATCACCTCTATTGCAGGATATTCGGCCTTTACTTTTTCGAGTAATTCTAAACCCGTCATTTCAGGTAAGATGTAATCTGAAATGATAAAATTGATTTTCTCTTTTTTCAGAATTTTCAATCCGTCTGATGGACAATCAGCTGTAAACACGTTGAATTTTTCACCCAAAATGGAAGCTGACAAACGTCTGTAAAACGGATCGTCGTCAATAATTAAAAGGCTAAGTTTTGAAGTATCTTCTTCCATGGTTTAAATAGATTTATCAATGATTAGCGTAAAGACAGTGCCTTTTTCAACAATGCTGGTGACTTTTAATTCTGCCTTGTTTTTTTGAATCATGTCTTTTATAATTTGAAGTCCCAAACCCGAACCTTTTTCTTTGTTGGTTCCATTGGATTTATAAAACTCATTGTTCACAAATATTTTTTCAATCACCTCTTTACTCATTCCAATTCCTGAATCTTCTAGTAATAGCGCTATTTTCTGACCATTATCTTCAGTTGAAAAAGTAATTTTGCCACCGGTAGGAGTGAATTTTATGGCATTTGCCAATAAATTCCGAATGATCACTTTTATGGATCTTTCGTTGCAAATTATTTTTACTTTTTCATCGGCATTGTTTTGTATTTCGAGGTTTTTAGCATCTGATTGCTGTTTTAAAAATGCGATTTCCGTATCGATGATCGGTTTAAGGAGTTTAGACTCTAGCAGATTGGTATTTTCGTTCATCAACAATTGTCCCCATTCAATTAATTCATCAATTAAACCATTCGTCTTTTGGGTTTCAGTATCTAAAATGTCCAACAATTCTTTGTAATCTGAAGAATCCGAATTCATGTATCCTCCGTTCAACAGCTGCAAGAACTGGGTGATTTTATTGAATGGGGCCTTGATATCGTGGGCAATAATAGAATAAACCATGTCTCTGTTTTTGTAAAGCTCTTTCAGTTTTCGTTTAGAAAGAAACAGATCAAGGTGTGTGTGCACTCTGGCAAGAAGTTCAAGTCTGTTGAACGGTTTGAAAATGTAATCTACACCGCCGGCCTCAAAAGCTTCTAAAATATCTTTTGTTTGGGCTTTTGCCGTCAAAAATATCAGCGGTATTTCTTTTAATGTATCGATGCGTTTGATCCTGCGGCACGTTTCAAGACCATCTATTTCAGGCATCATAATATCCATTAAGATCAAATCAATCTCATTGTTTAAGAGCACATTAATGGCGCTTTCTCCATTTAAAGAAACGGCAATATCATAATGTTCCGATTGAAGAATGTTTCCAACAACTTTGAGGTTCTCAATATTGTCATCAACGATCAATATTTTGGGCGTATACTCCATGAATAGCAGTTTGAGCTTTTTACTTATTACCTTGTTTTGTTTTCGCCGACATGAATGAAAAAGTAAATGTTTATGTAATTCCGTAAAGGTTTAAATTGCAATTATCATTGACACTTGTTCATCAATCACCATCACTGTTCTTACTCTAAAGTGTTTGAACATGTGATTTTAGTTTCCGATTAGTGTTGTGTAATTACAATATAACATTGTTTTCCGACATAAAAAGGTCTATTGAATATTTCACTTGAATGCTTATCCCGAACTCGGTTTAGTACTGTTTTTATTTCTATCGTCAATGATGATTTGTATTTTTTTAAGCAGGATAGGAAATTCGTTTAACGTTGATGAAAGATCGTTCAGATTAACGTTGTCAACGTGATTCAAGAGCAGTTTAGAATAGTTTTCCAAATAGTCGAATTGATATTTTTGTGCGAATTCTAATAAGTTGACGCCGAATTCTTCAATTCTAAATAAAACCATTCCATCTTTTATCAAGGAATATGCGGGAAGAAAATCGTGGTTTAAGATGGCTAGTACCTCTGGGAGCTTGTTGCCGATTTCCGGATTCAAATGCCCACTTAAGTTTTCATCTATTTGATCAGGTGATGAATCGGGCGAAATAGTTGTGTAGGGCAAATATTTCATAAGCACATTTACCAATTCGGCTTTATTGGTTGGTTTATATAAAAAACCATCAAAGTGAATGGATAACTCTTGGTCTGTTTTAGCTGACACAGATGCTGTTAACGCAATGAGGGGGGCGTTTTTGAATCTCGGGTTTGACCTTAGTTTTTCTGCTACTTCATATCCGTTCAGGTTGGGCATTCGAATATCCAATAAGATCAATGATGGGGTAACCGTTTCCAATAGTTCCAATGCCATTTCACCACTTTCAGCAGTAATAATTTCCAGTCCCATTTCATCCAATAATCCTTCTACCGCCATTATATTAAACGGTACATCATCAACAACCATGATTGTATTGTCTTCGAAATGCACATTGTCTGTCGGTAAAAAAGGATTCGCTTTTTCAATAAATTCCTTACAAATTTCAACATCCGGAATAATCAACGAAAATTCAGAACCTTTCCCGGGTTCACTACTCAATTCGATTCGACCATTCATTTTTTCAGCCAATCGTTTGGAAATGGACAGCCCTAAACCGGCGCCGGCGTACAATCGGTTAGCGTGACCGGATTGTTGTCTGAACGCATCGAACACCAGTTCCTGTTGATCTGAAGGTATTCCAATTCCGGTATCAATGACATCTACTCTTAATTGACCTTTCATTTCGTTTATGGCGTCGAATAACATGTTTATTCTCACATATCCTTTATGGGTGAACTTAATGGCGTTTCCGATTAAATTAAAGATGATTTGCTTAAACCGAATTTCATCGAGCAATAGCGCTTTTGGAAACTTAGGGTCTATTTCAACAGAAAGTGAAACACCTTTTTTTAGGGTTTTCTCAAAGAATAGCAGCTTAATTTCATTCACAATGTTGATTGCATCAACGGGCATTTCAGTAATATCAATCTTGTCCGCTTCAATTTTTGACAAATCCAATATATCATTTAGAAGTGCCAACAGTAAATTTCCACTACTTAAAATTGATTCGATCATCTTTTTAAATTGCGGATTATCCGTTTTGTGATAAAGGGTTTCGCTAAAGCCCAAAATAGCATTCATCGGCGTTCTGATTTCGTGACTCATATTCGCCAGAAATTCAGTTTTTGCGTTACTTGCTGCTACCGCTTTTTGTTTTTGATCTATCAGTTTGTGTTCTAATTCGGCACGTTGTTTTACATTCACCAACATTCGCGAAAAGATGGAAAGCAACGATTCTTCTTTTTCGGTGTAAACATGGTGCTCCTTAACCGAATCAAAACCAACGAAACCGATGCATTCATCACCATCCATCATTGGTATGGCCAGGAGGCTTAATATTTCTTGTTGTTCAAGCGGAATACGCACTTCATGACCTTCAGGCAATTCATAAACATCCGGAATATTCATATTTTTTCCTTGTTTATGAGTTTCTGACCAGATCTTTATCGTATCCAAAGGCAAGGCCTGCAATTCATCGATTTGCGGTGATACTCCTTCTTCACACCATTCATGGGTATTGGTACAGATTCCTTTTATCCAATCGTAGCTAAAAACATACGCTCTATCTGCCCCAACAAATTGTCCTAATTCTTTTAATGATGTGTGAATGGCATCTTCTAACAGATTCAATGGAATGTTGATATACCTGGAAGAAACATCCATCAATATCTTTTGCATACCGGTTTGATTCTGCAGTGCTTTTTCTATTCTTTTTCTTCCGCTGATATCGTTATAAAGCCAAAGATTCTCTACATAACCATTCTCAAAAACAATAGGAATGTAGTCTATTTGAAACCGTCTTCCGTCTTGTAATTCTAGCTCTTCGCTTAGAACAGCCTTTTTTTCGTTCTGAATTGATCGAATTCGTTGACTAAATGAATCGGGATGCTTAAATAATCCTTTTATGGTATCAATAAACGCTGATGTTTTTGTTCCTTCTAATTCATGTTCGTCTATTTCTAAACCTACCATACTACAGCACTTCTTATTCATTTGCTGAATTTTAAGGTCCGAACTTTCGATCATTATTCCACATGGAAAATTGGTCAGAAAAGTTTTGAAACGATTGGTAAGATGCTTTAACTGATCTGAATGATCATTTGTTCCTGTCAATAAACAAATGATTTCGTCATGATCTTGAGGGATCAGTTGTAATTGATAGTTGTTTTCACTTTGATCAACAACATTAAAAGCAACGGTTTTTTCGTTCGCATACCGGATAAAGTGGACCAGTAATTGCCCCCAATCAAAGCCATTGGTTTTGAGCTGCAATTCGGAAAAAGATTTTGTCAATAAATCAACTTCTTCTCTTTGTACTATTGCTGTGAACGACTCATTTAACTGAATTATTCTGGCATCTGAAACAATTTTTGTTTCATCCAAAATGAGTTTACATTTCGCAAACCCGAAAAGTGTAGCGGTTGGAATTTTTAGCATAACTAAAATTCAGTTAATGGGTTATTAGCGTTCAAATCATTCTTAAAGTAAGAAAAATAATCATTGTTGTCCGGGGAAAAATTTATTTATTTTTTCCGCCACGAATAAACGAATAAATAAATTGGATAGATCGTTTGATTCGTAACGAATTAGTGTTTGAGCTAGCTCAAACTATTCGCCCCAAATG
>JBILJP010000339.1:0-5939 GCA_044377135.1 Fluviicola sp.
TAGATGTTTTATCAATGAATAAAGCAACGGTTTTGGCTGGACTTCATAGCGGATTCAAAGACTTTGAAGATAGTTTGCAATATGGAGCGGTGATCAATGATTCAACTGTTTCTGGAATCATTACCCGAAATGTAAAAGATTATAAGAAAAGCCGGGTGGCAGTTCATACCCCCGTTGGATTTTTGGCGGTTTTAAGGTGAAATTATTTGAGCCTCTTAAAAAGTTTAGGATATAGAAATATTAATGCTATCCCTAATGAAGATAATAATCCGTAGATTATCGATCTTGGCAAATTAGTTACTTCTATAGCTTCAAATGAAGCTTCTCCATAATCGTATAGTCCGCCATTACCTTCGTCCCAATTGTTCAAAAATGATCTTCGAGATATTTCTATTGTTATTCCGTTTTTAAAAAGAATTAAACATAAGAGAATTAACAACGGAAGTACTATGATTTTCCAGTATTCATTTTCCATTTTGATAATCAAATTCTGTCTCTTTGGAGCCAAAAGAGAATAGTGAAAAACAAGCGTGCTCCTGAGACTCTCGCTTGTTGTGGTAATTATTTGTAAAATTAAAAGAATCAATGAGGTTACAAAATATGTCTAAAATTATCCTTTAAATTTATTGATCTTAATAACTGACATGAATATTAGTCTGGACAACCAAAAAAATCGAGGGCATTAGCTGAGCATCAGCCTAAGACTGAAGTGCATTCGTGGGAAATATTTAAAAAACACTTGCTAAATCAATTTCTTTACTACATTTGCCCCATGAAAATGACACAATTATTCCATCATCATCATCATTTGCACTGCTAGGCGCATTGGTGAGATGATTGTATCTATACAAAATTTTAACCCGCTTGGCTTTCAAGCGGGTTTTTTGTTGTCATTTTCTTCCGACATCCGATTTCCTTCTAAAAGTCAAGCACAAACAAAACAACATGAAACGCTTGATTATTGCATTACAGAAATCGGGGAGACTCCAGGAAGGCTCACTCAAATTATTACGCGAATGCGGACTAAAAGTCGATTACCGCGAAGGACAGTTAAAAGTCATCACATCCGATTATCCGGCAGAACTCCTGTTTTTACGCAACAGTGATATTCCGCAATATGTAGCAGACGGAGTGGTGGACTTGGGAATTGTAGGTTCAAACTTATTGGAAGAAGACGAAACTCCGGTGCAAGTTGTGCTTCCGCTCGATTTCTCTAAATGCCGCGTATCGTTTGCCGTTCCCAAGAATTCGACCATTCAGCAAGCAAGTGATTTGGCCGGAAAACGCATCGCGACTTCTTACCCCAATACCGTGCGTAAATACCTGGAGAAACAAGGTGTAAGGGCAGATATTCACACCATTTCCGGTTCGGTAGAAATTGCTCCGTCGTTGGATTTGGCGGATGCCATTGCCGATATCGTTTCTACCGGAAACACGCTTTTTCAGAACAACCTGCGCGAAGTTTTTCCTTTTCTGCAATCGGAAGCAGTGCTGATCAAAGGTGCCAATTTCGATGCGGAGAAACAGCCGCTGTTAGATCAATTGGTTTTTCGCATTACTTCTGTGTTGGCGGCCAAAGACAATAAGTACATTCTCCTGAACGCACCGGTTGACCAACTCGAAACCATTTGCGCCATTTTACCCGGCATGAAAAGTCCGACAGTATTGCCTTTGGCAGTTGAAGGCTGGGTGAGTGTGCACTCTGTGGTAAAGCAGAAAGATACCTGGAACATTGTACAGCAACTCAAAGAAGTCGGGGCGCAAGGCATTTTGGTGGTTCCGATTGAAAAAATGGTGAATTAATGAAAACAATACAAAACATGAAACTTGTCGTAAATCCAACACAAGAAACGATAACAGAAGTGCTGAAACGCCCGAAACTGGAGGTAGTTCAGCTCGATGAAACTATCCGCAACGTTTTTCGGGAGGTCGAACAAAACGGTGATCAGGCTTTAAAAGAATTCACCGCGCAATTTGACGGAGTAAAACTCGATCAATTGAAGGTTTCTAAAGCGGAAATAGAACGTGCGAATGAGTTATTACCCGAATCTTTAAAAAAGGCCATTCTTACCGCAGCAGCGAATATTGAGCGTTTTCACGCATCCCAACAACAAGAAGTGGAAGTAATTGAAACCACTGCGGGCGTTACCTGCTGGCGAAAATCGGTTCCGGTACAATCAGTTGGGTTATACATTCCGGGCGGAACTGCTCCACTTTTTTCAACGGTTTTGATGTTGGGAATTCCCGCTAAAATAGCCGCTTGTCCGGTACGTATTTTATGTACGCCACCTGCAAAAGACGGTTCCATTCACCCGGCTATTTTGTTTGCTGCTTCGGTTGCAGGAATTACGGAAATCTATAAAGTCGGTGGTTCTCAGGCTATCGCAGCCATGTCAATCGGTACGGAAAGCGTTCCGAAAGTGGATAAATTGTTTGGGCCGGGTAATCAATACGTAACAGCCGCCAAACAATATGCGCAACAATTGGGAATAGCCATCGATTTACCGGCAGGTCCGTCGGAAGTATTGGTAGCGGCAGATGATTCCATTCCAGCGGCATTCATCGCGGCCGATTTATTGGCACAGGCCGAGCACGGAGCTGATAGTCAGGTTGTGTTGGTGACCGATTCGGAAGTGTTTGTCGGGGCCATTCAACAAGCCCTAACAGAACAGTTGGAGCGACTTCCGAGAGCTTCCGTGGCGCTTCAGGCCTTGGAAAACAGTGTAGCGATCGTAACAGATTCTTCCGCTTGGGCAGGAATCATCAATCAATACGCGCCGGAACACCTGATTTTAATGGGGAAATACGAGCAAGATGTGGTGGAACAGGTAGTGAACGCGGGTTCGGTGTTCTTAGGACAATTTACCGCCGAAAGTTTTGGCGATTATGCTTCGGGAACCAATCACACCTTGCCAACAGCCGGATTTGCGCGCGCTTACAGCGGTGTTTCGCTCGATTCGTTCGTGAAAAAGATAACCTATCAGCGTGTTTCAGAAACAGGATTGAATAACTTGGGGAATACGGTGATTGAATTGGCGAAAGCCGAACAGTTGGATGCGCATGCGTATGCAATCGAAGTGCGATTAATGGCTCAAACCAATCAATAACAGCAATCATGAAGCAGTTTATCAGAGAAGATTTACGCGGCATTACTCCTTATAGCTCTGCGCGCGATGAATTTAAAGGCGAAGCCGGTATTTGGCTGGATGCCAATGAAAATGCCTCGGTCACTTCATGGAATCGTTATCCTGATCCGTTGCAACGCAAGCTAAAACAAACCATTTCCGAACTAAAAACTATTCCGGTAGAAAACCTGTTTTTGGGAAATGGTTCGGATGAGGTGCTCGACCTTTTATTGCGATTGACATGTACGCCGTTTCAGGATACGATTGCTTTTTTCGATCCTTCTTACGGCATGTATGAAGTGTTAGCGCGCATCAACGGTTTGTCCACAAAACGCATTCCGCTCAACGAACGTTTTGAGGTCGATTGGTCACAATTAAGCGAAGCTATTACCGGAACTCGCGCGTTGATCATTTGCAACCCGAATAATCCGACGGGAAATCTGTTTTCTCAAGAAGCTATTTGCTCGGTTTTGCGCGCTTACAATGGAATTGTGATCGTCGACGAAGCCTACATTGATTTCAGCGAACAACCTTCCATGAGCGAGTTGGTGAATGAATTCCCGAGTTTGGTAGTGGTACAAACCTTATCCAAAGCTTACGGAATGGCAGGTTTACGCGTTGGAATGGCCATTGCGAATATTGAATGGATTGCAGCCTTAAATACCATCAAACCGCCGTATAACCTAAGCTCGTTGGTGCAGGAAACGGCGATTAACTTACTTCAATCAACCGATTGGAAGTCGGTAATAGCTGACATAATTGCAGAACGTTATCGTTTGTTCGATGCGTTGAGTCAACAAAAAGGCGTGCTGGAAGTTTTTTCGAGCGAAACCAATTTTATCCTGTTTCGTGTGGCAGATGCGTCGAATTTGTACCGTTCTCTGGCTGAAGCAGGTGTAGTAGTGCGCAACAGAAGTTCGCAGTACAATTGCGCTGAAACATTGCGTGTAACCGTTGGCACAGTTGCCGAGAACAATCGTTTTTTAACCCAACTCAAACAATTTTACAATGACTAAGCAAAAAGTACTTTTTATTGATCGCGATGGTACCATTATCAAAGAACCAACGGGTTATCAGATCGATCGTTTTGAAAAACTGGAGTTTCTGGAAGGCGCTATTTCTGCCTTAAAAACCATTGTTTCCTGGCAAGAATACAAACTGGTAATGGTGACCAATCAAGACGGTTTAGGAACGGCCGCTTTTCCGTATGATGAATTTATCGGTCCGCATAATCTGATGCTTTCTGTGTTGCAAAACGAAGGAATTGTGTTTGATGAAATCTGCATAGACCGTAGTTTTCCGGAGGAAAATGCACCGACCAGAAAACCGCGCACCGGATTATTGACTAATTATTTCAGTGAAGAATACGATTTGGAAAACTCATTTGTAATCGGTGATCGACTCACGGATGTTGAATTGGCGAAGAATTTAGGTTGCAAGGCATTTTTTATTCAGTCGGAAAGTGAATTGGGCAATGCCGAGTTGAGTGTATCGCAGGAAGATTTGCAACCGTTTATTCAGCGCACTGTGGGCGATTGGGACGAATTACTAGCACAATTGCGATTGGGAATTCGAAAAGTAAGCGTGCGACGAACTACTGCAGAAACAGATTGTGCTATCGAGCTCGATTTAGATGGAACGGGAAATGCTTCCTGCTCAACCGGAATCGCTTTTTTCGACCACATGCTGGACCAAATAGCACGCCACGGACAACTTGATCTGACAATAGAAATGAAAGGCGATTTGGAGATCGACGAACACCACACCATTGAAGATACCGCCATCACACTCGGTCAGGCCATCGATCAGGCTTTCGGTTCAAAACGCGGTATCGAACGCTACGGGTTTTCTTTGCCAATGGACGATTGTTTTGCAACGTGCGCGATTGATTTCGGAGGAAGAGCCGAGTTGATTTGGGACGTGGAACTAAAAAGGGAGTTCGTCGGTAAAATGCCAACAGAAATGGTTCAACACTTTTTTAAAAGCATTTGTTTTTCATCAAGATGCAATATTTATATTAAAGCAATAGGTGAAAATGAACACCACAAGGTGGAAGCTGTTTTTAAGGCATTTGCCAAGGCTTTATTGATGGCAAAACGTCGTTCGGGAAATTACGATGTGCTTCCTACAACTAAAAACAATTTATGATGGAAGTAGTGATCATTGATTATGGAGCAGGAAACCTGTTTTCCGTGCAGCAAGCCTTTAAACGATTGGGAATAGAACCTATAATCTCTGCTGATTCGGAACTTATTTCAAACGCTTCGCATGTGGTGTTTCCCGGAGTTGGACACGCGCAAACCGCCATGCAGCAGTTGAAATCGAAACAACTGGATGTGTTGATACCAACCTTGAAACAACCTGTTTTGGGTATTTGTTTGGGAATGCAGTTGTTGTGCGAGTTCACTGAAGAGGGAAATGTGAAAGGATTAGGTGTTTTTCGTTCCCGCATCGAAATCATTCCAAATGAGGTGATTGTGCCGCATATGGGCTGGAACGACGTGCAATTTTCTGATCAGGAAGGAACGAATGCCTACTATTTTGTGCACAGCTACAAAGCTTCCATTTGCGAAGATACCTGGGGAACCTGCGATTACGGACAACCATTTTCAGCCGCATTGAAGCGCAACAACTTCTACGGTGTGCAATTTCACCCCGAAAAAAGCAGTGGACAAGGAGCAAAAATACTTACCCAATTTTTACAACAATGAAAGCAATACCCGCAATCGATTTAATAGACGGACAAGTGGTGCGCTTGTTTCAGGGCGATTTTGATCAACAAACAACCTATTCCCGCAATCCGGTGGAATATGC
>JBILJP010000030.1:0-21530 GCA_044377135.1 Fluviicola sp.
TTTTGGAAAACAAACCATTTCACCCTCCACCTTTATTCAGGCTTTTTACTGCTGGATTCCCATTCTGAATTTCTATTACCTCAGTATCTACTTAGGTGAAATTACTTCCCACATGGAACACTTTGATAGTAGCGAAGAAGAAAACGAGCGAATAGAGACAAGAATCAAACAATTCTCCAATGTATTTGGATTAATAACTCTTTTTATGGGCGGATTGTGCATTCCTCTATTCATCAATACTTCTAATAAATATGTTTTCATTATCACAGGACTCATCACTTTATGTATGATGATGTATGCATTCTTTGCCTGGAACTTTTCACGCGTGTTGAAAAATACGGTTGTGAAATCTGGAAAAACCTCCGAATTAATCGATGATCTAGGGTAAAAATTTACCACGCTTGCGCTAAAGCTTCAGCGAAGGCACAAAGACACAAAGTTTTTTTGAAGGATAGACATGTTAAGACCACAAAGGGATTCAGATAGACCATCTTCGTGGTCTTAATAAGACTTGTTCTTTTTAATATGAAAGATAGTCCAACTTTTCAATAAACGTTTTTGCTTTTTACCAAAACTTCCTTTGTGATCTTAACAAGTCAAATTTGTCCTTTTTCTTTGTGTCTCTGTGGTGACTAAAATCAAAAAAAACACCCCCACTTTTCAATGGAGGTGCCCTGGTCACATCTAATATTGCTTATGAGATTAAATGAGGACCAACCTAAGATCTGTGTGTTTTATATAAGCTAGAACTATGACGTTAGTAATTATAAATAGTTGTGTTAAATCAAATATATCCCCTGTACAGGTGATTGAAAAAGTCTTGTTGAAATTATTTTTTTGATTTAGAAGAAACTTTCGGTTATCGAAAAAACGGTTAATCAAATCAGCAGCACTAAATGTCGGTGAACTTTGCATCAATGAAATTAATTCGAGAGCTTCATAGGCTCTTCTTTTATCAGAATTTTGTCCAATAAACGAAATGCAGCCAAAAAGCTGAAGTATTAACACTAGTAAGTCGTGTTTCATAATTGGGTCTTAGTATTTTAGACAACATTGAAGAAGCTTAATTCCGCAATGCCTTCGATTAACCTATTGACTTCAAAATAGGAAATGAAGTTGCAGGAAAAGCGAATAAAAATCATAAAATGATGATTATCAATTGATTAAAAACAAACGTTCAACTCAATAAGAATATGGTGGTTATTCCGTTATGTTCTCAATGAGATAGAAAAGCAACTTTCGGGTTGAGTTCATGGTGAGTACTCCGTATTTTTGCACCATGGATCTTTTTAGTAATGATGTTGTTGAAAATAAGCTTCCCGAAGACGGAACTGTCTTGTATTTTGGCACAATCATGCGGATTCAGCAGGCCAATCATTACCTCGAACGTTTACTGACCACCATCGAATGGAAAAACGATGAAGCCGTTATTTTTGGCAAACACATCATCACCAAACGAAAAGTGGCTTGGTATGGCGATGAATCGTACAGTTATACCTATTCCAACACCACCAAAACGGCTTTGGCTTGGACTACCGAGTTAAAGGAGTTAAAAGCCTTGGTAGAATCAAAAACCGGTGTGACGTACAATTCTTGTTTGTTGAATCTCTATCACGATGGATCGGAAGGAATGGCCTGGCACAGCGATGATGAAAAAATGCTGACCCGCAACGGAAGTATTGCGTCATTGAGTTTTGGTGCCGAGCGGAAATTTGCTTTCAAACACAAACAACATCAACAAATCGTTTCATTGATGCTGGAACACGGAAGTTTACTTGAAATGAAAGATGAAACGCAAACAAATTGGCTACACCGCTTACCTCCTACAACATTGGTAAAACGTCCGAGAATAAATTTAACGTTTCGGCAAATACAGATGCGTTAGAAAATAGCACTTATCACCTGCTAAATTGTATTTTTATCAAAAGTTAATCTCCGGAATAGCGTATGAGGAATTCCATTCACGTACTACTGTTACTCAGTTATTTTTGCTTAACAAGTAATCTGGCAAAAGCCGAAACGTTTCCTGATCTCAATCACCGATTGTCGTCAGAGAAATCTATTGAGCGGCTTAAAAAAGAAATGCTACTTGAAAAAGAGCAGTTTCATAACACAAATGACTCCATTCACTTATTGAAAAGCAAATTGATTGAATCTTTTGTTGTTGCAGATGATAAAATCCATAAGTTAAAAGTGCTCATTTGGTTGGAACAAAACAGTGGTAAAAACAAGAGTTTAACAGCCATCTCCTGTTTTCACATCGCATATATTTTTGAAGATGTAGGGGCGACTAAATTGGCTCAGAAGTATGCTTTTAAAGTCTATAAATTGAGCAAAAAATCACACTTTCTAAGACAAGAAACCACTCAATTGATTGCTTCGAGTTATTTCTTAAATGGCAATTATTCCCTGGCAAGAAAGTACTATCTGCGAGCTTTACATGAATCTAAACCGTCAAATCACCTTTTTAATTCTTCCAACAATAATAATATAGCACTTTGTCTTTTACGCGAAAAAAAATACTGGGAAGCAGAAAAATATTTCCGGAAATCATTCGAAATATTAACTCATATAAAACATAAAACCAAGGAAGAAAAACAGTTTATGTATATAGTAGAAGGAAATATAGGTACAAACTGTTACTACCAAAAAAAATATGGTGAAGCCATTCAATTACTGGAAAAAGAATTGAATCATTGCCTTTACGGAGAATCGGATAAAGATGAAATCAGTTCACCGTTGACACAGCTGTTGGATATTTATACCATCACCAATAACAAATCGAGGCAACAATACCTGATAACCGTTATCGATTCATTGATTCATACCTCCCCTCAAAATGGTACTGAATACCCAATGTATTTAAAAATTTTATACGATCATGCAGTCTCTACGGGCGATCTGATAACAGTAAACAAACTGTCACCTGTATTGTTGCAAAAAATAACAGCCTACAACACCGCAATCAATGCTTCAACAAATGAATTGATTAACACCCTTTATGAGGATCGGTTAGAACATTATAGTGCCGAAAGCGCCACTCGAAAACAATTACTCAATCAAGCCGTTTCATCGCAAAAGCTCACACAATTGTTATTTGTTATTACACTCACGGTGGGTATTCTGATCATTTCTTTACTTGTGTTTCAATACAGAAACAAGCAGAAGAATTTATTGAAAGATGTCATGATCGACAAGCAGCAACAGCAATTAGTTATCAATGAAAATGTAATTCTTGAACGTGAAATTCAATTGCAGCAAGAAAAAATCACGTCATTAGCGATGAATTTATCGATCAAAAAGGAAACAGAAAAAGTGTTCTTGAATAAATTGAATGAAATTAAACGAAAGAAAACAATTGATACGGTTGAAGTGATTCAGGAATTGCAATTGATTGTGAACAATCTGCTTAACATTGACGAAAAAATGGTGCAAGGATCCATTGAGGCCAACCAAATAGATCGAAAATTTAAGATTAATTTAACCAAACTTCACCCGGAACTAACCAATGAAGATATTCAGTTTTGCTGTTATTTCAAGCTCAAACTTTCTGCCAAAGAAATCGGTTCAATTCATGGATTGAGTGATGTTTCGGTAAGGGTACTGAAAAACAAAATCAAACGAAAAATAGGTTTAACAACAGCAGAATCGCTCAACAATTACCTAAACAGCAAACTATTGCTTTCATAAAATATCTAAATTAACGTTAAATAAAAATCAACTAATTAAAAATCAAATTATTAAGATTATAAAATTAACGTTTTAAAACTATTGACATCTGCTTGAATAACGAAAATTAACGCTTTATTTTAAACTTTTTGAGAGCGATTGGCAGTTCTTTGCGAAAGATTTAAAAACAACATGCCTCATGTCTACTAAATTGATAATCATTAGTTTATTTCTTTCTCCTTTTATAGCTTATAGTCAATGTACATCTAACGCCACTTCTACATCGGATGAAGATATTCTGAATGTCACTTTTGGAACCTTAAATAATAGTTCCACCTGTGCTACAACCGGTGGTATAGGATCCATTCAAAATGAATATTCCAATTACACAGCTATTGCAGCTCCCAATATTACACAATGCGCCAATGTTTCATTCAGTGTTCAGGTTGGAACTTGTGGTGGAAGCTACGCCAACGCCGTAGCCATTTTTATTGATTGGAACGGTGATTTGGATTGGGCCGATGCCGGTGAAACTGTCTATACTTCTACAACTTCCACCACTGGACCTCATACCGAATCAGGTACTATTGCAGTTCCAAGCACCGCTTCCGTTGGTAATAAACGAATGCGCGTTGTCAATGTAGAAACAGGAACACCGTCTAGCATTACAGCCTGTGGAACATATTCCTGGGGAGAAACAGAAGATTATATGGTAAACGTAGTTGCCGGTGCAGCTTTGACTTACACCAGCAGTAATGTCACGCAAATCATTACAGGAAACGTTACAAAATGCACTTCCAATCAACAAATTATAGGAATACAAGTTGTCATGGGTGCCGGATGCTCCGCTGCATTAACTCAATTTCAATTGGGAGCAGGTTCCAGTACAAATCTATTAGGCGACGTGAGTAAAATTCATATTTATTATACAGGAACATCAAATACGTATGCTACAACAAACGAATATGTAGCAGGTGGAACCACTCCTACCGGTGCATCCAATACGATTAATGGTAATCAGGGATTGACCAGCGGAACCAATTATTTCTGGATCACTTATGATATTAGCTCAGGAGCAACCGTTGCAGATTTAATTGATGGTTCTTGTACTCAAATGACTATTGCTAGTGTAACCAGAGTACCTACAACAACTAGTCCGGCGGGAAATGGAACCATCACCATGTGCACTTCTCCGGGTGGTGTCACTACTGGGTTAGAAACATGGCTACGCGCTGATCTTGGGGTAACCGGATCGACTCCTGTAACATCTTGGACCAACCAATATGCCGCTGGAACAGCTGTTCTGGTAAACGGAACTCCAAATCTGAACACTGTTTCTACAAGCTATAATTACAATCCTTATATTGATTTCACCGCACCTGCCGGATCATTAGCCGACGGTGTTGCGGCAAACAGACAATGTTTGCGATTGTCAGGCTATTCGGGTATCAATGGTATTAATTATACGAGTCTTTTCTTTGCTTTTAACCTTACCGATCTTACAAGAACTTATACTCACATTGCCACGGTAGACAATGTAACAAATAGCACTCCCGCCAACGGAACACTACATGGTGATATAAACGGTGCAAGTGCTTCTATTTTGTGGGAGACCTATGATATCACCGATTTTGGAACATCCTCACCAGCAGGAACCTGGCAAAGAAATGGTACAAACATCCTTTCCAATTCGGTACACACATCCACAAAACATATTCTTTCAGCGAACTGCACTACAGGAGGAAATACAACCCTTAATACCTTTTTGGGTGGACAACGCGATCTATCTGATTTATCATTTTTAGGACACACAAGGGATTGGAAAGGTCCTGCGGCTGAAATCATTGGTTACACCACCACTTTATCTGCTGTAAATCGCCAAAAAATTGACAGTTACCTTGGTGTTAAATACGGTATTACCTACTCTGCTAATTATTTAAGCACTTCGGGTTCTACTATTTTCTCAACTGCCGCACCTTACAACAACAATATTATTGGTATTGGTCGTGATGATGCAGAAGCATTAACACAAAAACAATCACACAATGACGACGATATGGTGCGTGTTTATGTAAGTTCACTAGCAGCTACAAATGCGGCAAATGCGGGAACTTTTGCAAGCGATATTTCTTACGTAATGACAGGTGCCACTACCGGATCAATGTGCGCCACCGCTACGGCAAATGCTGAAATACCAACAGGTTTGGCAAGTTGTACACTCTATTCACGTATAGAACGCGAATGGAAAGTAACGCGTACCAACATGGCACAAAATTTCAATATGGATTTTAAATTGGCTGCTTGTGGAGCTCCTGGTTCGGTAAATGTGGCGCATTTACGTTTATTGGTAGATGATGACGGAAACTTTGCCAATGGTGGTACACAATGCTATTACAATGGCGACGGAACCGGAATTGTCTTTTCTTACTCCAATCCCACCATTACCGTTTCAAATATTAACATTGCCAATCACATTCCAAACAACGCTACCAAATTCATTACCATTGCATCGATTAATCCACTCACACCTTTACCTGTTGAGGTATTGGAATTTAATGCAACACTCAACAATCAGCGTAAAGTTGATTTGGATTGGACAACTGTTACAGAACTTAATAACGATTATTTCGAGGTCGAAAAAAGTCAGAACCTTGTTGATTGGAATTTCATAGCGAAAGTTGATGGCGCAGGTAATTCACAGGAGACATTGAATTATCAAACAACAGACGAAAGTCCCTATTTTGGTGTATCTTATTATCGACTCAAACAAGTAGATACCGACGGAACCACCTCTTTCTCCGAAATCCGCACCATTTCCATTGATTTAGGTTCAGAAATGTTGGTATTCCCGAATCCGGCTCAAGACGTTTTCACCATTACCGGGAAAAATATTTCACCGGAAAATTTCAACATGGTTGATCCTCTCGGAAAAACAGTAGCACTTGATATTGTATCCACATCAAAGGATGCCCTCACATTTTCAACCAATTCTTTAAGCAGTGGCATCTATTTTATCAACTATAACAATGGTGCTGAAGAAAAAACACTCAAGTTGACTATACAATAGTAGTAATTGTGTTAGGTAAAGCTAGTTTATTTAGTAGTGTAACTAGTTTGTTTTTAGTAAAAGTCAACTTGAACTAGAGGGCTCTTAGAAATAAGAGTCCTTTTTTTGTTTTTGATGTATGTTACAACACAATCACCATTCCGTCTTCTACCACCATCGTGTTTTCAAAGACCAACCGAGCTTCGGCGGCATGCGCGTTTCCGTCTTCATAGCGGGCACTCAAATGTCCGAGTAACAATTGCCCTACTTCCGCCTGTTGCGCGATCCGAGCAGCTTGTTTGGCGGTTGAATGAAAGGTGGCTATTGCTCGATCAGCCATGTTATCCAAAAACGTGGCTTCGTGATACAAGACATCCACTCCTTGAATAAAAGGCACAATTACTTCCTGATAGGTCGTATCCGAACAATAGGCATAACTGCGGTGTTTGCGCGGCGCAAAGGTATATTCTGAAGATCTTAAAACAGTTCCATCCTCCAGGGTTACATCTTCGCCGCGTTTCAATACCGGAATGTGTACCAACGATTGTTTCTCGCGTTTGTATTTATCGCCGTCGAGCTGACGGGCAAAGGGTTTTTCATTGATTCTGAAACCATTGGTCGGAACACGATGCTTTAGCGGAAACGTAAAGATTTCAATGCGGTTGTCTTCAAATAAGAGTTGAGGCGTTTTGCCATCGAGCGTCACAAAATCGATTCCGAAACCGATAGAGGCTCCACCAATTTCCAATTGCAAACGAATAATCTGTTCCAAGCCTTCCGGACCGTAAACCGTGATTCCTTGGTTTCGCCCAAGTAAATGCATGGAACTCAACAAACCCACCAACCCGAAAAAATGATCGCCGTGCAGATGAGAAATAAGAATGTGTGAAATTTTCTGAAGGCTGATGCCGTTTTTCCGCAACTGGTTTTGTGTTCCTTCGCCACAATCGATCAGAATGTGTCTATCGTTGCACCAAACGTATTGGGCACTCGGATTTCTGAGAGAAGTTGGAAGGGCAGCTCCTGAACCGAGAATGGTTACTTCAAACCGCATGGCATCAAACGGTCATTTCGCCCACTGCTGTTTCAACATCGGCAGTAATCTTAAGAATTTTATCCAATTGGGAAATGCGAATCATTTTTGAAACAGCTTCCTGCAAGCCACACATGGCAAAAGATCCGTTGGTATCTTTGCATAAACGGTTGGCCATCAATATAGAAGATAAACCAGACGAATCACAGTAACGTGTTTTGGAAAGATCAAGAATAATATTGTTGATTCCTTTTTTATTCAAAACAACAAATTCGGCTTTCAGGTCGGGAGCATTACCGGCATCCAGTTTCTCAACTCCTGATTTGACGATAGCGTAGTGTGCTTCTTGGATGATTTCGAAATTCATTTTGTCGCGTCGTTTTTCAAATGTAACAAAATAATTTAACGTGAGTCGGATATACTAATTCACCTTCTTTCATCGTCCGATTTTTCCGGCCAACAAATAAATGACTGCCATACGAACCGCTACCCCGTTTTCTACCTGTTGCAGAATGATCGATTGTTTTGAATCAGCCACGTCGCTGGTGATTTCCACGCCTCGATTGATAGGCCCCGGGTGCATCACCACAATTTCTTTATCGAGGTTATCCAGAATCTCTTTTGTCAATCCAAACTGCATGGAATATTCGCGCAAACTCGGGAAATATTGAATGTCTTGTCGTTCAAGCTGAATGCGTAGCATATTCGCCACATCGCACCATTCGAGCGCACGTTGCAGGTTATGTTCTACTTTTACGCCCAACTGATCAATGTATTTCGGAATCAATGTTGTAGGACCACAAACCATTACTTCAGCGCCCAATTTCTGGAGTGTGTAGATATTGGAAAGGGCAACCCGAGAGTGCAAAATATCTCCGATAATGGCCACTTTTTTCCCTTCAACAGAACCTAAGCGTTCGCGAATGGAAAAAGCATCCAATAAACCTTGCGTCGGGTGTTCGTGCGTTCCGTCGCCGGCGTTGATCACACGTGTATTGGTGCGTTGCGATAAAAACAAGGCCGCTCCCGGATTGGGATGACGCATCACCACCATATCCACTTTCATGGAAAGGATATTGTTTACCGTATCAATGAGTGTTTCGCCCTTTTTCACCGAAGAAGAAGAAGCCGAGAAGTTCACCACATCAGCCGAAAGGCGTTTTTCAGCCAATTCGAACGACAAACGGGTGCGGGTAGAGTTTTCAAAAAACAAATTCGCAATCGTGATATCACGCAACGAAGGCACTTTTTTGATCGGACGGTTAATGACTTCTTTGAAACTATCCGCCGTTTGAAAAATCAATTCAATATCCTGACGTGTCAGGTCACGAATGCCGGTCAAATGCTCAACGCTTAACTGTTCCATTCAATTCGGGTGTAAACAACATAACTTTATCTGCTCCTTCGCTTTCTTTCCATTCAACGGAAACGCGTTCCGAGTTGAGTGTATCTACGGCTTTACCGATGTAATCGGCTTGTATGGGAAGATCGCGCTGAAAACGGCGATCAATCAGTACCAACAATTCTACACAAGTAGGTCTACCAAACGCCAATAAGGCATCCAAACCGGAACGTATTGTTCTTCCGGTATACAACACATCGTCTATCAACACTACCTTTTTGTTCTCAATGCTGAAATCGATATTGGTAGCACTCG
The DNA here is from genome assembly GCA_044377135.1 of Fluviicola sp. GTDB lineage: Bacteria > Bacteroidota > Bacteroidia > Flavobacteriales_D > Crocinitomicaceae > Fluviicola. The sequence goes on from JBILJP010000030.1 coordinate 9,406, forward strand.
GAATAAGCGGTTTTTCTCTTCTTCGGAAATCATCACGGTAAAACGTAATATCCAATTGGCCACACGTCACCGAATGCTGTGTGATTTCTTCTAAAATGGTTTTTAAACGCTGTAACACATGAATGCCACGCGGTTGCAAACCGATGAGTACCGTTGAAGAAAAGTCTGAATGATTTTCAATGAGTTGATAGGCAAGCCTGTTCATCGTTAACTGAACATGTTGGTCGTCTAAAATGACTTGCTTTTCCATTGCAACAAAATTAAAAAAAAATGTTGACCGACGGCAGTTGATTGAAAATTCCATTGACGTATTTATTCAAAATGGAGGAAAGTCACTGAGCATCAACCATTGATATTTGACTGAACTAAATCCTTTTACCATTATATTCCTACCGATTAATCAACAGTTGATTCCGATCAATGTTTTTTAGTTAAACATTGTAACAATTCCTTTATCTTTGATTCATAAACAAAAGCAAGCGCTAAAGTGTTTTTGTTTAAGTTTCTACATAAATTAAGTTTACTGGTTCCGCACGATAAGGCTTTTTCATAGGGTTTGTTATTGGTTGACATTTTGGTTGTTTTTGAGTTTTTCTTGCGGAACCAGTTATTTAATTTTCAGTATCTTTTCCAACACGACGTATTTTTTTAATCGATAAACTGTGAGTCCTAAGCACGAACACAACGCTAAAAACGGTCGTTTCAAACGATTCATTCGTCGATTTATACTGTTTACTTTCGTATTGTATGTTTCCGGTTGTTTGTGGATTTATTTCAATCAGGAAAGTTTGTTGTTTCACCCCGAAAAACTGGCTAAAAACCATTCCTTTTCTTTCGAAACACCATTTCAGGAATTCAATTTAAATACAACGGACAATGAATCAATCAACTGTTTGTTGTTTTCGGGTGATAGTATTCACAAACGCTTGATTTTTTTCTTGCACGGAAATACTGGAAGCCTCGAAGATCAGGAAGGTCCGTCGGCATTTTACACGTCGCTCGGATATGATTTCTGTTGCTTTGACTACCGCGGATTTGGTAAAAGCACCGGTAAAATAACCGATGAAGCACAATTTTTCGCGGATGCCCGATTGGTCTACAATCACCTCAAAAAGAACTATCAAGAGAAAAACATTGTAATTATAGGCTATTCGGTTGGAACAGGAACTGCTGCCCTACTCGCTTCTGAAAATCACCCGAAACAGTTGGTTTTATTAGCTCCGTATTATTCAATGACAGATATGGCCGCAATTCGATATCCGTATGTGCCTTCGTTTTTAGTTTCTTATCCGTTTGAAACATTCAGATATATCCAACGCGTGAAATGTCCGGTAAGTATTTTTCATGGAAAAGACGACAAGGCAATTCCTTACAATTCTTCCAAACGATTAGCCGGTTTGATGAAGAAAGGCGATCTTTTTGTACCCTTGGAAAATTGTGATCATAATGGAATTTCAAATCAACCGAAATTTCAGCAGAAAATTCAGCAATTGCTCCAATTTTGAGAAACAGGATCGTTAACTCCTACCCTCCTTTTCGTTTCACTTTATACCCTTCTTTCTGCAAGAGTTCCATGACTTTGTCGCGGAAATTGCCTTGCACAATGATTTCTCCGTCTTTAGCCGTTCCGCCGACACCACATTTGCTTTTGAGGAGTTTCCCAAGTTCTTTCAGGTCGTCATCAGATCCGATAAATCCTTCAACGAGCGTAACTTCTTTGCCAGCACGTTGTTTTTTATCGATGGAAACATACAAGGTTTGCAAATGAGCGGCAAGGGTTTCCTGCTCCGCTTCTTCTTCCTGATCGTAGCTAAAATTCGGGTTCGTTGAATAAACGATATTGATGCGTTCTTTTTTGTTCTTGCTCATGGGTACTTTTCAATAATGGCCGCTTTCAGGTTATCTGTCAACAAATAATCGGGGTATTTTTTCAATCCCGAACGAATTCCTTTGGGCGATCTGACTTCAAAAATAACAACTTCTTTGCCAGCTTGTTTCACCTCCGCCACTTCAGATCGGTCAATTTCCGAATTTCGAATACACAAACCAGTGGTTTCAGCCAGCGTTCCCGAATTCAAATAACTGTTGGCGGAAGGAAGTTCAACATAAACCTTCCATCCTTTGAGGTAAAACGCATGCACCCAACTTGGGTTGTTGGTAATTACTGAAACTTCCGGTACCGAAAATGGTAATATGGCAACATCAATGGCATTGATTACGGCTTGTTGATCTAAGATTTGTACTGTACATGGATTAGAGTGCCGCACATCCAGAAAACAAGTTTTGGTGGCAAACGGGAAATCGAGATCGGCCAATTTCACTAGCGCTTCCTTTTCCAGGCCATTATAAAAAAGGGTACTGAGATAATCATCGTTTACCGAATTCACACAACCATCGCCCTTGGTATCATCGTTTAAAAATTCATCGTGAAACAGCCACATCGATCCTGATGCAGAGCATTGAACATCTATTTCAACGCCATCAATCCCCTCCATTTGAATGGCATAATCGATCGCTTCCTGCGAATTATCGTGATAAGGAGATGTTTCAGAATCCAATCCTGCTGCGGCATGGCCAATGAGTTTCACATCGTTGAATTGCTCCTTTTTCTTGCACGAAAATGCCACTAATGCTACTATGAAGATGAATTTATAACGCATACGACCACGAAATTTCGACAAAACTATTCCAGGAAATGTAATGATTCATCTTTTGTTTTACTGACGACCAATTCTGCTCAACAGCAGGTCCAATTCCGGCTGACAATCTGAATCGACTTCGGTTTCCGGTTCCAACATAAGCACCCAGATAAGCCTCCTCCTGAAAGCTCCAGCCATGCGACGATTGTTTGTTGAAATGCAGTGTAGACAACGACAATCGAGCTAAAGGTCCGGTTTGAATCCAGCGTTTTTTCACCAAATGAAACGCGTATTGATAGTAGATTTGCGGATACAATCGCTGTTGAAAAAAAGTGGTATTGACGCCAACATTTATTGCCACCTGGTGTTGGTGTGCTCCCTTCTCGCGTTCAGCTTGAAGTCCGAAAAAAAAATCGGAAGGATGATAGGTAAATTGAACTCCAACGTGGTAAACTGCAAAATCTTGCGCATTGAGCGTAAACCCAAAGAAACAAAACAACAGTGCGATTACCGAACATTTCATGGACAAATTTAGTTTAATCAGTTTTCAGTTTACGAGTTTATTAAGTTTTTAACCAACCGTCAAACATATTAAACTAAGAAACTTAATAAACTCAGAAACTTATGAAACTGAAAAACTCAAGAACTAATTAGACTCAAATACGAATCAAAGCTTAGGGCACTTGCGACAATGAACGCCTTTTCGCTTGTACTTTTTACAACAATCTTTCTTTTTATCGCACGAGCAATTGGCGCATGATAATTCAAAAACTTGCGGAAGGTTTGTCGGCTGGAGAACGGCTTGCTTCATTGTTATTTAGAATTGTTCTACGCAAAGATAATGGCAAAATTTGAATTGGAGAGAAATTGCATAAAAAAATCCGCACGAGGCGGATTTATAAAACTTAAAAGCTTTTCAGAAGCAATTCATATTGTCAGAGACAAGATCCAATCTTTTAAAATACTCACCGTGGTATCTAAGTCTGTGAACTCTAACCGCAACAGGAGTATCATCTTCACTTCTAGAGCGCATTGTAAGCTGTCTTTCATTAATCTTTGAGAGTTCCATTTTCCCGTCAATAAGCTTGTTAAGACTAGCTTCTATCTGAACACTAATATCACTTTCTGTTTCAATCGACACTTCCAAGTTTTTTGCATAAATTACCCCCGTAATAAGATAAAAATTATCCCGTTTTAACTGTTTATAAAAATCAGGGATGTTGTCGCTGAAATCAATACTTTCATCAGTAAGATAACTTACAATATCATACCTGTTATACTCAATTGCGTAAGCACCTGAAAAACCAACTGAAATTTTTTTTGCGATCTTTAGGTTTACCGATAAGTCCATCTTATTTAACTTAAACGCTTTAAGAAGTTGATCAAGGACAGAAGCTCCTAAATTCAAGTTGAATTCGTCTTTACGAATAGAAATAGCATCCAAAACATCACTTCTTTTTGCTTTTTCCTCCAGTGGGTAATCACTCCTAAAAACATCTAAAATGGAATCAGCTTCTGGATCTACTGGATTAATATTTCTTAAATTCCATAATTGTAACAGCCTTTGATTTCTAATAGGACTATCAATAAAATCGTAGCCGATTTGTTTTAAGTTTTTTGTCAAATCTAGTTTCATAATTTAAATTGTTTAATATCCCTACTCATAAGGCTTTTCGGTTCCGCCACCTACAACACATTCTGTAGATTTTTTTTAGTTTTTTCTAACTTGAGGAATCAAGATGCCAGCCAAAGCGCCTATTGCGGTTGCACAAATAGTAGTTAGCGATTCGGGGAAAACTTTGTCTGTGCTTTGGTTTATATAGGCAAAGACAACAATCAATAACGCTACAACTCCCAGAATAAGAATCACCAGTCTGTAAGATTGATTATCATAGTTTTGAGAATCACCATATTTAGTTGCATTTCCATCTGAGGGTTGGGTGAGAATTTCCTGTTCCCCATTTTGCTCATTTTCTTCTTGTGTGCTCATTGTGATAAGAGTTTAATTATGTATAAAGCAAAATTGAAGATGTGAACGTAAACTAGGTTCACAGGATTATGGTATTTCCCAAATCACTAAAATCATTGATTTTTCTTTCACAGAAAATTTTGGGTTCCTCACTGAATTCAGTGAGCAAAGAATCATTACAATCAGTTAGTTGAAACTAGGAAATAAGGTGCAATTTTGGAGAAACTTAAACATTATTTATTATGAAAGGACATGCATTATTGATTGGGGTTGATGAAACAGATTCAGATCATTATGGTGGAAACATCCAGCTTGATTGCGCCCTAAAAGACATTGAAATCATGCAGGATTTTCTCTCTGGATTTCCTGAATTCAAAAATTCAATTACAACATTAACAAGTAAACATGGGATACCCACTTGGAAAAAAACGGTTGAAAAGTTAAATGAGATATCATCAAATAAAACAGAGCCATGTTATCTTGTAATCTACTTTACAGGTCATGGCTCCTCAATTCCATATGATGATTCATCAGAAAAGTACACTATTGGCTTCAGTTGTTTTTACGATCAAATGGTTTCCGAAAAACAAATTCGTGATGAGCTAAAAAATATTCCAGAAAATTTCAAAGTATTCCTGATTTCTGATAGCTGTTATGGTGGAGAACTAAATCCTGAAAAAGCCCGAAGTTTTTCAATAAGCAATAATGATAAATCTATTTCAGGAAATATATTTGACGAAGTTAGAAAAAACAATGAATCTCTATATGATAAACTCATTAAAGATTATGAACAAAGTATCTTAGATGATGAAACATTTGAACCAGCTGCAGAAGTAGCAATTTTAACTGCTTGCTCAAAAAAGCAAACAACAGAACAAGGTTTTGATAGTACAGGTGTAAGTCGATTTACATCCATTCTAATAAACTCTTGGTCAAAAAATGCTCGTTTTGGATATCACAATTATCTTCAACTATTAATTGATCGCAGACCAAAAAACAGAAAACCAGAATTAACTATTCATGGGAACAAAAGTGGATTTTTTGACCAAACAATCCCATTTGCAATTAATTTTCAAACTCGTTGTCTAAATGATTTAACATCTCAAAATTTGGTTGAACCTACAACAGACAAAGGGAAATACAAACTCAAGTCTCTCCCAAATAGTGGTACATCATACAAAATTGTTAAAGCTCATACATATCCAGTCAATGAAATTCCAAGTGACACTTATGTTCAAATTTATAGTACACTATTTACAAGTGGTTGCATTGAAAACACAGTTGGCTTTATTTGTTTCATTGAAGTTTCATTAAGTAATGGTTCTACTCTACCTGAATATATTGATGATCTATATAAAAATGACAATGAGGGTAAAGATGGTTATGCAATCATTATTGATGATTATACATATAACGTTCTCCACAAAGGTCGCACTAAAGGAAAAGTGTCCAATACAATAGGTGGTTAATTCTTTACCAAAAAAAACTATTTTAGCAGAGAGTTTAACCGTAACTCTCTGCTATTCATGATTCAACATAAACCATTTTTGACTATTCTTCTTTTTTTGTTTAGTGCGAATTATTGCATCAGCCAAACTACTATTGAATCAATCAACAAAAAAGCAATTGACTTAAGTACAAGTGATCTCAATCAAGCTTTCAAGCTTTCTAATAGAGCAGAAAAACTGATTAATGAATCAACCGATTCTGCTATAATTGCTGATGTTTACAGCGTTCGGGGTACGCTTTATCAAAGTACAGAGAAATACGAACAAGCCATCAAATGGCATCAAAAAGCTCTTAAAATCAGAAAAAGAATTGGCGATTTAACGAAAATATCCAATTCCAAATTGAATTTGGGCAATCTCTATTATCAAACTGAAAAATTTCATCTTGCTAAAGAATATTTAAAAGGAAGTCTCTCCGACTTGTTGAAAACAGATGCAGATAATGCAGCCTTTATCATACGTTACAATAGTTTAGGTACATTATATAAAGATCTAGGAAAACCTGATTCGGCATTATACTTTCTAAAAAAGGCCTTTCATATCCTTGAAAAAAACGAATTGACAACCGACTCCGAGGCAAAAGATGTTTATCTCAATCTAGGAATCGTATATCTAGAACTTGGCGAATTAAATCGATCATTGAAGTATTTGGAAAAAGCAGTTCCAATTCAGAAGGAAAATGAGGATTTGAGTGGATTATCGCTCAGCTATCATAATATAGGTATAACATACGAGCTAAATAACAACTATTCAGAGGCGGAAAAATACTACAGCTTATCGATGACATTAGCTAATAAATTAGGTGATAAAGAAGCCCAAAGAGATATTTCTTTATCAAAAGCAAAACTCTTCACAAAGGAAAAACAACAAGACAGTTCATTGTTTTATTTTGATCGTTACAGATATTACAACGATACATTCAATGAAATTATTACTAAAAAAACAATTTTAGAATTAGATACTAAATACCGTACAAAGGAAAGAGAAAATGAACTTAAAAAGGCTAAAGAGCGGGAATACATTTATTTAATTGGAGCAATTATTAGCCTCCTCATCCTCTTCTTTCTCATCCGAAACTACCGTCAGAAACAACGCATTGCACTCTTGCAAGTAGATGTGAAAAACAACGAAATCAATGAGTTGCTCAATCAGCAGGAAGCGGCTTCGTATGAGGCCATGCTTGAAGGACAAGACCAGGAACGACTGCGTATAGCACGCGAATTGCACGATCGCTTGGGAAGTACGCTGGCAACCATTAAACTCGGTTTGCAAAATGAAGAAATTCCGCAAGCGCAGCAACAAGTGATCTTGGTGAATACCGCTATTTCGGAGGTGCGCACTATTGCACATGATTTGTCGGGCGGAAATATTGAACAGTATGGCTTGGCGGCGGCGTTAAACGAACTCAAAAACACGTTGGATCGCTCCGGGAAAATCACCCTAAATCTGTTTATGGAAACGGTGAATATTCAGGCTTCACTGCATGTGACCATTTACCGGATAGTACAGGAATTGGTAAGTAATACGCTCAAACATGCCGAAGCAACTGAAATTACACTTCAACTCACTAGTGTAGACGAACAACTAACGCTGATCTATGAGGACAATGGTAAAGGATTTGATCTCACTCATTATCAACCCGGTATGGGAATCACCAATATCCGGCACCGCATTGAAAAATGGAACGGCTCTCTTGAAATAGATGCGCAGCCCAATCGCGGAACTATTGTTATATTAACGGTTCCAATCACTTCACAACATGATTAAAATAGCCATTGTAGACGACCATCAATTGTTCAATGAAGGACTCAACTCGCTCCTTACTTCGATCGCCGAATTTGAAGTCGTAGGAAAATTCAACAACGGAAAACAGTTTTTAGCCGATTTACCGGAAGCCGACGTCGTGTTGTTAGATATCAATATGCCCGGTATGAATGGCTTTGAAACATTGGAGAGTGCACGTAAACAGAACCCTCAATTGCGGATTATCTTGCTGTCAATGCACAATGACTACAATAGCATTGATCAGGGTTTGAAGTTGGGTGTGAACGGCTTTTTGCAAAAAGATACCGATAAAATCGAATTGCAATTGGCCATTGAAACCGTAGTTTCAGGTGAAAATTATTTCAGCAAAGAAGTGACTTCTACTATCATGAAAGGACATCAATCGCCCAACATGCATACGCCTGTGAAATTAACACCGCGCGAAACCGAAATTCTGAAACTGATTGCCGAAGAACTTACTACACAAGAAATTGCCGATAAAATCTTCGTCAGTACCAATACCGTTGAAACACATCGCAAAAACCTCATAGCCAAAACCGGAAGCAAAAACAGTGTGGGACTGGTGAAATTTGCATTGGAGAATAAGCTTATCTAGAGATGATACTTGATGTTGGATGCTTAATTTTTGATGTCTGTCCAAGGTAAATAGAACATTCCTGATCCTGAATTCAGAATAATTCGAATCGTGTTTACTGTTATCTAAGAGATTAGGAAAATCTTCATCAAAAATCAAGCATTAAGCATCAAAAATCTATTTAACCAAAGATCTTCGCTGCCATCCGAAACGTATTCGCGTGCGCCTCAATAATGTGTTTGATTTCTTTGCTGTATCCTCCTCCCATGGTACAAACTACCGGAATATTGAGTGATTTTGCCGTTTCAAACACAAACTCATCTCTTTTTCGACAACCGTTTAATGTCACGCCTAAACGTCCCAATTTGTCTGAATTGATGATATCAACTCCGCTTTGAAAGAAAATAATCTCCGGTGTAAAATCTTTCAGTATTTGCTCCATCGACGATTTTAATAAATACAGGTATTCAATATCCAAAATGCCATCGTCTAAGCCAACATCCAAATCAGATTTCTCTTTATACAACGGATAATTGTTGTCGCCGTGCATGCTAAACGTAAACACATTGGGGTTGTTATCGAAAATCTGAGCCGTTCCATTGCCTTGATGCACATCCAAATCAACAATCAAAATGCGTGAAACCAACCCTTGGTCGAGTAACCACTGCGCAGCAATTGCCTGGTCATTGAGTAAACAAAATCCTTCACCTCTATCCGAATACGCATGATGTGTTCCACCGGCTATATTGAGGGCGACGCCGCCGTTTTCCATCGCAAGTTCAGCACACATGCGCGTTCCTTCCATAATGGTAAGTTCACGTTCTATGAGCGTATGTGAGTGATCAAACCCGGATACACGCTGCTCCCGCGGACTGCATTGCAACGTAAGTAATTTCTCCAAATAAACAGGACTGTGCACACGTGTGGCTAATTCCAGTTCAATTTTACCAGGCGCAAAGAATTGATTTTCTGGAATAAATCCTTCCAACAATAATTGCTCATACAGCAATTGGTATTTTTCCATTGGAAAACGATGTCCCGCAGGAACCGGGTGAACATAATTGGGCGCGTACGCAACTGAAATTGACATGCGGTAAAGTTAATCAGACTTTTTTCACCACATGACACAAAGACGTGCTTCTCAAGAATTATCAATGTCAGAATGATCAATTATAAAGTGAAGGACTTCAAAATCAACTACAGCGTCAGTCTTTGACGTGATTCATACTAAGAAACAAGGACTTATTAAGCCAATCTATCCAAATCGGTAGAAATGGAGAAAAACAACTGACCATCATCGCAGGTATCAAAGGTATAATGCAAACGGTCTTTTGATTTCATACGCATGGTAATGAATCCCAAGCCTGCACCTCCTTTTGTTGAAATGAGCCCGTTATTCAATACTTCCAGGTAGAATGACTTTACTTCTTCGTCATTCATTCCATTGAGTTTATCAAGATAAGAAATCAATTTTTCGCGTTCGGCTACCAACACCAAATTACCAAGAACTACACGGTACTTGGTTTCGTTAGAAGCAACGATCAATAAAGCCGGTTGACCACCATCCAAAGATTCACCATGAATAAGGATATTTTGCAATCCTTCGATCAAAATAGAGAAAACACGTTTGATGAGCGGTTTACGATCACCGGCAGAAATCATCATTTCTTCAACGTTTATTGTCAAACTGTTGATTAGATCCTGATTCAAATCACCAAAATGCGCCAATTGAACGGACTTAAATCCGTCATCACTCAACTGTTCCAGTCGATGATTTAATAATTGCCGTGTCTCATTGTTAGCTATACTGATCTGCATGGTGTAATGTAACCCTATAAAAGTACAATAACATTTTATTCTGAAATATCTGATTGTGCAAATGGCCGTATCTTTGTTGCGGTTTGCATCCTAGAATGATTATTTGGAAGTTTCAACCTACAAAACACGTTCATTTCACTACTACTATTTTTCTAGTGTTACATGACCGTGAACAAGTTCTCTTCCATCATTTGCCGCATACTTAAACTCGATACGATACGTATAAATACCGTTTTGAACTTCATTCCCTGCGTAGGTTCCGTCCCAGCCTTTCAAATAATCGGTTGTTTCAAACACAATTTCACCCCAACGGTTAAAAATACTCAGTTCATAACCAGCCGCATCAAATCCTGAAGTAAAGATCGGTAAGAAAATGTCGTTGATTCCATCATCATTCGGTGTGAATGAATTCGGTACGTAATAAATCAATTCCTCATTGATGGTAACGATTGCTTGAGTAATATCCGTACAGCCGTTAGCACTGATAGCCGTTAAAGTCACTGTATAATTTCCGGCATCGGTATCCGGAAATTGATGTGTAGGTGACGTTTGAGTTGATCCTGTGCTTCCGTCACCGAAATCCCATGAATACTGCGTGGCATTCAGCGAGGAATTAACCATGGTTGAATACGTATCACCTGTTGTCATTATACCCGGAGATGGCGTAAACGAAGCGATTGGTGATGGATCGACACAAATAATATCGGTAAATGTTTGTGTTCCTTCACAACCGTTTAAAGCTACAACGCTCAAAGTCAAATCCACACAACCGCTTTGGTTGAAAGTAACCGTTTGATTTCCTGATCCGGAAAGCGTGGTTCCGTTTGAGAATTGCCAGATGCAATCACCGCTATTCGGAGTTGTGTTTAGGAAAGTTACTGTCAACGGTCCGCAACCGGATGTGACACTCGGTACCACTGAAATGGTAAGTCCTGCATTCACGGTTACCGTTAATTGATCTGTACTCGTGCAACCGAAAGCATCGGTTCCGGTAACGGTATAAGTGGCAGTTGTAGCAGGAATAAACGCAACGCCATTCACTACACCATTATCCCAAGCATACGTTTGTGCACCTGTTGCATTCAAGGTAACCGATTCTCCGGCACAAACAACTAAATCTGCTCCGGCATTTACCGAAGTTCCACTCTGATTGGTCAACGTGGCATTTTGTTGAACTGTACAACCTAAATTATCCTGAACCACAATTGTATATGAACCTGCCCCAAGATTATTAAATTGGTTTCCACTTACAAAACCGGCACCGTTCAAGTCGTATTGCAAAGTCCCCGTCCCTCCGGAAGCATTCACCGTAATTGATCCGTCGGTATTACCACAAGAAGGATCTACAGTCACAATAGAATTGATTACAGGAACCGGCGAGTCAGTAATTACAACCGATCCCGTTGCCTGACAACCTGAATCATCTAAAACAACTATGTTATAAGTACCTGCTTGAAGATTATTGAAATTACTTACTCCACTGTAAGTTAACCCATTGTCTATGGAATAATGGTATGATCCCGTTCCACTTAATGCGTTGATTACGATGGAAGCATTGGCAAGATTACAAGTAGCATCTACAGCGTTAATTAAATCAATTACCGGACTTGGCATCAAACCAACAGTATAATCAGCTGTTAGAACGCAATTTTGCGCATCGGTGATGGTAATTGTATATAATGCAGGAGCCAAACCGGTATTATCCACTGTTGCAGGGCCATTTGACCAACTGATCACCGGATTAATTCCGCCGGAAACAACCAAACCAGTGATGGCTCCATTGTTGACGTCACAATTACTTGGAGTAATCACAACATTGGAAGCATCCAAGG
>JBILJP010000340.1:0-5900 GCA_044377135.1 Fluviicola sp.
ATGATTCGTGGCAAAAGCAACCCTACTAATGAGTAAAAACGTTGAAAGCTGCTGTTTGCCCTTAATGCTGAACTTTTCTTTTTTGTTTATCGGACACTAGTGAAAATGAATGAATATTCTACAAATAAAGTAGAACAACACTCCAATTTATAAAAACAGTTAATTTTAGGCATCGTTTTTGCTTTAGCTCTATCGAAAACAAAAAAGTTATGGGACTTATATATACACTTATATCGATCATGATGTTCAACTTAAACATTGGATCAGAGGCTATTCCTTACGCTTCAATTGAATCGGCGTTTGCTTCAGGCGATGCTACCAAGATTGTGAGTTATGGTAAAGATCGCATGATTGTGAACGTAATCGATAAAGAAGGTGTGTATTCACAATCGCAGGCTGCGCAGGTTCTCAAAGAGTTTTTCGGTAAAAAACCGGTCTCGTCATTCAAGTTTACGTTTAAAGGAAAAGAAACAGACGACGGTTGTTTTGCGATCGGTGCATATGTTTCCAAATCAGAGAATTTCAGGGTCACTATCAAGTGGAAGAAGACGGGAAATGAGTTCAAAATAGAAAGCATTGCCATAGAAAAAACCTGACTTGTATGTAGCTTTCAAAGGAATCTGTACTTTTGAGGCATGATACAATCCATCATTCAAACAGCTTTACAAGAAGACATCGGAGACGGTGATCATTCATCCTTAGCTTGCATTCCTGCTGATGCCGTTGGTGTTGCGAAATTACTGGTAAAAGACACCGGTATTTTGGCAGGAGTAGATTTGGCACGACTTGTTTGCGAAACCTACGATCCGACCTTGCAATTCGAAGAATTACTACACGACGGAGATGCCGTTACGCCCGGTCAAATAGCATTCTACATTCGCGGAAAAGCACAATCGATTCTGGCGGTGGAACGTACATTGCTCAATTTTATGCAACGCATGAGTGGTATTGCTACAGTGACCCATCAATTGGTGAAATTATTGGATGGAACTTCCACACGTTTGTTGGATACACGTAAGACTACTCCGGGCATTCGCTACATGGAAAAATGGGCTGTTCGTATAGGTGGCGGAGTAAATCACCGGTTTGCATTGTATGATATGATCATGCTCAAAGACAATCACGTTGATTTTGCCGGTGGAATTCAACAAGCAATCGAACGTACGCAAGCTTACCTGAAAGCAACAGGTAAAGAACTGAAAGTGGAAATTGAGGTGCGTAACCTGGATGAATTGGAACAAGTATTGGCCATCGGAAAAGTGGATAGAATCATGTTGGATAATTTCACTCCGGAGTTATTGCAAGAAGCCGTACAGCGCATTGGCGGTCGTTTCGAAACAGAAGCTTCAGGTGGTATTACCAAAGAAACCCTTCGTTCTTTTGCTGAAACAGGTGTTGATTTTATTTCAGTTGGCGCGTTGACACATAGTTTTAAGAGCTTGGATTTGAGTTTGAAAGCGAGTTTTTAATGGTGAATTTTTGATGTTTGATGCTTGATGTTGAATGTTCGGTAAGAACAGGACCACATTAAACCTACAGTTAAGAGATTTAGTCAATCCAACATCAAAGATTCAACATCAAACATTTTTTACTTCCTCACCTCAAACTCCTGAAACAAACTTTTCCCAACAACCTGCACTTTTAATCGGGCAACGCCGGCTGAGTTCACATATTTCTTCGGAATTGTAACCACAGTGGTTCGTGATTGTCTGGGCTCTACCGATGGAATTTCCGTTAAAGCAACCCATGAACCGTTTTCCAATTGAGCCAATACCGAATACCTGTTTTTCTCGGAACCGACATTAAACAAGGATAACGATCCGGCTAATTGATCGCCTTTCACCATTTTTGGTGTCCAGTTCGCCGCGAATTCGTTCGGATAAAGTGAAGTAGCTGTCGCTATGCGGTATTGCGGGAAAAATCGCCAAACACGTTTAAACGTATCCAGTTTTTCTACAAAAATATCCCATGCTATTTCTCCTTTCGGGGTGACTTCAAAAATGCGGTGAATCGCACCCATGTTAACGAGGTAATTGCCATTGTTCAATTCTTCGATATTCCCCAATTTCAAGCTCTTTCCATTGCATAAACTGTCGTAATCAAACTTAAAACGAAACAATTCCTTTCCTTTCGGGGTGTTGTTTTCGCCCAATGAAAAAACCACAAGGCTTGATACCACCGCCGGATCTTTGATCGAATCGTTATTAATTACCGCCATTGCACCATTGCTCAAAACAGTTGCATCGTGTTGAAAACGAAATAGTTCTTTGCCATAATGATTGGATAATCCGGAATCGTGGCCACCGTAAATCTCAACCACCTTCTTGCTCGATTTGTCTATTTTGAGGACCCAATTGGCGTCTCTGAATCCGGCGTAAATGGTGTTTCCTTCTACATTAAAGGCATTGAGATGAGTGGCTAAATTGTATTCGCCGTCTTCTTTTTTGCGCAGTTTTAATAAATTGTCTGTAAAAAAGTCTTTCGCGTGCCATTGCCAAACTACTTTCCCCGAAGGATCATATTCGATAATAGTACCGATTTCGTAGCGAGATGTATCTTTTAGTCCGGCTAAAACTCTGCGCTGTTTTTCATTCCCCAACACCATGTAATTTCCCGAAGGTAATTTTTGCAGGTCGTGGTGGTAATCTTCTTTTCCTTGATGCGAAACAGCACCGTCATTGGGCGCTTTCCACAAAATCTTACCCGTTAAGTCAAATTCATAAGCGTTCGAATCGATGATTGCCAGAAAAGTGCCGTCGTCTGTTAGTTTTAAGTCGCGGAGCGCGCTATTCGGAGTCATGAACGGTAAATCCGGCAGATACCACACTATTTCTTCATCGTGATTGATCGCAATTCCTGCATAATCCAAGATCACGAGTTCGCTTCCGCGCGTCAATGAGTTATTGGTGACTTCTCTAAATCGAACGAATTTTTTACCCGTTTTGAAATGCTCATCGATGGTGAAAAGGCGTTTTTCTGAGCGGTAAATTTCTTTTTTCTGACGGTTTTTCCCAATAACTTGCCACGTGTAACTTTCCCCGAAAATGAGTTCGTTGACAATGTATTTGTTGGCTTGCGTTGGATAAACGGTTGTTATACCTGAACTTTCTTCGGTGAGTGTGAGTTCATAATTGACCACTTGATCTACCCACTGAAATTCAAAACAAACCGAAGAAAAATTCAAATGACTGTTATTGGCAGGTGAGAATTGAGCTAAAGTTGCGGTTACACTAAAAAGACTCAAAAAAAACAAACCGATAATACGGAAACGGGGAGTATACATTCCTACCTTTTACTTAATTTTAGAACCAAAGTACAGAAATTTATTTGTTGAACAAATGAAGGGTTTTCGATTCTCTTATTTGCTGGTGGTATTGCTCGCAGGCGTAACTGTTTTAGTTGTTTCTTGTGGTCCGGATGCTGTAAAAAAAGTAACAGAACTGAACGAGGATGAAGATCCGGTAATGGTTTATTTAGCGCCCGATACGTCAACCATTCCAAACGATGAATTCGGTGAGTTGGTGCGATATGGACGTGATTTGGTGAAAAATACCGCATATTACCTTGGTCCGGATGGTGTGCAGGGAAAATACCTCGGAAACAAAATGAATTGTACCAATTGTCACTTAGATGCAGGTACGCGACCTTACGGGCTTAATTTTCTGAGTACACACGGTCGTTATCCGCAATACCGTGCGCGTGAAAATAAAATTTTGAGCTTGGCAGAGCGGGTGAATAATTGCATCGAACGTCCGCACAACGGTGTTCCAATGCCACTTGACTCAAGAGAAATGAATGCGATTATTTCGTATATCAAATGGCTTGGAGAAGGAATTCCGGTGAATGAACGGGTAGAAGGGGATAAAGGTGTTGAGTTGAAATTGCCTGATTTTCAATTGGATGTAAACCACGGGAAACAAGTTTATAAACAAGAATGTGCGCGCTGTCATGGTGAAAACGGAGAAGGTAAAATGCTCGCGAATAAGATCACCTATGAATATCCTCCTTTGTGGGGGAAAGATTCTTACCAACCCGGATCGAGCTTGTACAGAGTCATGAAAGCAGCTCAGTTTATTAAAGCAAATATGCCGCATGACCAAGTCAACTGGCAAAAGATGAAACTTTCCGACAGAGATGCCCTCGACGTGGCAGCCTACGTGAATAGCGAACAACACGAGCGTCCACGGAAAGAAGGATTGGATTATCCGGATATCAAAACCAAACCGATTGATTATCCGTTTGGACCTTACAACGATACGTTCTCGGAAGTTCAGCACAAATACGGACCGTATCAGCCCATCATCGATTACCGCAAGAAAAAAGGATTGTACATCAATTACTGATCAAGTAGTTCGTCTTCGCGGTCTTTGCTCGATTGAAACGGATTGTAAAAGTTGGCAATGGCAGAAATGGCCATTCCGGCTATCAATACATAAGTGGATTCAGGGAAGTAATACATTTTCATCATAAATCCGATGAACATTATGAGGCTTCCCAGCCAAAACAAGACGTTAAAATCGCCTTTGTAAGCTTCCATACGCGATGTGACCAATCCAAGAATCAACGCAATTCCACCTGATACTAAAAACGCTGTTTGAATCGCCATTCTGTAACCGAATGTTTTATCAATGAGCATCAATAATGCACAAATAAAGGAAAAGGCAAACAGTAAGTTGGAGAGTTGTTTTACGTTCAATGACATCGGTACAATCTTTTGCTGAAAATACGGTTTTTTTAACGGGAATGATTGCCTAACAGCGATTCTGTGGATTTCAAATAATAATCGATGTAGCGTTTTGATTTCAAACAGGCTTTCACCAACGGGTAATCCAACGCCAAATGCGCTAAAAATGCCGCTGAAAGCACACATCCCGTTCCGTGTTTGTCGGTCTTTTTCGAATTGTGCGAATTGAACGGATAACACTTCCCGTTTGCATACACAACATCTTTTCCGGGTTCGGAAGCATGTCCGCCTTTGAGGTACAAGATCTGTAGCTGAGTTGCAACCGTTTCCGGATCTTGATTACCGAATAATCGTTCGTATTCAGGTAGGTTAGGGGTAATGCAACTGATTTGGGCTATGATTTCCGGTAATTTCTCCGAAAAACGATCAATGGACAAATCACCTCCTGCTGTAGGTTTCAGAATGGGATCCCAAACGATAAACGGTTGTTTTGCATATTGATGGATCACTGCAAGAATAGCGAGTAACACTTCTGCATTTTCGATCAATCCGATTTTGAAATAACGCACGGGGTAACGTTCCAACAAAGCTGTCAATTGGTTAACGATTACCGTTTTGTCGACCCAATTGGTGGCGAAATACTGATCTTCTGTTTGAATAGTATTGGCTGTGAGAACACTCAATCCTTGCACATGCAGTTGCTCGAACGTTTTACAATCGGCTACCAAACCGGCTCCGCCTGAAGGATCGAATCCGGCAATAGTCAAACAATACGGTCTTTTGCGCGACATGAGTTATGCTTCCGGAGTTTCAAATTCCATTACTTTGGGGTTCACGCACAGCAATTCGATCATTTTTTCAACGCGTGGCGTAATTTCCTTTGTGATAATAATGCGTTGGCATTTCGGAAGGCTTTCGGCCAAACGGTACACAAATGCTGCTGTTGTTGGCGTATTTCCAATAATGGAAGCCTCATCAATGATGAACAAACTCAACTGATTCATGTGAATGCCATTTTGATGATAAAGGTCAATCACCCGTTTCGGATTTCCGATAATGATGTCGGCGCCATCGAAAATATTGTTGCGTTCCAGGATCATATTTCCTTTGTCATGCCCCAATTCAACGGCAATTTCAGTACGTCTTGTCCACTCGGTCAATTGTTTATGCAATACATGCACACTGTCAATGCTTGGCGAAAGAATCAATACGCGCG
>JBILJP010000031.1:0-21293 GCA_044377135.1 Fluviicola sp.
AGCTTCATTCCGATCATCACTTCAGGCGTTGATACCAAAAACTACGCGTTTAACATCTTCAACCGTTGGGGTGAGTTGATCTTTGAAACGAACGAAATTGGAGTTGGTTGGGATGGAACGTATAAAGATGTAAAAGTGCAAGACGGCACGTATACCTGGACGTTGAAATTCAAATCGAAATACAATGACGGTATTTTTGAACACTCAGGACATGTAACGCTGGTTCGATAATCTTTCGTTAGATATTCCTTAAGAAGCAAGTGACTAATTCTAAAAAATTAGTCACTTGCTTCTTTTTTATGGCATGAAATTGTTTACTTCATTGGTATTTTCGGTGCACTTTTTACAACCGAGGTAAATACTACAAAGAAATCAACTGCCTAACTCATCTTGATTACTTCAATCAATCAACAACACCGTTGGTTCGTAATAGTGACATGCTCACTCTTTCGCGTTGAGAATAAACCTGTTTTAGCCAACTGATCACGTTCTTTATCGTTAATAAAAGAAAGTGTACAGGCATTTCAAGCAACAAATTGAGATGAGCGTTATAACTATATTTTTGAAATAACTTTAGCGTAATAACTATTTAAAAATGTAAACCATCATGCATCTGTTTCGATTTAAATTAATTGTGCTGACCTTATTTCTCTCTAACGTTCTGTTTTCTCAGGATATGATTCGATTCTACGAAAATGGAAAAGTCGGTTATAAAACCGCTGAAGGGAACGTAATCGTATCACCAACTTACGATGGTGGAAGTGACTTCTTTGAGGGATTTGCTTTGGTCGTGCAGCAAAACAAAAGAGGATTCATTGATCAAACGGGAAAAATTGTCATTCCTATTCGCTATGAAGATGCAGGTGTTTTCAAAAACGGTCTTGCCAAAGTAGCCGAAGACGGTAAATACGGCTATATTAATACAACAGGTGAAACGGTTATTGAATGCAAGTATAGTCAAGCTGATGATTTTTTCGATGGAATTGCCCGCGTGCAACTCAATGGTCTTTGGGGCTGTATAGACATTTCAGGTAAAACTATTGTTTCTTTTTCTTACGAATGGTTACTTCCGGCAAGTGAAGGGCTTATTGCCGCTAAGAAAAATGGAAAATGGGGCCATATCAATACTGCCAATTCGGTGGTTATTCCTTTTGAATATGACAATGCTCAATCCTTTAAAAATGGGAAAGCAATGGTCATGGAAGGTGATGAACGTTGGTTTATCAATGTCAAAAACAAAAAAGTGGAGCATGTAAAATCGCATGAAGAGTTGGAACGCGAAATGGAAGAAAAACGCGAACACCGAGAAAAACACACGAAATAAATTAATCGCCCTAAACATATAACTTGTGAACTATCTGTCATTTTTATTCGCACTTGTTCTTTGCTTGACGGCAAGTGCCCAAACTCCTGGTGAGTGGACTTGGATGACGGGATCAATTGCAACCAACGATCCTGTTTTCGGCGTGCAAGGTGTTCCGGCAAATGGAAATACTCCAGGGCATTCATACGAGGCAAGATCCTGGGTGGACCAACAAGGTAACTTTTGGTTGTACGGCGGACTGGATATCATCAACCTTGTCAATTATAACGATCTTTGGCGTTACAACCCAACCACCAATCAATGGACCTGGATGAAAGGTAACGGTTTGGTTTCTCAAACAGCCGTTTTAGGAGTACAGGGAGTAGCCGCTCCTGCCAATAATCCGGGGGCATGTTCTTTTGGAAACAGTGCTTCGTGGGTTGATTTAGCTGGTGATCTTTGGTTGTTGGAAGCCAATGACGTATCCCTTCAATGCATTCTTTGGAAATATACCATCGCCACCAACCAATGGACATGGGTTCACGGTAATATTCCCGCCAATTACGGTACACAAGGTGTAAGTTCACCACTGAACAATCCACCTCATTTTAACGAATGCCCTATTTCTTGGATAGATGATGCCGGGAACTTGTGGTTTTTTGATAGTTGGAATGGAGGTGTCATGTGGAAATTTGATATCGCTACCAATCAATGGACATGGATGAACGGTACACCGAACGATCCAGGATTGGGGAATTTTTCACCTCCGGTATACGGAACTCAAGGTGTGTTTAATGCCAACAACCAACCCGGTTCTTTATATAATTACGCAGATTGGAAAGCATTAGACGGCACCTTTTATATGTTCGGTCCCACTGACTTTTTTTTCAGTAATACAAGTGTGATGTGGCGCTTCGATCCGGCAATCAACCAGTGGTCTTGGGTAGGTGGTAGTATTACTCCCAATCAACCAAGTTCTTTCGGTGCCCCATGTACCTTTTCCCCCACGAATATTCCGTCGACCAATTTGGAGTTTACTGCAACATGGTCAGACCTTTGCGGTAATTTCTGGGGATACAACGAAAATGAAGGTTACTTGTGGTGTTATGATCCAAACATCAACCAATTCGCACTCATTGAAGGTGATTTGGTACCGAATGATGCTGTACTTGGTGCAATTGGTGTTTCTTCACCAACAAACGAACCAGGACAAATTTTTGGTCCGCCGGCGTGGACGGATTTAAGCGGCAATTTATGGAAATTGGGAACGAGCATTGCCGGGGTCGGTAATAGCGCCATGGTACGTTATGTCATTGATCCCTCATGCATAGCATCATCAGTAAATGTAAGCATCACTGCCAATCCACTTTCAGGATGCACTGAATTGGAGGTTACCTTCACCCCATCAATCTTATCAGCAACATTCGATTACCAATGGGATTTCGGTGTTCCCGGAATTACAACTGATACCAGCTCACTAGCAGCTCCTTCTTATACGTATTCAACTGCAGGAACGTATACTGCACAATTAATTGTTTCAGGAAGTATCGGTTGTGGATCTGCTAACGATACGGTAACCGTTACTATCACAGTAGATGATCCGCCCATAGTTACAGTAAATGATGCGACAATTTGTTCAGGTGCTTCGGCTACATTAACAGCAACCGGTGCCACAACTTATTCCTGGACTCCGGCCGGCGGATTAAACACAACCGTAGGAGCTACCGTGCAAGCTTCTCCGGCAGTTACCACAACTTACATCGTAACCGGAACTGCAAACGGTTGTTCATCAACCGATACGGCTATTGTTACAGTCAATCCGCTTCCTGTGATTTCTGTTAATTCCGCTACAATCTGTCCGCAAACCGATACGGTTCTTACCGCATCAGGTGCTGATACGTATTCTTGGACGCCTGCCGCCACGTTAAGTGCCTCTACCGGTTCTTCTGTAACATCCAGCCCTTCTGTAACAACCGTTTATACGGTTACAGGAACGGATGCAACAACGCTTTGTTCCAATACAGCACAATCTACGGTTACCATTGAAATTGCATCCATTTCAGTGAATTCAGATACCAATTGTCTTGGTAATCCTGTTGACGTATCCACACTTACCGCTACGGGTGCAGCAAGTTATGATTGGTCGCCTGCTACAGGTTTAAGTGCCACAACAGGAGCCACGGTTACGGCAATACCAACTCAAACCACTGTTTATACCGTAATCGGAACGACTGCAAGCGGTTGTATAGATACAGTTACAGCAACGGTTACCGTAATTCCTGATTTTACCATTACGGTGAATTCAGATAGTATTTGTGTGGGCGAATCGGTGTTATTAACTGCAAACGGCGCCACCATTTATTCGTGGTCTCCGGCAACAGGACTCAGCGCTACAACAGGAACAGAAGTTGTTGCCAGCCCAACGGTCACAACAGTTTATACAGTTACAGGAACCAATGCAGGCTGTTCGGAAACCGCTACTTCAACCGTTACGGTTTTTGCGCAACCAACGGCTTCTATCTTTGCTAGTCCCAATCCTACAAGTACAGTTGAATCAACGGTACATATCCAAACGAGCAGTAACAACAATAGCAATTCAATCAACTGGTACTTGGATGATTCGTTGATTTCACAATTAAACTCCTTTGCTTACACGTTTCCAAGCGAACCGGGAAGCTATGTAGTACAATTAATTGTGACGAATGCACTTGGGTGTTCGGATACGGTTTATGTAACAATCGTTGTTCAGGAGGATATTATTTTTTATGTTCCGAACTCGTTTACACCTAACGATGACGGTTTTAACAATAGCTTCATTCCGATCATCACTTCAGGCGTTGATACCAAAAACTACGCGTTTAACATCTTCAACCGTTGGGGTGAGTTGATCTTTGAAACGAACGAAATTGGAGTTGGTTGGGATGGAACGTATAAAGGAGTAAAAGTACAAGACGGCATGTATACATGGACATTGAAATTCAAATCGAAATACAACGCCGGAATTTTTGAACACTCAGGACATGTAACGCTGGTTCGATAATCTTTCGTTAGATATTCATTCAGAAGCAAGTGACTGATTCTATCAAAATTAGTACCTTGCTTCTTTTTTATAGCATGAAATTGTTCGCGTCTTTGGCATTGGTGTTTTTCGGTGCATTTTTTACTACTATCGCACACGGTCAATCGGCTGTTCAAATCAGTGGTCAACTGGAAGATGTTCGCTCGGAACCTATTCTTTTGGCTTACCATTTTGGCAACAAACAATACATTTCTGATACCGCTCAGGTTGATGACAAAGGAAAGTTTCTCTTCTCTTCTACTACTCTTTTTGAACAAGGCATTTATATGTTTGTGTTTCCGAATAGAGCCAATCTATATGTTGAATTTATTTTAGGGGAAGATCAACAATTCAGTTGCAAAGGAAAAATTGCCGATTTTCTCAACACAGCTACATTTACCGGATCAGCTGAAAACACGTTATTCTACACACATTTAAGAAAACAAGATACCTTTCGCAGAAAAGAAAACAAATGGATTGCGGTGAAGGAACGTCAGCAAGCAGGTGGCAACGCAGATTCATTAAAACTAGCCGAATCAACCATTCAACAAAACAGTGTTGCCTACCAAAGCTATCTGAAAGAATTCATCAAACAACATTCAACTACCTTTCTTGGCAAACTCATGCGTTTCGGTGAACGACCGGAAGTACCGCAAACAATTACGGATAAAGCCGAACAGTATTACTACTACAAAAATCACTTCTTCGACAATCTGGATTGGTCGTTTAAGGGTGTTATCAGAAGCCCGTACTATCACCAATTGCTCACTGAATACATCGACAACTTAACGGTTCAACAACCTGATTCTATTAGCATTGCCTGCGACTTAATGCTCCAAAAAACCAAAGCGAATGATGAGTTATTCAAGTACACGCTCATTGAATTGCTCAACAAATACGCACGTAGTTCAACCATATGTTTTGATGGCATTTATGTGCATTTGATTGAAACCTATTACTTGAAAGGTCAGGCTTTTTGGTTGAATCCGGCGGTTGAAGCAGACAAAGCCGAGTTGAAAAAACTAGATGACGCTGCCGCGCGATTAAAACCGGTTCTGTGCGGAAGTTACGCCTACAATTTCACCCTGGCAGACGACAAAGGTGTGAAGCATGAATTGAGAAAGATTTCAGGAGAACGCACTATTCTGGTGTTTTGGGCGTCTGATTGCCACAAGTGCGAAGCATTTATGAAAGAACTTGCTGCAATTACCGATTTGTGTGCTAAAAAAGGTGTTTCCATTGTGAGTGTAGACAACGGAACAGACGGAAATTTATGGCGCCAGAAATTGCAAAAGCATCCGGTCAAAAACATGATTGCGCTCACTTCTTCCAGCTCAGAAGAATTGGCTACATTGATTGAACAGTATGATTTGTACTCCACTCCTTTTGCCCTCTTATTGGATCAGGACAAAAAGATTTTGTACAAAAAGCTGGAGGTAGATCAGATCAAAGATATCGTAGAACGATTACCTGATATTACACATTAATCTTACAGGTTACATAACTGCTTTCTCAAATACCGCAATGGCTTCAATGTGACTTGTATGCGGAAATTGATCTACGAGCGACAATTTTTTCATCACGTAACCTTCTTTTGCCATACTATCTGCATCGCGGGCTTGTGTAGCCGGATTACAGGAAATATAAACGATCCGTTCTGCACCCAATGCCATTACTTTTAGTAAAGTTTTCGGGGCAATTCCAGCCCGTGGCGGATCCAAAACAATGGTATCAATTCTGCCTTGGTATTCAGGATGCAAAGAAAGAAATTTCCCTACATCGGCGGCGAAGAAATGTAAGTGCGACAATCCGTTGAGTTGGGCATTCCGTTTGGCATCTTCTATGGCTTCTTCTACGATATCCACCCCAACAATTTCACCAACGTTTACGCGCTGTGCAATGAGCTGCCCAATGGTTCCGGTTCCGCAAAACAAATCCATGATCACACCACCTTCTTTGGCTGTTTCACAAACGTAATCAATGGCTTTGGTATACAATCGTTCGGCACTTTTAGGATTGGTTTGAAAGAAACTTTCCATGCTGATTTCAAACGAAAGTCCGAGCATTTTTTCAACTACTACCGCATTTCCGACCAATAATTTACTGCTTCCGTTTTCAATTTTAGCGCGGTCGGCAACATTATCGTTTACCGTGTGCCAAACACCCGCCAATCGGTTGCCCAATCGTTCTTGTAAAAAGCTCACTACTTTTGCCGTGTCGAATTTTTTCAATCCGTGAGAACTGGTAACAAAGTGAATCAGCAATTGGTCTTGCTCAAACGATTTACGCACCACAATGTGGCGGAAAAAACCTTCTTTTTTTGGCGGATGCCAAGCCGGAAGTCCGCTTGATTTCAATAATTCACGCAGTTCTATCAAAATGGTTTCCCATTGCTCATCAAACAGACCACTCGGTTTATTGAGATTTTCTACTTTCCACCACGTTCCACGTCGTTTAAATCCAAGTGCAAACGCATCATCAATTTCCTCGCCTGTTTCAGGAACATGTTCAATACAGGAAAAACTGTATTCCATTTTATTGCGGTAGAAAAACTGATCTGGTGACGCAATGAAGCTGTCAAAGAGCGTTTCTACGTTCTTTACGTTTCCGATTCTGCGGTAAACTTCAAGCGTTGTTTTTTGCTTGTATTCTTGCTGTAATTCGGTTGGCACGAAAATATAAGGTGCGCCTGAAATTTCCTGGTAAGGCAATTCAATTTCCTGCGGGGAGCGTTTCAACACTTCCAACAATTTGCATTCGCCGTGGCGTTTACGTTTTTTATCGACTCTGGCACGCACAAACTGTCCCGGAAAAGTGTTTTCGATAAACAACACAAATTCACCTTCATCACTACGCAAACGTGCAATTCCCTGACCGCCGAATGCTAAATCTTCTACCGTAATTTCAATGATTTCACCTCTATGTACCACGTTGCTAATTTGAGGGTGCAAAGATAATGAATTGTGAGCGGTTTCGTGAAACAGAAAATTTACTCGCTCAATTTGTTTAAGGTCATTTCATTCGCGGTAAAATTCGTTGTTTTTCCAACGTTTTCTTCTTTCAGTCAGTTGTTTCTCCTTTCTAAAAAGAAATTCCGCAATAATCGGACAGAAAACACCGATCAACTAAGGAATACACCAAAGAAACATTGCATAATATTGATATTCAACTACTTAATTCAAATTCAGTGATTTGAAAAATAATCTGGGTTTTATATGTATCGAACCAGCGACATATAGCCATCAACAGACTTAACGAGTTGATAAAATAAGATTCAAATTATTGAAAATCAATTGATTTAGCTTTGTAAAAGTTTCATGAAACACATTATTCACATTTAAAAAACCCAAGTTATGATTACTCAAAAAAACCTCTTTACAAACTTCTCGAGCCTGTGCATTGCACTTTTCATCGGAGGAGCCGCAAATGCCCAATTTATTGAAACAATGGGAACCGCAGGAAGCGGAACCGAAACTATTGCCGTGCACGAAAGCAACAATCGCTTTGATCAATTGGCACACACTTATAGCGGTACTGCAGACATGCGCACCACTACTCCATCAACCGGTTATGCAGGCGCTTCCGGATCGTTTAACACATTGATTCAGGCACAAGAAACATTCGTTGCTCAAAACATCAATGCTTCAATGTGCGGTGTATCTGATTCCATTTCTTTCGGTGTATTCAAATCTACAAATGCCTCTACCGGTATAGACTTTTTGGTATTGGAATACAGTATCAACGGTGGTTCTTCGTGGGTAAACATTCCATTTACAGCCTTACCTACTGGTTCAGGAACAGCACGTTGGTATCAGCGAAAAGTACTTTTACCTGCAGCTGCTCACATTTCTACTTTGTGGTTACGCTTTAGAAGTACGCTTACCGGTAGTTCTTCTGCTATCCCGCAATTCAGAGTGGATGATTTGACGTTTACTTGCGGAACTACATCTACTGAAAATTGTTCGAATCTTGTTTCATTGGTTGAGCCGGAAAGTGCCACTACTTATTGCTCACAGATCGGAACCAACGCATTGTATGCTTCTACCAACATGACTGCTCCAACCTACCAATGGTATAACCAAAACGGAATGTTGGCAGGTGAAACAGGAAATTTCCTGACAACAAGTGCTTCAGGTACATACTACGCTGTAATCAGCAATGCTGTGGGATGTTCAATCACTACTGAAAAAACCTACATTTTGGTTTACCCGCAACCTGCATTTTGCGCTGTAAGTGTTGAAGGATGTGCTGGTGATACTGTTGAAGCTTGTGCTTCGTTGGCAGCCAACAATTTGTTAATTACTGAATATGTTGAAGGCACAGGAAATAACAAGTACCTGGAATTGTATAACGGTACATGTGATTCGGTTGATTTGACGAATTATGTATTGAAAGCTTACCACAACGGGGTGAATGTGCCTACATTTACATTGGCTTTAACCGGAACATTGGCTCCAAACGCTACGTATGTTATCGCCAATACAAATGCAACTATTTGGTCGGGAACACCGAATTTGATTACTAACAACCTGGCTTTTAACGGAAACGATGCTCTTGAGCTTTACAATACCGCTACATCTTCAACAGTTGATATTTTCGGTTCTATTGGTTACGATCCGGGAGCTGCATGGAAAGATGCTACGGTAGGAAGTCCTACACTTGGTTGGTCTACAGAAAACAAAACATTGGTTCGTAAATCGTGCGTTTACTCGGGCATTGATACACGTACCGATTTAACTGGAATCAGCGGTTTCAAAACATTGACTACAGAATGGGATACATTAACGGTTAATACAGTTAGCGGATTAGGATCACATGTTTTCGGTCCTTCATCTTACAGTTTCTCTGTAGCTTCAGGAAGCGCTACCATTGCTTCATCAACCGGAAAATGTGCACAAGTTGTTGTTGGTACAGGTGTATCTACAATTGCTGTTGATGCTTCATTCTGCACATTCAACGATTGCCAGGAAATCAATAACCTGATCACTGTAACGGATACATGTCGCCAAACGCGTGGTGCTATTGCTCCACAAGCAACATCAGTATTCACAGCAAGTGTATTCCCGAATCCATTTACAGAATCAATGACGGTGAACTACGCAGTTGAAAAAGACGGAATCGTTCTGATATCCATTTTCAACCTTGCTGGTGAACAAGTATTCAGCAAGTCGGTTACTGTAGAAAAAGGAAAACAAGAAACAACATTGAATCTTGAAGGTTTGTCAATCGGAACCTACATTTGCCACATTCACACTGCTGATCAATCGGCAGAAATTAGAATCGTGAAATCTAAGTAAGATTTTGAGTTAACGTTTATCACAAAAGGTAGGGGTTGTATTTCGATACAGCTCCTATTTTTTTTGATAGAAAACGCCTTAAATAATCGGTGTTTCCTGATCAATGATATCCTGAATGGATTTGTTTTCGAGAATGCGTAAGGTTTCATTGCGCACATCAATCATTACCTTGTTGAGTCCGCAAAGTGTTTCACTCGTACATTCATCGCAAGGCTGGTAATAATTGAGACTTACACACGGTAAAAGTGCGATAGGTCCGTTGAACAAACGAATGATGGTTGAAATGGTAATTTGCTTTGGTTCATGACGCAGAAAATAACCACCTCCTTTCCCCATTTTAGAAGCCAGAATTCCTTGTTTCTTAAGATCAAGTAAAATGGATTCCAAAAACTTACGCGGAATGTGTGCTTGCTCGGAAATCTCGACAATCAATGTAGGATTATCATTTCCTTTTTTAGCAAGGTAGGTCAATGCATGAAGTGCGTATTTGGTTTTCTTAGAAAGCATATAATCAGTTCGATAGGCTAAATATACATCTTATTCAACCGGTTGAGTCATTCGTATATTCATTTCAAGGTCTATTATTGAAACCTTAAATCATTCCACGAATCACCCCTTTATCTGACGCTTGAATAAACCCGATAATTTCTTCACGAATCGGAGAAGCAGGCATGGTATCCAACACTCCTTCTATTCCTTTTGAAATTACATTGTTTTGTACGTAGATAATTCGATAGATGTCTTCAATTTCGCGTACTTGTTCGTCGGTAAAACCACGTCTTCTAAGTCCAACCGAATTGACACCTGCAAATGTAATTG
Source organism: Fluviicola sp. (assembly GCA_044377135.1). Classification (GTDB taxonomy): domain Bacteria; phylum Bacteroidota; class Bacteroidia; order Flavobacteriales_D; family Crocinitomicaceae; genus Fluviicola. The sequence continues at coordinate 10,478 of JBILJP010000031.1, forward strand.
GTTCGCGGGCCGCTTTTACATAAGGAGGAACGTTTTTACGAATCAAAGTAGCTCCGGCAACAAAAGCATGTGCACCAATGTGCATGAATTGCTGTGCGGCAACCATTCCTTCCAAAATAGCGTAATCATCAATGGTAACGTGACCTGACAACCCTGTATAACCGGCAAGAATAACGTTGTTACCGATATGACAATCGTGTGCAATATGCACGTAGGTCATCAGCAAACAATTGTTTCCGATTTTGGTAACCCAGCGATCTTTGGTAGCCCTATGAATGGTTACACCTTCACGAATGACAGTGTTGTTTCCGATTTCAACCGTGGTCTCTTCACCAACAAATTTCAAATCTTGCGGCACAACACCAATACAAGCTCCGGGGAAAATTTCACAATCAGTTCCGATACGTGTACCGGGATAAATGGTAACATTGGGATGTATTTTCGTACGAGCACCAATAATTACATCTTCGTAGATCGTTGTGAACCCTTCTACCGAAACACCCTCACCCAATTGAGCTTTCGGTGAGATATTTGCCAAGTTACTTATCATTTATTCTTTGTCTTTAATCACTTGTGCCAACATTTCGGCTTCCATAACCGCTTTACCGTTGACGTATGCAACACCTCCCATGTGAACGAGTCCACGTCGCATAGGAGACAATAGTTTCAATTCAAACACAACCGTATCACCAGGCAACACTTTTTGTTTGAATTTCACATTATCGATTTTCATGAAGTAGGTTGAATACAAGTGCGGATCTTCTACTTTACTGAGTGAAAAGATACCACCTACTTGCGCCATTGCTTCAATTTGAAGTACTCCCGGAAATACAGGATTCCCAGGGAAATGACCTGTGAAAATCGGTTCGTTCATAGTAATGTTTTTCACTCCGACAATTGTATCATCGGTGATGTACATTACTTTATCTACCAACAAGAACGGGTAACGGTGAGGCAACATGCGCTCGATATCGTTGATATTGTACAACGGATCTGCGGTTACATCAAACTTTCTACCTGCTTTTTCTTGTTTCTTAATTTGTTCTTTTAGCACTTTCGCAAAGCGTACGTTTCCGGAATGTCCCGGACGTGCTCCTAAAATATGTGCTTTGATCGGTTTACCCACAAGGGCTAAATCACCGACAATATCCAATAATTTATGACGAGCAGGTTCATTTTCGAACTGCAGTTTAAGGCTGTTCAATACACCAATTCCGTCGTAATTTACCGTTAGATTTTCTTTACCAAGTAATTTTGCCAAACGGTTCAATTCTTCCTGGCTCACGTCATTGCGTTCTACCAAGACAATTGCGTTATCTAAATCACCACCCTTAATCAGGTTGTTGCTTGCCAAAAATTCCAATTCACGCAAGAAGCAAAACGTACGACAAGGTGCAATTTCTTTCTCAAATGCATCGATGTTGTAGATAGCAGCGTGCTGTGTCCCCAATGCCGGTGAATTGTAATCAACCATTACAGTAATACGGTAACCTGTATCAGGAACTGCCAAAAACTCGATACCTTTTTCAGTATCTTCCCATTTCACGTTTTCGTCGAGAATGAAATAGTCTCTCGTTGCTTCTTGTTCCTGGTAACCGACACGAACAATTTCCTTCACGAAAGGCAATGAACTACCATCCATAATCGGAATTTCAGGTCCGTCAATTTTAATGAGGGCATTATCAACCTCCATACCGTAAAGCGCCGCCAAAACGTGCTCTGTGGTATATACGCGTGCACCTTGGAATTCCAACGTTGTTCCGCGATCAGTGGCAACTACCAAATCAGCATCGGCTTTAATGATCGGTTGATTTTCCAAATCTACACGTTGGAATTTGTAACCGTGATTATCCGGAGCCGGACAGATTTCCATTGTTACGGGTTCTCCGGTATGAAGTCCAACCCCTTTAAAAACAATGGCTTCCTTTAAGGTTCGTTGCTTTTCTGACATATTACTCAGCTGATTTTGATAAAGTTTTAACTTTTTGTTCGAGTTCGTTTATTTTTTGCAGTAAAAATGGCAATTTTCGGAAACCGAAATATGATTTTTTAAAGTCTTCAATTGGAATGCCCGGTGACCCCATCAACGTTTCCGCTTTTTTCACGGAGCTAGGAATACCTGATTGGGCAACAATTTTGGCTCCATCTGCAATGAACAAGTGTCCGCTGATACCTGCCTGACCACCCACCATGACGTGTTTACCGATTTTGGCAGAACCTGCTACGCCAACTTGAGCTGCAAGCGCGGAATGTTCACCTACCTCAACATTGTGCGCAAGGTGAACCAGGTTATCTATTTTCACTCCTTTTCGCAAAATGGTAGATCCTAACGTAGCGCAGTCAACTGTTGAGTTAGCTCCGATTTCTACATCGTCTTCCAACACCACGTTTCCAATTTGAGGAACACGTGAGAAAACACCTTTTTCATCGGGTGCATATCCGAAACCATCGCTACCGATCACTACACCAGCATGTAAAATGCAACGGGCACCAATCACACAGTCTGCGTAAATGCGTACACCTGGATGTAAAATAGTATCATCTCCGACAGTTACTCCATCCCCCACATACACATTCGGGTATATTTTTACGTTATTTCCGATTTTGGCACCATCCGAAATGTACGCGAATGCTCCAAGGTAAATTCCTTCACCTACCTGAGCGCTTTCGCTGATAAAAGAAGGTTGCTCGATTTTGGCTTGTTTCTGGCGCATTTGGCTGTAAACTTCCAAGAGCTTTGCGAAACAAGCATAGGCATCTTCCACTTTTACCAAAGTCAATGTTTCCGGCAAAGGCTTGAGCGGTTCGAACGTTGCATTAACGATACATACAGACGCGCCTGTACTGTAGATATAATCTTCGTATTTAGGATTCGAAAGAAAAGAAAGCGTGCCAAGTGTGCCTTCCTCAATTTTAGCCAAACCCGACACCGTCACGTCCGGGTTTCCAACAACCTCACCATGGAGAATTGCTGCTATTTGCAGTGCTGAGAATTCCATCGAACAAATGTAATAAAAAGACAAATGACACTATTCTGCATTTTCATGAATTATTAACACGAAATTGGTTAATTCGCAAATAAATCGGTTATCGCAGCAACTTTAAGCAACAGGGAGGTACCATTCCCCGAATACGCGCTTAATATTCGCTGCAGTCCAATGTATCTTTTAGTAAAAATTCCGTGAATTGAATGTGCTCTTGGTACCAATATGTTTCGGCAGCAACTTCTACTCCTTTTTTTGTTGTAAACAGGATGTATTGTTTGGGTTGCGGCTGTGATTTTAATTTTGATTTGGAGAAATCGATTTTCCCGTTCTTTTTCATGCGATTGACAATTTCTTTCGGAGAAATGAGCCCGAGTTTGTCTTGCTGACATGTCAAACGTTTATTGGAATCGAGGAATACGATACTTTCCACGTTGGGGAAATGCAACATGGTTCCCATACCTTCGGTTGTGTTTTTTGTTTTGAAAATAGAACCTTTCGGCCATTTTACCTCGGCAATATAGGCATCGGTTGGAATGGTAAACCACAATTCCACATCTTTTCCGTTGACTTCTTTGCTAACGCTGTACACTTTCGGATTTCCTTCTTTCTTGCTTTTACCGAAATCAACATCGCCGTCATTCAAAAAAGCAACTACCTCATCTTCGGTAAGTCCTTTGGAGTGGAACAATTGCTTGTCTTTGTCACTCGTTACCAAAACACGTCCAAGAATGGTGTTTTTCACCCTGTTGGATGGCAACCAGGTACAACCGCGATTTTGAAAAAAGAAGAATACAAAAATGATTCCGATCCCAAAACCGAACCCGTAAAATTTTAGTCGCCTTAAAAAGTTTTTCATTTGAAGCTTAATTAGTGCTTTCAACCGATACTTTATAATCGGCTAACAAAACAGCTGCGAAGTTACACTCTAAAATTGAACTGTAACAAAAAAAGGCTTGTTAAAAACAAGCCTTTTTAAATCATTGTGAAGTTGCTCATTATAAAAGAGCATCTAATTTTGCCGTAAGTTGTGTTTTTGGAACCGCACCAACCGATTTATCAGCGATTTCACCTCCTTTTACGAATAAAATAGTAGGGATATTACGGATACCGAATTTAGCGGATACCTCAGGATTTAAGTCAACGTTTACTTTTCCGATTACTGCACGTCCTTCGTATTCACCTGTCATTTCTTCAACGATAGGTCCGATAAGACGACAAGGACCACACCATTCTGCCCAAAAGTCTACTAATACTGGTTTGTCTGATTTTAATACAAGCTCTTCGAAGTTTGCATCTGTGATTTCTAATGCCATAATATGATAGTTTAATATGCGATCGATCGCCGGGTTAAAATTACTATTTCGTTTATTAGTTAGCAACTACTTTGCCACTCATTTTACACTGCCATCTTGTCATGCTGAATAAACATTCGCTTCATTGTTTTTTGGTTTTCACTTTCCAAACAATAAAAGTAAAGACCATTGGCAAGTGATTCGGAATTGAAACGTACAATATGTCCGCCGCTTTGATAATCCTGATCGGTGATTGTTTGCAGCACGCTCATCTGTTGATCAAGTATGGTGAAAACAATGTGCTTCGGTTCATTAATCGTGAAATAAAACTCTACTTCTCCGCTCACTTTTTGTTTTTCCAAACCGAAAAGCACCGCATAATCTTCTTTCACCGGAGCACCTTTACCGAAACGTTTCAGCATTTCTCTGTATGCAATATAGAGCACTAAAACCGCCATTAAGGTAAATAAAACCGCCAGCGCATTTGCTTCGAATGAACGATCGCGCACCACAAACCGAAACAGGTAATAAGCGGTAGACATTACCACCAAACTGATCACTACCAGGATCACACTCGTTCTCTTTTTCATAAGGCAATTAACCCTTTAATTTCCGCAGCACGGATGTATATTTCGATGATGGAATCCACATCCACCATTACTTCTTTAGCACTAACGCTTATGTATTTCCCCGTTTTGGATTCGTGCAACGCAATTTCAGCTACTTCGCCGAAAAGCGACATCACTTTTGCCAATAAATCCGATTCATTGGGCACAATAAATTTAAAGAGGTAGACATTTGGCCATTCTTGTAATGCTAACTGTTCTCTTAACTTCACGAAGGGATCACTCACGGAACTAAATAATTTTTCAGCAAAGATAACCGCTTTAATGCGAGCAGCAATTCATTCGGCAAGTTGTTTTTATCAGCATACAAAGATTGCAGGGTGGTTCTTCCCAAATCGGCTTGTAGTTTCAGTTGCTGCTGCACCAACATGACATCTGGTTCAGCGCCTATTACTACCGAATCCGAATGCCAATCTTCGAGCTCTGAAAAAGGTGAAACAAATGCTTTTTCTAATGTTAGTAAAGCGTGTACACCGTTTGTTACCGTGACCGCATCCGGTGCCACTGCAATTACTTGTTTGATCTGGTTTTTTCGCGTATGGTATTCTGAAAAGCTTTCCAAAAAATTCGTAGAAAACTCCATTGAGACATAAGGAACCGGGATTGATGAAACACTTCCACCCAAGACTTCATAAGCTGTTTGTAATTGAGCTAAACGCTTCAGTTTACCTTCGGCTGTTTTCCAAAGTACCGGTTTGGTAAGAAAATGCTGCTTTAGTTCAAACAATTGGGTTTCGTAAGCATCGGCCGCGTCTTCGATTGTATCGATCGACAAATAAACGAGTGCTTCCTGAGCCGTCATTTCGCTATTCGGTTTCGCCTTTGTTCTTACGCATTCGGATGTTTAAGAACTCTACCAAAAGCGCATATACCATCGCAAAATAGATGTATCCTTTCGGGATATGCTGACCAAACGCATCGGCGATAAGTAACACACCAATCGTTACCAAAAAGCCGAGTGCAATCATTTTAATAGTAGGACGATTGTTGATGAAGTCGCTAATCGGTTTGGCGAAAATGAGCATTACAATCATCGCCAAAACAACCGAAGCATAGATAATAATCAACGGATCTCCGTGTGCTTCGCGACGAATATCGTTTGTCATACCAATAGCCGTAATAATAGAATCGAAGCTAAAAACAATATCTACCAAAATGATTTGAAAAATCACCGCACTCAATTTGGATTTTGTTTTTCCTTCTTCTCCTTCGTGTCCTTTCACACTGCTGTGCATTTCTACAGTTGATTTGTAGATCAGGAATAAACCACCGGCAAGCAATACCAAACTTTGTCCGGTAAATTCTTTACCAAAAACAGTGAACAACGGTTCAGTCATTCCCATAATCCAAGACACAACACTCAAGAGCAATAATCGAATTACAAGCGCTAATGAAAGCCCCAACACACGTGCTTTACGTTGGTCTTTACTGGCTAATTTATCCGTTATAATCGAAATAAAAATGATATTATCTATACCTAGAACGATTTCAAGAAGCGTTAATACGGTAAGGTAGAAAATGCCGACTCCGGTCAGTAAAATTGAAAAATCCACGATTCAGTTTTGTGCAAATTTACTCAGTGTTTTTCATAAATCCGTTATTAATTCGTGATTTCAATGATAAAAGATGCTAAAAATTGAATTTAGATTTGTTTTAGATGAAATGTGGTTGTACATTAGTACCATTGAACCTATGCCTGTGTTTTACTACACAGCATTCAAACCAATCGGAGAGTTCCTGTTATTTTTTAGTAGTAGTTTTTAATAACAGGGCTCTCTTTGATTTTTGTTCTATCTACAACTATTATTCTAATGCTATTCAATGTCTTATTTCTGAGATATTCCGTATATTTATTTCGTTAAGTATTTTTTGAACTATGACACTTAAAGACAGATTAGAGAAAATAAAACAGCAACAAGAGCAAAACACCGTCTCAGATTGGGAATTCTATAAAGAAATTTGGACGAGCTCTATTTCTGAACTTCAGACAATCATAATGGATAAATGGTTTGTCGATTATAAGGAAAAAGGATTAATGGATTTTTCCATCATTCCAATAAAAAAAATCGATCCATATATCGGAGAATACACAAGTTCTAATCTTGAAATTCTATTAGCAGGAAATAAATATTTGATTTTGGAACCAATTTCGAGTGTCACATCTGAATATGATGGTAAACTGGAGTTTTACATGAGTGGTAATGTCTATAAAAAAGTTAGCATACTTAGAAAACTAAATAAAAATGTTTCCAAATGGTATGTTGGTGAAACTTATGACAACAAAAACCACTACCCACTCAATAAAGAGAGTATGGAAAAACTTATTGATCGATGGTTACAGTAAATAATGAAGATCTAAGAGATATTTATCATTATTTGACCACTATTGAAAATATCGTACAAAAGGAAATTTGGCAAGCACAGGGAAATAAAAGTCACATAGACAGAATGGTACCAGAGGCTTTAGCAAGTACTTATTCGTTAAAGCAAACTACCTCCCTAGCATTTTTAGACAATCTGACACGTACTTCATATGAGAATGCAGTAGTTTCTCTTGTTGCTACATTTGAAAGAATTGTGTTTTCGAAATATAGAACGAGTTACGGCAAATTAAGATCTATTGTCAATTCTCACTCTACTAAGCCGCTTGATTATTTTGCGTCAAGGGAACGTCTCGTTAATGACAAAATAGATAGATTAGCTGGGATCTTTTACTTAATTGACGGGATCATTGATCATGAGCTGTTTAATAAATTGAAAACGATTAAAGATCATAGGAACTACATTGCTCATGGCAAAAGAGAATCTCAGCCACCAGCCGTTGAATTCACAATCCATGAAATTGTTCTTATACTCGACAATGTGATAAAAGAGATTGAAAAATAATTCAATGCAAACACAAAAAATCAATGCGCTTTTATCGAAAATTTTCATTAAAAAACATTGACCCCAGATTTGCCTTCAAATATTCTCTCAATTTTTGCTTTGCTCAAAATAGCGATCCAAAATCTCACTATTGTTCAATCCCGCGGTTTGAATTTCCATCAGCTTCGGAGCGCCATTGGCCTCGTACGTGAAAAAAGCTTGCATTTGTTGCTCGAATGTTTCTATAGAAGCAGCTGTGAAATATTCCACTCCGTAAGCTTTGCAAATGTGTTCTGCTGAAAAATCGTGCTGTGCTACAAAGTACGTGTCTTTTTGATTGGTTGTGTTAGGACCGGGAATGATGTTGAAAATATCTCCACCACCATTGTTCAATACAAAAACACGTAAGTTGGCTGGTTTATGATTGCTCCAGAAAGCGTTCGAATCATAGAAAAACGACATATCTCCACTGATCAGCACATGCCAGTTTTCGGGTTCCATCAAGGCTGCACCACATGCGGTTGAAGAACTTCCGTCGATACCGCTGGTACCGCGATTGCACCAATAACGAACGCTTTTAATCGGATCGAAGAGCAATGCATAACGAATGATTGAACTGTTGCCAATGTGCAATTGTGCGTTTTCAGGAACGGTATCCAGCATTACTTCCATGGCTTTCAAATCGGAAAAAGGAACGGTTTTCAACACTTCTTCGTGTTTGATCCCGGAAAGCAGATCAAGTTGTTTCCATTGGGTTCCGAAACGAGATGCGGGTAATTCAGAACCATTATTTCCATGTAAGATCCGAATCACTTCAGCGGGATCTACAGCAGTAGTAAATGCTAACGATTGATACGTATCCATAAACGGAAAATCATTTCCGACACGAATTGTAATGGCATTCGCTTTGCGCAAAAATGTTTTGATTCGCTTGGAAACAATGGCTCCACCTACTACTAGTATTACTTCCGGATAAAAGTCGGTTGTCTTTTCTATCGAAATCTGATTCAACGATCGGTCTATACACTGAATGAAGTGTTGATCGTGAAGATTGGACGTATGTTCCACTAAAACAGCAACAGAAGAATCCTTGGCTAGTTCGCCCAATTCCTTTTCCAAGCGCGGATTTTTAGTCATCTGACCACAAATCACCATGCGCTTTTGAGCTTTGTTCCATGTCTCAGAAAGCCATTTTCCCTCTTGCGTAGTTAACTGAAGTTCACCTTCTGCCAAGTGAATCCATTGTTTGAGTTGCTCGGGAGATTCGGTTGTTTCGTAAAGCGGTTCGGTAAATGGAATATTGAGATGAACGGGACCTTTTCGTTTTCCATTGGACAGCTGAATTGTTTCGCAACATTGACGTTCGAACAACCAGCGTTGTTGCGGTGTATGAATGGCATTTAATTGTGCTTGTGCCAAAACATGGCTTCCGAAAACACCGGTTTGAACAATGGTTTGACCATCACCCTGATCAACCCATTCCAGCGGTCGATCTGCGGTAAGAATCACCATCGGAACACCTTGGTAATAGGCTTCAGCAATGGCAGGAAAATAATTCAACGGAGCTGATCCTGAGGTACAAGCAATGGCTACCGGTCGATTGAGTTGTTGCGCCATTCCTAGTGCATAAAAGGCTGCCGAACGTTCGTCAGGGATGACATATGTTGTGAAATCAGGGTGCTCATCAAAAGCAATGGAAAGAGGTGCGTTGCGCGATCCGGGCGATAAAACGATGTGTGTAATTCCTCCTTTGAGACAGGCATCAACCAGTAATTGCACCTCTAATTTTGCACTTGATTTCATGTTGCTAAAAGTACTTATTTTCATTTGGGTATTCAATAATTACGGGGAAAATAAGCCTCGAAAAAAGTTCCGTAATCCCGATACAATATGTTGCAAAAAAGTAACTGGTCATCTGGGAATGTCATTAAGTTATATACGAAATAATGATTAGGTTACGCAAACAACCATTTTTCAAAATAGAATAATAATAGCAGTATTAGTTTGCCACAGATGGCTCAGATGAACACAGATATTGGACTATACGCTAGCGTATAGTATTCAAACTTAGTTGCGGATTTCATCTGTGAAAATCTGCGCAATCTGTGGCTAAATCAGAAAAGAATTGTCAAACAAATTAAATTTCGGCATACAGTTCAAATTCTGAAAATCAAACTTTCTCCATACAATTCAACAAGGTGCGGCTCTTATTTTCGGTTTCTTCCCATTCCAAATCAGGGATAGAATCGATTGTATAACCACCACCGAGGTATAGATATGCTTTTTCCTGCTGCAACTGAGCGCAACGGAGATTGACAAACAACCGACTTTGTTCTTCGCTGTATAGCCCAACGATTCCTGTATATAGGAAGCGATCGTGCATTTCTCTGGATGTAAGTAAATCAAGTGAAGCCATGCGTGGCGTGCCGCAAACCGCAGGAGTCGGGTGTAAATCCATGGCTATTTGCCAGGCTGAATTACCCCCCATTCTTGCAGTAAAATCGGTTAACAAATGCTGTACCGGCCCGGCCTGCACCGCTTTGGGTCCGTCATTCAAGGTAATGGTGCAATGATTGCGCAGTAAGGTTTCGGCAATGGCTTGCACCACAAAATCATGCTCTTCGTATTCTTTATTCGTCCATTCGGAGGAATCGTTTACGGAATGTGTTCCTGCAAGAGCAATGGTGCTGAGTTGATTTCCATTCGTTTTCACCAATGTTTCGGGTGTTGCTCCTACCCATGTGCCAAATTGAGCTGATGAAATCAAGTAAACAAAGGCATTTGGGTAGGTTTGCGCCAACTCGTGAAACAACTGCTCACTCTTTTCAATGGAAAAACTTACCGATTTCACACGTGAATAAACCGCTTTTTCAACTCCCATTACCGGAAAAGCATGCAACATGGCTTGTGCTTCTATTTGATAATCGCGTTGCGATATCACAACCGGTAAATCAGAATGAATGTGCCAAACGGACGAACTTTTTTCAGATGAAGGAATAAATTGAAAAATGCGTTGGTGTAAAAAGTCGGAAACCACAAAACCGTT
>JBILJP010000032.1:0-21263 GCA_044377135.1 Fluviicola sp.
ATTTGTTCCTTGACTTCGATCCCGGACCAAATGGGAGAATTGGTCAAGTAATATTTTTAATAAATGAGTGCGATTTTGTTGTCATAGCGCCTGGTTTTAAAGATTTTCTTAACACATACAATGAACTAATGAAATCCAAAACGCTTCAAATACGGAGAATTTTACACGGGCAAGAAAGTAATTATAGACTGACAAATCAAAATGACTTCCTTAACGGACAAGACTTCGCGAATCTTTTCGGACAATGATAACATACGAACAGCACATTTGCAATAGGCTGGTTTTCTTGCCCGCAGACAGTTTTGTTGCTACAGACAGTTCCGTTCTCCACATCAACATTTGCGGTGAAAATCGCCCTTTTCCCCAAGCCCCCTTCAGAAAATCAACCCTTCTACTAATGTTTACTCCATTTAACCTATCTTTGTTTAGGCTTAATTTTGTGTCAAATCTCCATGAAAAATATTGACAAGAATAGTTTAGAAAACGCATTTCGATTGTTTGAATCGAATGACATTGGCAAGATAGAAATTGGTACAACCAAGGGACTCAAAGAAATTCACCGCTATCTATTTGATGGTTTAGATGATTCCGCCGGAGAGATAAGAACGCTCAATAGTTCAAAAGGAGGTTTTCGGTTTGCCAATGCATTGTATCTCAATGAAATTTTAGTAAAGATTGAGCAAATGCCGGAAAGTAGTTTTGAAGAAATCATTGCTAAATATGTCGAGATGAATATTGCTCATCCTTTCCTGGAAGGCAACGGCAGATCTATGCGCATTTGGTTGGACATGCTATTAAAAAATCGACTTAACAAAGTCGTTAACTGGCAGTTCGTTGACGAAACACTTTATTTACAGTCAATGGAAAGAAGTCCCATTAATGATTTGGAATTAAGGACGTTATTAATGCCGCATTTAACCGATGATGTTGACAATAGAGAAATTATTTTTAAAGGCATAGAGCAATCATACTATTACGAAGGTTATCAGAAAGAGGAAGAATAAAAGCTAAGGATTCCCATCAATCAAGCTCTTAATCACACCTCCAACAACCGCATAAATCTCAATCTTTCCTCCCAACTTCCCCCTTCTGCAATAACCAACCCATAAAAAATTAACTTTATCAAAAAACCGAACAGCGTACGCAACTAAAAAAATGACCATGACAAAATTTATGATTGACATCCTTTTACAAGGAATAGAGGACGAAACAAGAATGAAATTATTGCAGAAGGAACAAGAAATAATAAAAGAATGGGAGGATAATGGAACATTGTTGGCTACTTATATAAAAGCGGATACTGCCGGAATTTACCTGGTACTATTGGCCAACGACAAATCAGACGCAGACAAAAAGCTGTCAACATTGCCTTATTATCCGTATATGAAAATTGAAATAATGACATTGAGGTAGTCTTTTGGAAATTGAATTAGAAAGTACGATGGCAGGAGAGAAGTTTGTAGCAACTCATTGTAACTTGAACTTCTAACTGCAATTTAATGCGAGATTTCTATACTCAGATGAATTACACTTTTACAGACAAAATACCGGACGAAATTGATTGTGACCCAATTTTAATTTCTGGTGCTGATTCTAAAGAATTTAATAGAACAGCGTATTTAATTCTTACTGAAATGGGCACTAAACCCAAAGTGTTTGAAATAAAATATGAGTCCCATAGTGGTCCATTTAAAGAGGCTATTGCATACACTAATCTTTTAGCTGTCGGACATGAAGAAACGTTCTATTTGTTTGACCTAAACAATAAAACAAACTTACTAAACCTGAAAATGGTTGGCTACTTCGGGCATCTATATCTTGACAACGAACAATTCTATGTTGCAGATGCAAACGGACTTTATTGCATAGATTCAACAGCAAATGTTCAATGGTATAATGATGGTATAGCTATCGATGGAGTGATCATTGATGAATTCACAGAAGACAGAATATACGGAAGTGGTGAATGGGATCCTCCGGGAGGTTGGCGCGAGTTTATATTGGATAAGAAGACTGGCGTTTTATTAAGATAACAGCAGCTAACAATACATCGGTGTAGCATGTGTTTTTTTTAATGGAAAGTTTTAATAGATACAACAAGAATCATGACACCCCCAATTTTAGAAGAAAATAACTGTTCCGTATTGATTTCTGAATACGCGACAGGTCATGTTTTCAAAAGAGATTTGACATTATTTCTAAACGGGGAGGATGAAAGCGAAGTTTTTCAGATTTTTGACAATTTCAGTAACGCAAAAGACTTTGTGTTAAGTTTCATAAATAGAAATCCTGAATTTGAATGCGCCATCTACAATTTTAAGGGAGAATGGTTAGCAACCTATGACCAAAACGGAGAAAGAAGAGTGGGAACGCTGATCTGATCACACCTCCAACAATGGTATGCATCTCAATCTTCTCCCCAATATCAACCAAGCTGAAATGGCGGCCATTGCGACGAAAAATTGACTGAATCTAAATTGAAGAGAAGATCTCCCAATGGCATTAAGTGCTGATCGTTGAAGTTCAAGGTGAGTGCAACGTCGTGAAACCCCTGTTTGAGCATGGGAGAACTATAAATGCGATGGATTAAAAAGAAGAAGTAATTAACGTACGGCCTAACTTTGAGCGAGTTGGGGTAAGAGAAAGCAATGCTTTCGAAGACCAAGCGTTAGCGCAGGGTATAGTAAGCGAGCCGTAAAACTTCAGATCAGGACTTACAGCCTTGATTTTTTGCCTACTTTTTTATCAAGAAAAAAGTAGGAGGAAGAGAAAAGGAAACTTAAACTCTAATCTTCCGATTAATCATATACACCGCTCCAATCCCGATCACGCCTCCAACAATGGTATGCACCTCAATCTTTTCCCCCAGAATCAACCAGGCTGAAATGGCGGCTGTAAAGGGAACGGTGAAAATAAAACTACTGGCTTTCTCGGCACCGATTTTAGCTGTTGCGAAGAAATACATGGTGGTTGCTAAGGTGGTCACGATAATGCTTCCGAAAAGCAAGTTGCCCCAGAACGTAAACTCTTTAATCTGCACCAGGCGCACTATTTCCGATGTGTCCATGAATGGAAGCAAGAACACCAAGGTCAAGAGGTACATCCACCACGAGAAAGAAAACGACGAACCGTATCTGCCGGCTTTAGAGGTAAACTTGCTCATTACCGACCACAAGAAAGCACTCAACAGGAATAATCCGTTCCATGGATTGGCCAAAATATTCACGTTCGACCAAATTTCCAGCATCGTTAATCCGGCGATGATTCCGAGGGTAATGCCAATGGCTTCGTTGCGATTCGGGCGTTTCCAGTCGATGATGATTCCCAGAATGTACGCCATAATCGGATTCATGGTAGTTACCAAAATGCCACCGGCACCCGCATTTCCCGTTTGCAAACCTTTCAGGAAACTGTAATTATACACCGCCATCAGCGCTGCCGAAATCAACACAAACGGAATGCCTTTGCGCGAAATTTTGATCGGAACTTTCAGAATGATCAAGATGGGCAGCAAACTCAGAACAACAAAGAGGTACCTGAAAATACCAAGGTCTATCGGTGAACCGTATGCGGCAAGTTCATGACTGGAAGGCCAACTCACCCCCCACAACATCATGCTTATGATCATAGCAATAGTGAGGTTGGTCGAGGTTTTTTCGGGAGTTGTGTTCATGATGCGTACTTGTGGTGCAAAAATACGCAAAGCCCTACAGGTACCATGTCCGGAATCGGTTGTTTTTCCCGATCAATCCGTTAAAAATCCTCAATTACATCCATCGCAAGACGAAATCCGCGAAAAGGAGATGTTTCAGTGGTGGCATCGTAGGTTTCTTCGATAGTGTTTTGGAGGTAATAGCCGGTATCGTTCCAACTTCCACCTTTGGTGATGCCGTATTCTGCCACCATTTCTTCTACGTTTCCGGCCATGTTGTACAATCCGCTGAGTCCCGGGAAAAAGCTGTAAACAGGTGCGGAATAATCGGAACCGTCTTCAAGTGTTGCTGGAATAGAATTGATATAGTCGGGCATGCTGATGTAAAAACCTTCTGTGATGGTGTCGTTCTGATGAATCAAGGTGCCATCTACATACTGCACCGATGATTGATCAATTGGCTTGAAATTAGCGAGCGGTTCCCCTTTGTCATTGAACATTGAATGAGAAAATCCTCCCGAAGTTTTTTGTGACCAGGGAAAACGAAAGATTTCCGCATTGTAGATGTTAGAAGTTGTTTTTCCTTTTTGGGGTTCTTTGTAGTCGGCACCCGAAAGAGCTGCATACATCCATTCGTTTTTTGTTGGGAGTCGAAAGCGTACTTTTTTGTGCTTTCTATCTGGATTTTCATTGTAGCGGTCAGTGAGCCAGTCACAGAAACGCGCTGCTTGTTGATGCGTAACGCCTACTACTGGATAATGATTATAAGCAGGATGGCGTAAATAATAAGCTAAATACTTGTTTCCGAACCACTCGGTTTTGATCCAAACCGTGGTGTCGGGCAGAGCTGTTGTGTACGCAACCATGTTTGTGTTACGCAAGAAATAGAGGTATTCCAAATAATCTAAATTACTCACCTCATAAGCGCCGATATAAAATGCTCCTACACTGAATCGTTCAGGTTTCGCTGAAACAACAGGTAGCGCAACCACATCTTGATTACCATGACCAAGATACACCATTCCACTATCCAGATACACCATCCGTGCTTCTTTGGTTTTTAGGTATTTTTTTTCAGCATTCTTTTGGGCATAAACAAAAGAAGAACAAAGTAAAGAGAGGAGAAGTAGGATTCGCAGCATAGAAAAGTTTTTCAGAGAAACGAAAATATGGGTAAGTGGTTACAATGAAAGTAATTGGAAACCAGATTCAGTTTTCTTTTTCACCACAATGCTTACGCTAAAGCTATTGGTGACACGAGATCAGCGAAGGCGCAAAGGCACACAGCTTTTTTGACGAATGTGGCATAGATTTTTATGGATTTCAGTCCCGTAGGGACGAAATATCTTAACAACACTGACTCCTTAAAAACCATTACCCCGTAGGGGTAAAACCGTACTTGATATGGCATGCGATATTTTACCCCTACGGGGTAAATGATAATTGGATGATTTTTATCTAAGATATTTTGTCCCTACAGGACAATGAATAGCAGCATCGATTATCAGTGAAAATCTGCGACACAGTGTCAGCCTCAGGATGATCTGTGGCCAATAAATAATATTAGTGGATCATTCTGACTCCGTGGTGGTTTTACTGAAACCGAAACTCAAACCCCAAGCCTTCTTCTCGTAGCCATAACAACTCCGCATCCAACTGTTCTGCAAGCGTTACAATTAGTTGCAAACCAAGACTGCTGATTTTGTGAACGTCATAATCTGCGGGTAACCCAATTCCATTGTCTTTTATCAGCAATACATACTGGTTGTTTTCTGTCTTGAAGGAAATCTCAATCGTTCCTGCTCTATTGGGAAACGCATACTTGTAACTGTTACTAATGGCTTCATTCAGAATCAATCCCAATGGAATCATACGGTCGGCCTCCAATATAATGTCTTGATCAAGGTTGAGCTGAAAATCTACTTTCTCATGCTGCATGCAAAACGAACTTTCCAGCCCCAAAATCAGGTGTTTGATGTAAACCGTAGCATTGATCTTGCTCAAGTCTTTGCTTTGGTACAACATTTCGTGAATGATAGACATTGAATCTATTCTGTTTTTGCATTCGCGGATGAGCTCAAGAAAAACAGGGTCGGTTGAACTGGCCGCCTGCAGGTTCATCAAGCTGGCAATGATCTGCAAGTTGTTCTTAACACGGTGATGTACTTCTTTCAGCAGCGATTCTTTTTCTTTAATCGTAACGACTGAATTTTCAAGCTCTTCACCCAACATATTCACACCTGCCGCAATGGCATCAAAGACATCGTGATTCGAACTGATTTCTGTTTGAACGTTAAATTCCAATCGCGCAAACGACATGATTACGTCCAAAATAGAATTGGTTCGTTCTTGTATATAATCGTCGTTCTCCCGAGTCATGTTATTGATTTCTCAGCCATTGAATTGCCAGCCCTTCATCCACAAACAACTTGGTGGGAACGGCGGGTTTGTTAATGCCCAGGAAAAAATTCCCTACCACTTTACTCACTGCCGAATCGATCAAAATGGCAAATGCCATGGTATTGGTAGCTCTTCCGTTGGTAGTAAAAAAAGAGCGCGCTTCTCTGGAAATAGATTTGATACCTCTGGAATCAATTAAAATAGGAAACTTTTCATCCACATAAAAACTATTCACAAGCACAGAGTTTGCTTGCGCATCTTCAAGTGTTACCTCGGCGTTCTCTTTTACTTTTGTGCGGGCAATTCCGTCGATGCCCATCCAAGTATGGTAGCACCTCAATTCATGTGCGGTTGAAGGAATCTTCATACTTCCAAAAATAAGTAAAAACTAACGCAAATAGAGGGTGTGCTTTTTGGAACTAAAAAAAATGGAAATGCACTATTACGCTATTGTTTTAGGGGAAACTAAAGAGTTGGTCGGGAAATAAACAGGATGAATTCCGCTATTGAATTCAATCTAAACCGGGAATTCCAATCGAAAGTGCGTTCCTTCTTCGCGCGATTCCAGCACAAAAGTCCCTTCCAATTGCTGGGTCAATGCTTCCACAATTTCCAACCCGAGCGAATTGCCCTTTACAGAAGATGTTGATTGAAGCCCTAGCCCGTTGTCAATCACCGATAGAATAAACCGTTCTACATTGATAACAGCGCGAACAATGAGTTGTGGTTGATCAATGGATCCGAAAGCATGTTTGAAAGCGTTATTAATCACCTCCGAAGCAATCAATCCCAATGGAACAGATCGGTCAATGTCCAATTCGGAAGGCATCACTTCGAAAATACATTTCACTGATTTTTCGGGCGAACCGAAGGCTTTTTGTTGCAATTCGAGAATGTCTCGCAAATAGGATTGAATGTTCACTTTCCCTAAATCGGCGTCTTGCTGATACAGGTTTTGGTGCATCAATGCGATGGATTGAATACGGGATTTACTTTCCTGCAAGGCCTTAATCGCATTGGGGTCGGTGAGTTGCAATTCCTGCAAATTCAATAAGCTCGAAATGATTTGTAAACTGTTTTTTACACGATGGTGCACTTCTTTCAGTAAGACTTCCCGCTCGTGTAAAGCTTTGTCAATTTGACTGTTTTTCAAGCTGATTTTATGATTGGAAAGTGCCAAACGCCTATTGAGAATGCGCACCCTGCGATTGTAGAAGAAAAACAGAATGAGTAACACAATCAGAACTCCCATTCCGATAAAAGCGGCATACGTTTGTCGTGTTTGCGAATCGAGTTTACGCGATTGATTGGCAATGGTACGCTGATCTATCTTTTTCTGATACTCTATTTCCAGTTGGGTAATGTATCGGTCATTTTCATCTGAAATGATTGAATCTTCATAGGCATGGGATAATTCGGAGAAATGGAGCGCTTCTTTGTAGTTCCCCATTTTTTGGTAAGTTTCTTTCAAGCCTGAATAGGTAATTTGAATATTCGAAAAACTACCGGTTTTTAAACTTAGTTTCAAACTCAAATCCAAATAATACAACGACGAATCAAAGAGTTCTTCCTGGCATAGCACGCTGGCCAGATTGCAGTAAATATACAATTCAGACGTTTCGTTGTTTTGAGCAATGTAGGTTTTTAATGCTTCGCGGTAGGCCTTTTTAGCCTTTTCGAACATTTTTTCTTCACTGTAGATATTGGCGATATTGTTGTCGATATCCGCTACGTTTAGATACGATTTCAGTTGGGTATAATAGGCTTTTGATTGATTGTAATAACCAAGAGCCCCGTCTAAATCACCGTTATCAAAAGCATCATTTCCCAAACCGTTGTAAGCTTCTGCAATGGTTTTTTTAGCGTTGACTTTTTTAGCCAGATGAAGCGCCTGCATATAATCGGCTTCCGATTTCTCGAAATTTCCAATAGCCGAATAATCATGCCCCATAAGTAAAAAAGAGGCCGCCAATCCCTTTGTATGATTGTGATTGTGAAAGAGTTTTCGGGCACGCAACGCATATTCCAATGAAGATTTGTAAGCCCCGTAATAATTCTCGATTCGACCTTTTTCGAGCAATACATTGGCACGTAACGTGTCGTTTTTACTCGTTTTGGATAAGCTGAGGGCTGAATCAATAATACTCTTGGCTTTTCCAAGATCGAATCTGCTGATGTGATCGGCTTCACGAATGAGTCTATTGATAACCGACTCTTGAGAAGTAGCATTGAAACACCAGAAGAATACTAAGAAAAGGAGAGAAGTACGCATGGTGAAATTCTGAAAGAGCAAGGGTTACCGAGTTAAATGTACTTCTTTTTCCCATATTGCCATTTCTATAGTTGAAAAATTTATGGGGATGCATGATGCTTGATTTTTGACATTGGATTGAATTTTAGCTGAATTGTTAGGGCTAACTTTTATTACTAAAAATCTGTTTGTTACCAAAATAGGGTGATTTTGGTACAGGTGCCATTTTAGTAAAAATCAATCATCAAAAATCCAACATCACAAACATTTGGTTACCTTCGTCTCATAGTCTATAACAATGGAAAAAAACGACAATCAATTAAATATTGAGCTTTCTGAGGAGTTAGCCGAAGGAGTTTATTCGAATCTGGCAATCATTACCCATTCGCAAGCCGAGTTTGTAACCGATTTTATTCAGATGATGCCCGGTATGCCCAAAGCGAAAGTGCGTTCACGTGTGATTATGTCGCCACAAAATGCAAAACGTTTAATGCGTGCATTGGGTGAGAATATTCAGAAGTACGAACAGGCAAACGGCGTGATTGTTGATACGGAAAGTACACCGTTTCCTCCGATGAATTTCGGCGGACCTGCTACCCAAGCTTAGTTCGTTTAACCGTTGAGGATGATGTTGCTCAAAAAAATAGGAATCATTTTGTTTGTGGTGGGAATCTTCTCCACCACCGAAATGGTCCATTTTGCAAGCGATTTATCCGGTATGATTGCTCACTACGAAGATCACAACAACGAACATGAATCGGTTGGTTTTTTGGAATTTCTGACCGATCATTTTAATCACCAGGATCGTCAGGAAAGTGAGCACCCCGGGCACAATGATTTCCCGTTTCACCGCGACCATTCTTCTACTTGCTGTTCGCCCTTATTGACGTTTATTCCGTTGAATAATTCGTTGGTGTTCGAGCTTCCAACCCCGCTTTTTGATGTTCCCCGATCGGCGAATGTCAGCCGCTACCCGCAGTTCAGTCCTTCTGAATTTGCTTCGTCTATCTGGCAACCGCCTCAGGTTAGTTAATCCGTTTCCGGTGTTCCGGATTCAATGATGCATGTTCCTTTTGGTAGGACGTGTTCATGCGTGTATTAACTAAATTCTGAGAAATGCTAGATAAAATCATCTCATTTTCAATCAAAAATAAACTGGTGATCGGTATCATGATCATCGCACTTATCGGTTGGGGGACTTACTCCGTCAATCAATTGCCCATCGATGCCGTGCCCGATATTACCAATAATCAGGTGCAAATCATCACATCGTCGCCCAGCAATGGTGCCGAAGATATTGAACGGTTTGTAACCTTTCCGGTAGAACAAACCATGGCCACCATTCCCGGTATCGAAGAAGTAAGATCATTTAGCCGGTTCGGACTTTCGGTGGTAACCGTTGTTTTCAAAGAAGATGTCGATATCTATTGGGCGCGTCAGCAAGTAGGTGAGCGACTCAACGATGCCGCAAAAACAATTCCGCCGGGTATGGGAATTCCCGAAATGGCGCCACTGACTACCGGATTGGGCGAAATTTACCAATATGTCATCCATACCAAAAAAGGCTACGAAAAGAACTACGATGCCACCGAACTGCGCACCATTCAGGATTGGATTGTCAGACGGCAATTATTAGGCGTTGAAGGCATTGCAGACGTGAGTAGCTTTGGCGGTTACCTCAAACAATACGAAATTTCGCTCGATCCGGATATGCTGAAAAGCATGAATGTGGGCATTTCCGATGTTTTTACAGCACTTGAGAAAAACAATCAAAACACCGGTGGAGCCTACATCGACAAAAAACCGAATGCCTACTTTATCAGAAGTGAAGGACTCATTCAGTCCATTCGCGACATCGAAAACATCGTTGTAAAAGTCAATGAAAATGGCATTCCGGTATTGATAGGCAATGTGGCTGAAGTGAAATTTGGTGCGGCTACGCGATACGGTGCTATGACGCGCAACAACGACGGTGAAGTAGTGGGCGCAATTGTGATGATGCTCAAAGGAGCCAACTCGTCTAAAGTCATTGCCAACGTGAAAGAACGGATGACCCAAATTGAAAAAACACTTCCGGAAGGCATTGTCATCGAACCGTTTTTAGATCGCACAAAATTGGTTAATAACGCTATTGGAACCGTCGCTAAAAACCTCGCTGAAGGAGCATTGATTGTGATCTTCGTATTGGTTTTGCTCTTGGGGAATTTCCGTGCCGGACTTATAGTTGCTTCGGTAATTCCGCTGGCCATGCTGTTTGCCATTTCACTCATGAACCTGTTTGGCGTGAGCGGAAACCTGATGAGTTTGGGAGCCATCGATTTCGGATTGATTGTAGATGGTGCTGTGATTATTGTTGAAGCGACCTTACATCATTTGAACAAACGCGAAAACCGGATCAAACTTTCCCAACCGGAAATGGACAAAGAGGTCTATACTTCGGCCTCGAAAATACGAAACAGCGCAGCTTTCGGAGAAATCATTATCCTGATTGTTTACCTGCCTATTCTGGCATTGGTGGGCGTTGAAGGAAAAATGTTCAAACCGATGGCACAAACTGTTGTCTTCGCAATTTTGGGAGCATTCATTCTTTCATTGACCTATGTGCCAATGATGAGTGCCTTGTTTTTAAGCAAGAAAATTTCGCTCAAACGCACCATTTCCGACCGAATAATTGACGGTTGTCAGCGCGCTTATGCTCCGATGCTCCGTTTTGCCATGCAATCTAAAGTAGCGGTTGCGGGAACTGCTGTCGGACTTTTTATGCTTAGTTTGTTTTTGTTCGGTTCCATGGGATCAGAATTCATTCCTACCCTGGAAGAAGGCGATTTTGCTGTTGAAACCCGCGTACTTACCGGAAGTAGTTTGTCGCAAACGGTAGAAGCGGCTTCCCGATCTGCGAAAGTGCTCAAGGAGAATTTTCCGGAAGTTAAACAAGTAGTCGGAAAAATCGGTTCGGGTGAAATTCCTACCGATCCCATGCCCGTTGAAGCCTGCGATTTGATGGTGATTTTAAAAGATAAATCAGAATGGACCAGCGCTTCCACACGCGATGAATTGGCCGAAAAGATGCAAGCGAAACTGGAACAATACATTCCGGGAGTGAGTTATGGTTTTCAGCAACCCATCCAAATGCGTTTCAATGAATTGATGACAGGCGCGCGCCAGGATGTGGTGATCAAAGTGTACGGCGAAGATTTGCAGAAACTGAGTAAATACGCCAAACAAATCGGAGCTATTTCGCAGAAAATAGACGGAGCACAAGATATTTACATCGAACAGGTTTCGGGTTTGCCACAAGTAGTGATCAAATTCAAACGCGATAAAATTGCGCAGTTCGGGTTAAACATTGAAGATATCAATACCGCTATTCGAACAGGTTTTGCAGGCGAAGTGGCCGGTTTGGTATTTGAAGGAGAAAAACGATTTGATTTGGTGGTCCGCCTTGATAAAACAAATCGTCAGAATTTAGACGACATCCGCGGATTGTTTATCGAATCGCCTACCGGAGCGCAAATTCCGCTCGAACAATTGGCCGAAATCGACTTCAAAGAAGGTCCGAACCAAATTCAGCGCGACGATGCCAAACGGAGAATCATTGTAGGATTCAACGTGCGCGGAAGAGACGTGGAAAGCATCGTGCAGGAAATTCAACAGAAAATCGAGAAAGAAGTGAAATTCGAAATGGGTTATTATCCCACTTACGGCGGCACATTCGAAAACCTTGAGGCGGCAAAAGCCCGTTTGTCAATTGCCGTTCCTGTAGCATTGTTGCTCATTTTCTTCCTCTTGTATATGACCTTTAAATCGACCAAACAAGCATTGCTGATTTTTACTGCAATTCCGCTTTCGGCTATCGGAGGCGTACTAGCACTTTGGTTCCGTGGCATGCCTTTCAGTATTTCGGCCGGTGTAGGCTTTATCGCGCTCTTTGGGGTGGCGGTCTTAAACGGAATTGTATTGATTGCCGAATTTAACCGACTTAAAAAAGAAGGCATGACCGATACACTTGAAATTATCAAAACCGGAACAGCGGTGCGTTTGCGTCCGGTAATCATGACCGCCTTGGTGGCCTCGCTTGGTTTTCTACCAATGGCACTTTCAAACGGAAGCGGAGCAGAAGTGCAAAAACCGCTGGCTACAGTGGTGATCGGCGGGTTGCTTACAGCAACATTACTGACTTTATTGGTGTTGCCAATTTTGTATTACTGGTTCGAGAAAATCAAACCAAAAAACAATCCATTGCCTAAAGCAGTTTCCGTAATTGCGCTTTTGTTGGTGTCGAATGTCGCCTTTTCACAAGGAAGAACGGTCACGCTGCAACAAGCAATCGATGAAGGATTGATGAACAACAAAAATGTCATTGCGGCCAATCTTCAAACCGATTATCAAACGCAGTACAAAAAAACGTTGTTTGAAATCCCGAAGACCGACGTCAATTTTATGATGGGGCAATACAACAGTATCAACCGCGCCGACAACAATCTCACCATTTCGCAGAGCATTCCGTTTCCAACTGTTTTTTCTGCCAATGCGGCTTTGGGGAACGCGCTGATAGAGCAAAGTAAACTGCAAACCGCCATTACCAAAAACGAACTCACGCATCAGATTCGCCAAACGTATTTTTACCTGCAATTTCTGCACGATGAAGCAGCGGTATTAAAACGTCAAGACAGTATTTATGCCGATTTCGTGCAGGTGGCATCGCTTCGTTTTAAAACCGGTGAAGGATCTGCATTGGAAAAAACAACGGCTGAAACGCAAGTCAGTGATATCAAGAATCAATTGGCACAAAACACGGCCAATCAACAGCGTTATGCTTCTTTTTTGCAAACCTTGCTCGGGAGCAATGAACCGGTGACTATTTCGGAAACGGAATTACAAGAACAGGCGTTTATTCCAGCGGTCGATTCTGCGGCCATCAAAGAGAATCCGCAACTGGCCTTGATGCAACAGCAAATTGACATTGCAGAAAAACAACGCAAAGTTGAAATTGCCAATGGTTTACCGGATATTAAATTGGGTTATTTTAATCAAACCTTGATCGGGACCCAAACGGTTGATGGTCAGGAAATGTACTTCGATGCGTCAAAACGCTTTCAAGGTTTTCAGGTCGGATTGGCTATTCCGCTGTTTTTTAATGCCTACAATGCCAAAGTCAAATCGGCGGCGTTGGCTGGAAAAGTAGCCCAGGGAAATGTTGAAGCGACTCAAGCCAATTTACAAGGCGCATACCTTCAGGCGGTTCAGGAATACATCGGCAACCAAAGTAACCTGACTTACTACAATCAATCGGCCCTTCCGAGTGCTCAGTTGATTTTATCAACCAGCAAACAGGCTTACGCACTTGGTGAAATCGGTTATCCCGAATACCTGCTCAATCTCAAAACAGCAAACGAGATCATGGAAAAACAACTGCTGGCAATGCTTCAAACCAACCTGAGTGTCGCCAATATTCAGTTCCTGATCGGACAATAATTACGTGAACGCATTTAACATAAAGCATATGAAATCAATCATTCAATTCGGAATCATCAGCATCCTCTTGTTCGTTGCAAGCTGTGGTTCCGAGGAAACGCCTGTAGTACAGGAAGAACACCACAAAGACGAAAACAGCGTTGAATTGACCGCCGAACAATACAAAACCGTCAACATTCAGTTGGGCACGGTCGAAATGAAATCGATCAGCGGAACCATTCGCGTAAACGGAATGCTGGACGTTCCACCCCAAAACCTGGTTTCCATTTCATCGCCGTTCGGCGGCACCATCAAAAACACCGAATTGTTGCAGGGAATGAAAGTGCGGAAAGGTCAGGTGGTGGCAACCATTCAAAATCCGGATTTCATCGATACGCAGCAAGATTACCTCGACTTTAAAAGTCAGCTCGAATACCTGAAACTGGAATACGAACGTCAGGAAGAGCTTGCTGCCGGTAATGCCAACGCAAAGAAAACCGTTCAAAAAGCAAAAAGCGAATACGAAAGCATGCGTGCTCGCGTAAACGGACTAAAGGCACGATTGCAGCTCATGAATATTTCCATTTCGTCACTTGAGCGCGGAAATATTCAGCATTCGGCATCGTTGTTTTCGCCAATTAACGGTTATGTCACACAGGTAAATACAAATATCGGTGCTTATGTTTCACCCGCCGATGTGTTGTTTAAAATTGCCGACACCGACCATTTACATGCGGAGTTGACTATTTTTGAAAAGGATGTTCCGAAAGTGAAAGTGGGGCAAAAAGTGCGCTTTACCCTGGCCAATGAAGACAAAGAACGCACGGCTACTGTGTATTTGATCGGAAGGGAAATTAGCACAGAACGCACGGTAAATATTCATTGCCATTTAGACAAAGAAGACCGTGAATTGCTTCCCGGAATGTACCTCAAAGCATTAATTGAAAGCGAAGGCGGATCGGTTACCGCGTTGCCGGATAAAGCTATTGTTGAGTTTGAAGGTACTCAGTACATTTTCACCGAAGGTAAAGCCGATCATGCTGGTGAACACTTGTTTGAAATGGTGGAAGTGACCACCGGATCAAGCGAATTGGGATATACAGAAGTTATGTTACCAACCAACCGCAATTGGAAAAACGCTAAAATTGTGGTCAATGGAGCGTATGATATCCTCAGCAAAATGAAAAACGGAGAAGAAGGCGAGGGACACGAACATTAATTCAACGTTACACCAAATTTGGAATGATGAAGGTGTGCGAAGCAGTATTTTTAGACAATTAAAAACAAACAAGATGAAACTATTTTTGATAATCGGATCGCTATTCATTACACTAATGACAAGTGCTCAAAGTAAAGAAACAATCATTGTAAAGACACCAACCACCTGCAATCACTGCAAAGTATGCGAAAGTTGTGGCGGAAAATTGGAAAAGGACCTGTATTTCGTTCGAGGAATCAAATTGGTAACCTACAATGAAGCAGATCAAACCACCACCGTTGTCTACAAACCCAAATTGATTACGCCGGATAAAATTCGTCAGGAAATTGCAAAGCTCGGTTTCGATGCCGATGGTGTACCTGCCGATCCGAAGGGCTATGAACAGCGAGATGGATGTTGTAAAAACTGAAGTTGTCTCGGCTAGCCGAGACATTTGTTTCCCCCGAATACACGAATTTAGCTTCCGCCTGTTGGCAATGTCATTAAGTTAAGTACGATATAATGATTATGTCACACAAACAACCATTTTTCAAAATAGAATAATAACAGCAGTTATAGTTTGCCACAGATCATCCTTAGGGCGTCTCCGACTTAGTCGTGACTGACACGTGCCACAGATGCCGCAGATATTGGGACTATACGCTAGCGTATAGTATTCAAACGGAGTTGTGGGTTTCATCTGTGAAAATCTGGGCAATCTGTGGCAAAATCAAAAAAGAATCGTCAACAAATCATATAATTCTAATTGTAGCATTTTCGTTGCGCCATTACTGAAGCTTGTGCCATCGCTGAAGCTATTGGCGACACGCGATCAGCGTAAGCATTAGCCGAGCCATATCTGTGAACCTGTGGGAAGCTTTATGATTCAATGATAAAATATTTTTAGACAAGACTAATTTTATTGTTTAATATTCTTAAACATATTTATATTTGTATCGAAAAATCGATGCAATGAAAATAAATACCCTGTTGTTTCTTGTCTTTTCTGTGCTGGTAATTCTCATTTCGTGCAAAAAGTTGTTACCCAAGGCCCCTCACGAAAGCGAAGTGCTCGATGGTCCGGTTGAAGGATTAACCACCGAAGAAACCGCACGATTCTTAAAAGGCGATGCGGCGTTTACCGAAGTATTCACATCTGCCAAAGGCTTGGGTTCTACGTTTGTTGCCAGCAGTTGTGTGAGTTGTCATGCCGGCGACGGAAAAGGACATCCTTCAACAACCCTTACACGTTTCGGGCAACCAGACGAATTTGGTAATCAGTATCTTGATTTCGGCGGACCTCAATTGCAAAACAAAGCGCTCCCGGGTTATATGCCCGAGCAAATTCCTGCGGGAGCTGCGTTTTCAAAGTTTACACCACCTGCTAATACCGGGTTGGGATTTTTAGACTTTGTAACCGACGCCACCATCTTAGCAATGGCCGATCCGAACGATGCAGATGGTGATGGCATTTCAGGTGTTCCCAACTGGATCACAATCCCCGATTATGTGACACCACGCTCCAATTCCATCACCCAAAACGGAAAATACATCTGTCGTTTCGGGAAGAAAGCCGCGGCTTACGACTTGTTGCATCAAACTGTCAATGCCTACAATCAGGATATGGGGATTGCTTCTTCCTACAATCCGGTTGATGTGTATACCCATCAGGCAATTGATCCGGAAATTACCAATCAATCCATTCTGGACTTGGTTTTTTACCTACGCACACTCAAAGCACCCATCCCAAGAGATCAAGATAATCCGGAGGTGCAGCAAGGTAAAGCACTATTTAATCAACTCAATTGTACGGGCTGTCATAAACCGACCTTAGCAACCGGATATTCGCCCATAGCTGCGCTTTCAAACAAAGAGTTTCACCCGTTTACCGATTTACTGCTACACGATATGGGAGCCGGTTTGAACGATGGTTATACCGAGGGAAGTGCCAAAACAGCCGAATGGCGAACGCCTCCGCTTTGGGGTTTAGGATTGTCTGCTCTTTCTCAAGGTGGAGCTTTTTTTCTGATGCACGACGGAAGAGCGCACAGCATAGAAGAAGCTATTTTACTCCATGGAGGTGAAGCGGCCACTAGTCGTGGATTGTACCAAAACCTGAATGAACATGATCGCAGTTCGTTAATCACGTACTTATTGTCGTTGTAATGGACAGAAGAGATTTTATGCGATCGTGCGGTTATGCCTGCCTCAATGGAATTGCCATTGCGACTATTCTGCAGAGTTGCGCTACTGGTAAAATTGTTCCCGGAACCATCGATCAGTCTGAATTGGTCATTGACCTCGCTGAATTTGAGATCGCCAAAAAAAAGGAACAAGGTTTTCGGAAATACATCATTGTGCGCAACGATGCGCTGCAATTTCCACTTTGTATTTATCGATTCAGCGAAACGGAATTTACCGCACTTTACCTGAAATGCACCCATCAGGGAGCCGAATTACAGGTGTTCGGAGACAAAATACAATGTCCGGCGCATGGCAGTGAATTCAGTAATCGCGGTGTTGTTGAAGGCGGTCCTGCTACCGAAAAACTACGCGATTTCCCAGTTCGAATCGATACTAAACAGCTAAAAATTTCCTTGGTATGAACTCTTTTAAAGAAGATGTTGGACGTTGGATGTTTGATTTTGGATGGATGTCCTCATCAAACATCAAGCATCAAGCATCAAAAATCACACAAGTTTTCTTATTAATTCTAGGATCTAGTTCCATAACAACCGCTCAGGTCGACAGTTCCTTGTTTGTTCGAATTCCCAAAGACACATCGAAGCCGGCCTTGAACATGGATGCGGTCTACAATCGCCCTTTTTTAAATCTCGGTAAAACTCCGGTAGCAATCGGCGGTTATTTGGAAGCCAATTGGCAATATTTGGTAACAGATGGCGTAACCGAAGGGCATCAGTTTCAGGTGCGACGAATGACCCTCTTTGTTTCCTCGGCCATCACCCGACGCATTAAGTTTTTGAGCGAAATTGAATTCGAAGAAGGCGGAAAAGAAATTTCCCTGGAATTTGCTTCGCTCGATGTGGAGTTTTATCCGTTGATCAATTTCAGAGGAGGAATCATCATGAATCCCATTGGTGCGTTTAATCAAAATCACGATGGCCCGAAATGGGAATTTGTAGACAGACCTATTTCTGCCACACAGTTATTACCGGCCACCTGGAGCAATTCCGGATTCGGTCTTTACGGAAAAAATTACCGCGGCAATTGGATGATTGGTTATGAAGCCTATTTATCCGGCAATTTTGATAATTCCATTATTGACAACGAACAAAACAAAACGTTTCTTCCGTCGGCAAAGGCAAATCCCGAGCGTTTCGAGGAAATCAACAGCGGACTGCCACTCCTAACGGGAAAGGTTGCTATTCGCCAAAAAAACATCGGAGAATTGGGGCTTTCCTATATGGGGGGAGTGTACAATAAGTTTCAGGACGACGGTTTGCAGCTCGATAAAAAACGACGAGTTGATGTAGCCGCAGTTGATTTTAATACCACCATTTCTAAAAGTAAAACAATCGTTATTGCCGAATGGGCATGGATTTTTATAGATGTTCCCGGCACCTACACACAACAGTTCGGAAATCAACAGCATGGCGGATTTGTAGACGTGGTTCAACCCATTTTGACCAGAACAATCTTTGGATGGAAAAACGCAACGCTCAATCTTGCTTGTCGCTTCGAATACACTGACTGGAATGTGGGACGATTCAATGAAACCGGCGGAACTATTTCAGAAGATGTGTGGAGTATTGTTCCGGCAATCAGTTTCCGGCCAAGTGCGCAAACCGTTTTTCGCTTCAACTACCGTTACCTTTCGCAACAAGATATTCTGGGGAACGCTCCATCGTTGACCGGTGGTTTTCAGCTAGGATTCGCCACCTATTTTTAGGCGATGCTCGCAGCAGATCTATTTGACCGATCATCCGTTATTTTTTGGAAAATGGAACAACTGTCTTATTTTTACGTACAGAGATTCGGGTTGATACTAAATCATGAATCAGCCTGAGTGAAACTACTTAATAGTCAGATAGATGAAACAGTTGATGATAATGGTTGTATTGGCCGTATCCCTTGCAGGATGCTCCAAGTATACAACTCCTCGAAAAGTTGAAAAACGAATAACAGAAGGTACATGGCGCATTACGTCATTTACAATTGGTACGGATGTGGTGACCTTAAACTATGCACTCGACAACTTTGTGTTTGATAACGACGGTCAGGTGGAAGTGCGCGGTGGAACCAGCGTAGACGGTACATGGGAATTGGGTGGCGACAAAAATCCGGCATTGTTGTACTTGAGTTTTCCGGCAGTAGACGGCTTGGAATACCTTTCGGATGATTGGCAGGTATTGGAAATCAAGAAAAACCTGATGAAGCTCAAACGCAACGAAAGTGGTAATTCAACTACCTTAGTGACATTTGCAAAGCAGTAACAAACCGCTTATTCAATGCCGTCTGTGAACAACTTCACAGAAAAGTGTTGCGAATACGGTTTAAGCTGTTAATTTTGTAGAAATGCTGAACGGATGACCGAAGAATTCAGAACTTACATCGAACAAATCCGCAATAAATCGCGCGAGTTGCACCAACAGTTGGTTGTAGAGCGTGAACGTTGTAGTTCGTTGTCAACTGAAGTAATACGTCTGGAGGAATTAGTGCAAGAACACACCGCGACTATTGAAGAGTTACGTGCTCAGTCGCTGGAACTGCAAGAATTGCTGAACGAACAGCGTGAACAAGTCCTACAACCGCAGGAAGATCCTTCAAAAGATCTTGCGATTGATGGGTTGGTGAAAGAAATTGATTTCTGCATACAACAATTAAAAATAGTGAATGAGTAAAGTGTCCTTGAAAGTGGTTGTAGCTGGTCGTACTTACCCGCTTACGGTGCAAGCATCGGAAGTTGAGAAAGTGCAGCGAGCCGCCGACGATATCAATAAGGCCATCAAGCAACTTCAGGAAAATTTTGCTGTTAGAGATATGCAAGATTTATTGGCAATGACGGCATTGCAGTTGGCTACTAAAAGTGGTCGGCCTGCTGCCGCTTCAAACAATACTACTGCTCCGGATTATACCGAAGTGACCGCAGAACTAAAGCGTTTAGCTGAAGATCTCGACGTATTGTCATAAGCCGATTATCATTCTTTTTCCCACTTGTTTGCGTGAATCATCCCGTAAGCTGTGGGATTTTTTATTTTATAAAAACAAGATGGAATTAATTATAGGAGGGGCAATCGGATTAGTGGCCGGAACGGTGGTAGCTTATTTGATTCAGATTACAATGCTCAAGAAACGAAATGAGCAAGTGGTGAAAACAGCCGAACTGGAAGGCGAAGCATTGAAAAAAGAGAAAATCCTTCAGGCGAAGGAGAAGTTTCTGAAACTCAAAGAAGATCACGAAGAAACAATGAAAGACCGCGAGCGTCGCATGCAATCGTTAGAAGATAAAGCACGTAGTAAAGAAAAAGCGGTGAATCAGAAATTGGAGGAGTTGGCTCGTAAAGAGAAAGACACCGACAAAATTCAAACCGAACTAAATTCGAAATTGCAAGCCAACGATTTGCGTCAGCAGGAATTGGAGAAATTGCACCAAAAACGTGTTGCCGAGTTGACCAAAATCACCGGTATGTCTACTGATGAAGCGAAAAACATGTTGATGGAATCGTTGAAAGACGAAGCCAGAACAGCTGCAATGGTTCACATCAAAGAAATCACTGAAGAAGCTAAATTGAATGCCAATCGCGAAGCAAAACGCATCGTGATCCAAACCATTCAGCGTGTTGCCTCTGAGCAAGCGGTTGAAAATGCGGTTTCGGTATTCAACATCGATTCAGATGAGGTGAAAGGTCGTATCATTGGTCGTGAAGGTCGAAATATTCGCGCCCTGGAAGCTGCAACAGGAGTAGAGATTATTGTTGATGATACACCGGAAGCTATTATCCTTTCGTGCTTCGACCCGGTTCGCCGTGAGTTGGCACGTTTGGCGTTGCACCAATTGGTTTCCGACGGACGTATTCACCCGGCTCGTATCGAAGAGGTGGTGGCTAAAACCAAAAAACAACTCGAAGAAGAAATTGCTGAAACCGGTCGTCGTACGTGTATCGATTTGGGTATTCACGGATTGCATCCCGAATTGACCCGAATGGTCGGTCGTATGAAATACCGTTCCAGTTACGGACAAAACCTCTTGCAACACAGCCGCGAGGTGGCCAACTTGTGTGCTATCATGGCTGCTGAGTTGGGCTTGAACGTGAAGATTGCTAAAAGAGCAGGTTTACTCCACGATA